>URDM01000048.1 GCA_900546575.1 uncultured Prevotella sp.
GACGCTGACAAGATGGAGTGCGTTATGGACAACCCATACATCCTTATCTACGACAAGAAGATAAGCAACCTCAAGGATCTTTTGCCTATCCTGCAGCCGGCAGCCGAGAGCGGACGTCCGATGCTTATCATCGCTGAGGATGTTGACTCAGAGGCATTGACCACATTGGTAGTAAACCGTTTGCGTGGTGGCTTGAAGATTTGTGCAGTTAAGGCTCCTGGCTTTGGCGATCGTCGTAAGGCTATGCTTGAGGATATTGCTACTCTTACCGGTGGCGTTGTAATCAGCGAGGAGAAGGGTCTGAGCCTCGACAAGGCTACACTCGACCTCTGCGGTACTTGCGAGAAGGCTACTGTAAGCAAGGACAACACTACTATCGTAGGTGGTGCCGGTCAGAAGGAGCTTATCGCCGACCGTGTAGCTCAGATCAAGAACGAGATAGCCAACACCAAGAGCTCATACGACAAGGAGAAGCTCCAGGAGCGTCTGGCAAAGCTCGCAGGTGGCGTAGCCGTTCTGTACGTTGGTGCCAACAGTGAGGTTGAGATGAAGGAGAAGAAGGACCGCGTTGACGACGCTCTCTGTGCTACACGTGCTGCCATGGAGGAAGGCGTTGTAGTAGGTGGCGGTACAACTTACATCCGCGCTCAGAAGACTCTTGAGAATCTGAAGGGTGACAATGCCGACGAGCAGACTGGTATCAACATCGTACGTCGTGCTATCGAGGAGCCGCTTCGTCAGATTGTTAAGAACGCAGGTGGCGAAGGTGCAGTTGTTGTTCAGAAGGTTCGCGAGGGCGAAGGCGACTTCGGCTACAACGCACGCAAGGATGTTTACGAGGATTTGCGTGAGGCTGGAGTTATCGACCCGGCTAAGGTAGAGCGCGTAGCTCTTGAGAATGCTGCCTCTATCGCAGGTATGTTCCTCACCACTGAGTGCCTCATTTGCGACAAGCCAGAGGAAAAGGCTCCGGCAATGCCTATGGGCCAGGGTGGCATGGGCGGCATGATGTAATTCGCAATAACGACATTATATCTCAATAGAATAACCAAACAAAAAAAGGTTGCAGACCATTATGGTTTGCAACCTTTTTTTTATTTCTTAACTTTACCAGCAACGTATTCGCCGTTAGTAATCTTGTCGAGAGGCAGCGAGTAGAACACCATGTCGTAGCCACCCTTCTGATGGGTCTCCTCATAGAAGAAGGCGATGTTGCCGTCGTTCATCTGTTCCATAGTAGAGTAGGCTGAATCGGTGTTGCTCAGACGGAAAGTCTTCCATCCCTTAGTCAGCAGTTCGGGCGAAGCATAGTCGGCTGTCGAAGCCAGCTCCTTATAGTATATGCCCACATAGTTGCGCTTGGCATCCATCGGAACCGAGTAGAGCAGCACGTTGGTCTTCTTGCCGTCGGCCTTGCGTACAGCGTTCACGATGAGCACTTCGCCGTTGCACATGGCCGACTTGTACATCGGGTCGAGATTGGCAGCAGTCTGCCACTTGCCCTCGGCACGCTTGGCGTTGCTATACTTGAATATATTGAATATACGTCCGGCACCACGCTGCGAGCGGCTGCACAGCAGAACGTCGCCATTGGGCAACTCCTCAATCTTAGCCTCGTCGCCGAATTTGGCAGGACGTGCATCGGCACCACCCAGTGGAGTCCAGTTGTGTCCGAAGTCGTCAGAGTAGAGCACCACGTTGCCTACGTTTGTACACAGAGCCGAGTATATGCGGTTGTACTTGCCAGCCTTTATCTTGGCGCTCTGGCAGATGCGGCCCGATGAGAAGAACAGCTTATGTACGGCACCGTTCATGAGCTTGTATATCTGGTCGGTGATTTCCTCGCCCTTCCAGTTGAATCCGTCCTTGCTGTAGTAGCGTCCCACGCGGTTGGGATTCTCCAGAGTCGACTGCCAGTACCACACGTTGCCCGATGCACACATCATAAGCATTTCGCCTGTCTTGCGGTCGGTCACCACAGCGGCATCACCGTGAGCCACATCAAACGGCACGTTATCGCCGCCGCCCTTAACGACGGTCTGCTCCTTGCTCCAGGTGCGTCCGTTGTCGGTACTGCGTTTAGCCACTACGTCAATCACGCCTCCGCCAACATCGGTGCGGCACGGACGGAAGTCGGTGAAAGCGAAGATGCTGCCGTCCTTGGCTTTAGCCAGTGCTGGAATGCGGTAGCAGGTAGACACGGTGTCGCTCTTGAACAGTACAGTCTGTGCAGAAGCGTCGGTTGCGAACAATGCTGCCGCAACGATGGCAGACATCACACAAAGTTTTCTTTTCATAGTTTTGAGGTATTGTTTTTGATTTAGATTTGCGAGATAATGTATTGTCGCCTTTCGCAAAGGGCAACTTTAGCTTTCGCAAAGGGCAACTTTAGCCTTCCAAAAGGGCAACTTTCGGTGGTCAAAAGGAGTCCTTTTGCATTGTAAAAGGACTCCTTTTAGAGTGTGAAAGGACTCCTTTTGCGAGGCAAAACGATAACATTTGCCAAACTATGGCATAACAATCTGAAAACAGCGGCGTTTTAAGCCCATTTTCGTAGGGCTTTCCATCCCTTGTCCTGAGGCTTTTCGTCCCTTGTCGTAAGTAATTCTCTGCCTTTCTGTCAGAATGTTTCTGTCAATCGGTTTAATTTATTGGCAAAATTAATTAAAATAATTTATATGACATATATAGTTAAGTAAATTTTATGTTTAAATAGGATTTCTAATGAATAAAAGTCAAGCGTTATATATAAGTTAAAAACTATGTCGTGGTAGAGATTTACGTAATAATTTTGTAACTTTACACGCGTTTTTGCCTAAAAGAACGTAGCAATCTGCACCCCTGCCAATGACAGAAAATAAAAATACTATATATAATGTTATTCAAATGGAATTACAAGCCACCTACGAAAGAGGAGAAACAGGCGGCTGACGAACTGGGGGCGAAGCTGAATATCAGCCCGATACTCGCCCAGTTGCTCATGCTAAGGGGCATCACGACAGAGTCAGCGGCCAAGCGATTCTTCCATCCGCAGCTGGCCGACCTTATCAATCCGTTCCTCATGAAGGATATGGACCTAGCCGTCGACCGCCTTAACGACGCTATGGGGCGCAAGGAGCGCATCCTGGTGTATGGCGATTACGACGTAGACGGATGCACGGCAGTAGCGCTGGTGTATAAGTTTATACAGCAGTTCTACTCCAACATCGAGTATTACATCCCCGACCGTTATGACGAGGGCTACGGTGTGAGCAAGAAGGGCATCGACTATGCCAAGGAGGCGGGTGTAAAGCTCATCATAATCCTCGACTGCGGCATCAAGGCCATTGACGAAATAGCCTATGCCAAGAGTCTCGGCATCGACTTCATCATATGCGACCATCACATGCCCGACGACGAATTGCCGCCTGCCGTTGCCATTCTTAATCCCAAACGTGCTGACGACACTTATCCGTTCAAGCACCTTTGCGGATGTGGGGTAGGCTTTAAGTTTATGCAGGCATTCGCAAAGAACAACGGCATTCCCTTCGCCCGACTCATTCCGTTGCTCGACCTATGTGCGGTGAGCATTGCTGCCGACATAGTTCCGGTGACCGAAGAGAACCGTATACTTGCTTTCCACGGCCTAAAGACGCTCAATCAGAACCCAAGCATCGGCCTAAAGGCAATCATAGACATCTGCGGCCTGGGCGGACGCGAAATCTCGATGAGCGATATTGTGTTCAAGATAGGACCTCGCATCAATGCCTCAGGACGTATGGAGAGTGGCCGCGAGAGTGTGGATCTGCTCGTCGACAAGGACTTTTCGCACGCTCTGGAGAAGGCTAAGCACATCGACAGCTACAACGACAAGCGCAAGGACATCGACAAGCAGATGACCGAGGATGCCAATCACATCGTGTCGAGACTCGAGAGCCAGCGCCACCAGTCGTCGATAGTGCTCTACGACGAGCACTGGAAGAAGGGTGTGATAGGCATTGTGGCTTCGCGACTCACCGAAATATATTTCCGTCCGACTGTGGTGCTCACACGCGACGGCGACTTTGCTACGGGTTCGGCACGCAGCGTTACGGGATTTGACATATACTCTGCCATAAAGAGTTGCCGCGACTTGCTCGTCAATTTTGGCGGACATACCTATGCGGCCGGACTGACGCTTCGTTGGGACGACATTCAGGAGTTCCGCCGCCGCTTCCAGAAGTATGTCGACGAGCATATTCAGCCCGAACAGACCGAGGCGATGCTCAATATTGATGCCGAAATCGACTTCCGCGACATCACAAAGAAGCTGCACAGCGACCTCAAGCGTTTTGCTCCCTTCGGACCGTGCAACACCAAACCGATATTCAGTACTGTAGGCGTGTACGACTATGGTACAAGTAAGGTGGTGGGACGCGAGCAGGAGCATATCAAACTCGAATTGGTCGACTCCAAATCGAGCAACGTTGTCAACGGCATTGCGTTCGGACAGAGTGCCTCGGCACGCTACATCAAGTCGAAACGCAGCTTCGACATAGCATATACTATCGAAGACAACGTGTTCAAACGCAATATGGTGCAGCTGCAGATAGAGGATATCAGGCCAACGGAGGAGGAGTAGGAAGCCCCACCACATCCCCATACATCCCCACACATCCCCACAAAGCCCCACCCCCAACCCCTCCCCCGCAGGGAGGGGAGTGATATGCCTTGAAAGCTGTGCTTTGATTGCTATAAAATACTGTGTTTTTTTGTTGATTGATGGAAACAGATATAAAAGACCCTATAATGCCAACATCCGATAATACGTCAGACGAATACGAAAAACTTATGTGTGAATCCGACGCTTACGATGTGAGCGTAACCGAACATACCACTCCCCTCCCTACGGGGGAGGGGTCGGGGGTAGGGCTTTGTGGGGGCTTAGGGCTTTGTGAGGACTTGGGGCTTTGTGGGCTTTCCTCCATTCTCCACAAATACTGGGGCTATCCTGCTTTTCGTGGCATTCAGGGCGACATCATCAACAGCATAATGCAGCGTAAGGACACACTTGGACTTATGCCTACGGGTGGAGGCAAGTCGCTTACGTTTCAGGTTCCGGCACTTGCCATGGAAGGAACGTGCATTGTCGTGACGCCACTCATCGCATTGATGAAAGACCAGGTGCAGAACCTGCGCCGTCGTGGCATCATTGCCGCAGCCATATATTCGGGAATGAGCCGCCGGGAGATATTGGGCGCACTAGACAATTGCATACTTGGCGACACCAAACTACTGTATGTATCGCCCGAACGTATAGGCACCGAACTGTTCAAGGCAAAGCTCGAGCACATGAAGGTTAGCTTTATCACCGTTGATGAGGCACACTGCATATCGCAATGGGGCTACGACTTCCGCCCCTCTTATCTTAAGATTGCCGACATACGAGCGCTGAAGCCCGGTGTGCCGGTGCTTGCTCTCACCGCCACGGCAACTCCGCAGGTGATAGACGACATACAGGACAGACTCGGATTCAGCGAGAAGAACGTGTTCCGCATGAGCTTCGAGCGCAAGAACCTGACGTATGTGGTGCGCAACACAGGCAACAAGGACGAGGAACTCATACACATCCTCAAGTCGACACGCGGCAGCGCCATAGTGTATGCACGCAGCCGCCGACGTACTAAGGAGATAAGCGAACTGATAGAACAGAACGACATCAGCGCCACATACTATCATGCCGGACTGGAACATGCCGTCAAGGACCTGCGCCAGCAGCAATGGCACGACGACGAGAAGCGTGTCATGGTGGCTACCAATGCCTTCGGTATGGGCATCGACAAGCCCGACGTGCGCATAGTAATACACGTGGACTGCCCGAATTCCATAGAAGCCTACTTTCAGGAAGCGGGCCGTGCCGGACGTGACGGCGAGCGTGCCTATGCCGTACTGTTGTATAACGACAGCGACCGCTTGCGACTTGACAAGCGTGTGCTTGAGGAGTTTCCCGACCGACAGACCATCTGTAATGTCTACGACCATCTTGCCTATTTCCTGCAAGTGGCAGCCGACGATGGGGCAGGGCATACCTTTGCACTCGACCTCGACCGCTTCTGCCGTACGTTCAAGCATTTCCCTACCATCGCCAATTCTGCTCTGCGCATACTGGCACGTGCCGGATACATCGAGTACGAAACCGAGCCCGACTCGCGTACACGTATGAAGTTCATACTCGAACGCGACCAGTTGTATCAGCTCTATTCTACAAGTCCCAACGAGGAAGCCGTCATTACAGCCGCATTGCGCGAGTATAGCGGACTCTTCATCGACTATCGCTATATAGAGGAGAGCCGTCTGGCGCAGCTCACCGGACTCACACCGCAGCAGGTTTATCTCATACTCAAGAGTCTGAGCAAACGACATATACTGCACTTCATTCCGCAACGCTCCGTGCCGCTTGTCACCTACGTCAGAGACCGTGTCTTGGCTGAAGACCTTGTGATTCCGCGTGAGGTGTACGAGGATCGCCGCGAGCAGTTTGAGGCACGCATACACTCCATGATAGATTATGCCACTAACGACAGCGTGTGCCGCAGCCGTAAGCTGCTCGGCTACTTTGGCGAGACCGACAGTCATGACTGTGAGCGATGCGACGTATGCCTGAGTCATAAGAGCAAGAGCAATGATGCGCCCGAACAAAAGGCGCGACAGCAGATAATGGCGCTGCTTGCCGACCGCAAGCACCACCATGTCACCGAACTGCAGCAGATAGACTGTCCGCGTGAGGTGCTGCCAGTGGTGCTGGCAAACCTTGTGGGCGAGGAGCTGGTGGCTACCGAGCTAAATGAGATATACTTGAAATAAGTACGCGTACATATTATATATATGATTGTTGCAATTATATGCACGCTTGTTGCAATACCTACTTTAAGTGCACAAACCATATATTAGTGCGCATATTTGGCAAAAAGTATTTTAAAATAAATTAAAACGCATACCGTTCTTTGCATTGCTCGTTATTTTTTGTTTACTTTTGTACATAATATATGAGAGGGGATGGTATGCACCATACTGACATATAATCAGTGCAGCTTTGACGGCTGCCACAGATGATTTTAAGAAAACCAAAAAGAAAAGAAAACATATATGTTCGAAAATTTAAGCGACAGACTGGAACGCAGTTTTAAGATACTCAAAGGTGAGGGAAAAATCACCGAGATCAACGTTGCAGAAACACTTAAAGACGTAAGACGCGCATTGCTTGATGCCGACGTCAACTACAAGGTTGCGAAGACATTTACCGACACGGTAAAGAAGAAGGCGATGGGCATGAACGTGCTCACAGCCGTTAAGCCAAGCCAGCTTATGGTGAAGATCGTGCACGACGAGCTTGCCGACCTTATGGGTGGCGAGGCTGCCGAACTGCACCTTACCAGTCGCCCCGCTATCATACTCATGAGCGGTTTGCAGGGTTCGGGTAAGACTACATTCTCGGGCAAGCTTGCCAATATGCTCAAGACCAAGCAGCACAAGAAGCCATTGCTCGTAGCCTGCGACGTTTATCGTCCGGCTGCTATCGACCAGCTCAAGGTGGTAGGCGAGCAGGTTGGCGTACCGGTATATTCCGAGCCTGACAACAAGGACGTAATAGCCATTGCCAACAACGCTCTGCGTGAGGCAAAGGCAAAGAGCTACGATGTAGTGATTGTCGATACTGCGGGTCGTCTGGCTGTCGATGAGGAGATGATGAACGAGATTTCAAATCTCAAGAATGCCATCAATCCTGATGAGACACTCTTTGTAGTCGACTCAATGACCGGTCAAGACGCTGTCAACACAGCCAAGGAGTTCAACGACCGTCTCGACTTCGACGGCGTGGTACTCACCAAGCTCGACGGTGACACACGCGGCGGTGCAGCCCTCTCAATACGTACTGTAGTGACAAAGCCTATCAAGTTTGTCGGTACAGGCGAGAAGATGGAGGCCATCGACGTATTCCACCCAGCTCGTATGGCAGACCGTATCCTCGGTATGGGCGACATCGTGAGCCTTGTAGAGCGCGCTCAGGAGCAGTTTGACGAGGAGGAGGCACGCCGTCTTCAGAAGAAGATTCAGAAGAACAAGTTCGACTTCAACGACTTCCTCGGACAGATTGAGCAGATAAAGAAGATGGGCAACCTCAAGGATCTCGCTTCGATGATTCCTGGAGTGGGCAAGGCCATCAAGGATGTCGACATCGATGACAACGCATTCAAGGGCATCGAGGCCATCATCAAGAGTATGACTCCGAAGGAACGCTCTAATCCTGAAATCCTCAACCAGAGCCGCCGTATGCGTATAGCAAAGGGTAGCGGAACCAACATCCAGGAGGTGAACCGACTCATCAAGCAGTTTGACCAGACACGCAAGATGATGAAGCTCGTCACCGGAACCAATATGGCAAAGATGGCTGGAATGATGGGGAAGATGAAGGGAATGCCCGGAATGCCTAAGTTTTAAAACATAACAATATGCAACTGATAGACGGAAAAGCAACTGCCGAAGCCATTAAGGCTGAAATAGCAGAAGAAGTGAAGGCCATAATGGCTAAAGGAGGCAAGCAGCCACATCTGGCTGCCGTGCTCGTAGGCCACGACGGAGGTTCGGAGACATACGTCAAGAACAAGGTTCTGGCTTGTGAGAAGTGTGGCTTCAAGTCGACTCTCATACGCTATGAGGACGATGTCACCGAAGAAGAGTTGTTGGCTTGTGTCGACAAACTCAACCATGATGCCGACGTAGACGGATTCATCGTGCAGTTGCCGTTGCCGCGCCACATCGACGAACAGAAGATCATTGAAGCTATCGACTATCGCAAGGATGTCGATGGATTCCATCCGATTAATGTGGGTCGTATGGCTATCGGACTGCCGTGCTTCATTTCTGCCACACCGCTTGGTATCGTGACGCTGCTAAAGCGTTACGGCATCGAGACAGCAGGCAAGAAGTGCGTAGTACTGGGTCGCAGCAATATCGTAGGCAAGCCTATGGCACAGCTTATGATGCAGAAACAATATGGCGACTGTACTGTCACCGTGTGCCACTCGCACACCAAGGATATCAAGCACGAATGTCTTGAGGCAGACATCATCATCGCTGCCATCGGTCGTCCCGACTTCGTAACGGCAGATATGGTGAAGCCCGGAGCAGTAGTCATCGACGTTGGCACAACCCGTGTGCCCGATGCAACACGTAAGAGCGGCTACCGTCTTAATGGTGACGTGAAATTCGATGAGGTTGCACCCAAATGTTCATACATAACACCAGTGCCAGGTGGCGTAGGTCCGATGACGATTTGCTCGCTCATGAAGAATACGTTGCAGGCGGCAGTTGGTAAGTAGTTGTGATGTTGTCACACCATCTCAACATCACAACACCACAACCTTAATAGATATGACAGCAGAGGATTATTACAAGCTCGGTAATGAGCATAGACGCAAGGGCGACTGGAAGCATGCTCTCGATTGCTATCTTGAAGCGATAGCCCTCGACCCCGATTCGCCAGCCGTTGAAGCCAAACAGATGCTTGACGACATACTTGCTTATCGTTGCAAAGACATGTATAACCCTTAATCAAATAAACTACACACCCTAAAACAAAACGAAAAATTATGGGAAAAATTAAAGGTGTCATCGTGGTCAATACCGACCGGTGCAAAGGGTGCTCCCTTTGCGTGGTGGCTTGCCCAAAAAATGTGATTGCCCTGTCAGCGAAAGCCGTCAACGTACATGGCTATCGCTATGCTGAGGCAGCGCAACCGGACGAATGTATCGGATGCGCGTCGTGCGGTATTGTATGTCCTGACGGATGTATAACAGTTTACAGAAAAAAAATGGAGGACTAATCGCTATGGCAGAACAGGAAGTAAAACTTATGAAAGGCAACGAGGCTCTTGCCCACGCTGCCATTCGTTGTGGCGCCGATGGCTATTTCGGCTATCCAATTACGCCACAGACAGAAGTCATTGAAACACTTGCCGAACTCAAGCCGTGGGAAACAACCGGTATGGTTGTGGTACAGGCTGAGAGTGAGGTGGCATCCATCAACATGGTTTATGGTGGTGGTGGTGCCGGTAAGAAGGTAATGACCTCGTCGTCAAGTCCTGGTGTGTCGCTCATGCAGGAAGGCATTTCCTACATGGCAGGCGCAGAAGTTCCCGGACTTATAGTAAATGTACAGCGTGGAGGTCCTGGACTGGGTACCATCCAGCCGTCGCAGAGTGACTATTTCCAGACCACACGTGGTGGCGGCAATGGTGACTATTACATCATTGTGCTTGCGCCTAACTCGGTGCAGGAGATGGCAGACTTTGTCGATCTTGGCTTCACGCTCGCCTTTAAATATCGTATACCTGCTATGATTCTCAGCGACGGTGTTATCGGACAGATGATGGAGAAGGTGGTGCTGCCGCCTATCAAGCCCCGTCGCACCGAAGAGGAAATCCTGCGCGAGTGCCCATGGGCAACGACAGGACGCTCAAAGGATCGCAAACCCAACGTAATCACTTCGCTCGAACTGAAGTCGGAGGTTATGGAGCAGCGCAATCTGCACCTGCAGGAGAAGTATCGCAAGATACGTGAGAACGAGGTTCGCTACGAAACCAAGTTCATGGACGATGCCGAATATATGATTGTGGCATTCGGTAGCGCAGCGCGCATTGCCGAGAAGGCCATTGAGATGGCACGTGCCGAAGGCATCAAGGTAGGACTGTTCCGTCCTATCACGCTGTGGCCGTTCCCTACCAATGAGATTGCAGCTGCAGCAGCTAAGGTGAAGGGCGTACTTGTTGCCGAAATAAATGCCGGACAGATGATTGACGATGTACGTCTGGCGGTTAATGGCAAAGTACCTGTAGAGCATTACGGACGACTCGGTGGCATCGTGCCCGAGCCAGAGGAAATGGTAAAAGTATTAAAGGAGAAATTGGTATGAACGATATAGTATCACCCGAGAACCTGGTATACAAGAAGCCAGACCTTCTCAACGAAAACCATATGCACTATTGCGCCGGTTGCTCACACGGCATGGTACACAAACTCGTAGCCGAAGTAATTGAGGAAATGGGCATGCAGGACAAGGCGGTAGGCGTTAGCCCCGTAGGTTGTGCTGTGTTTGCATACAATTATATCGACATCGACTGGCAGGAAGCTGCACACGGACGTGCTCCCGCTTGTGCAACAGCTATCAAGCGTTTGTGGCCCGACCGCCTCGTGTTCACCTATCAGGGCGACGGCGACATGGCTTGTATAGGTACGGCAGAGAGTATTCACGCACTCAACCGTGGCGAACACATTGCCATGATATTCATCAACAATGCCATATACGGTATGACCGGCGGACAGATGGCTCCTACAACCCTCATCGGTCAGAAGACATCGACATGTCCTTACGGTCGCGACCCGCGTCTGCACGGATGGCCACTCAATCTCTCTGAGATAGCGGCACAGCTGCCAGGCACATGCTACGTGTCGCGCCAGAGTGTTGAGAATGTAGCCTCTATACGCAAGGCCAAGGCTGCCATCAAGAAGGCATTCACCGCTTCTATGCAGGGCTGCGGATCGTCGCTCGTCGAGATCGTTGCTACATGCAACAGCGGATGGAAGCTCACACCAGTCCAGGCCAACAAGTGGATGGAGGAGAATATGTTTAAGCAGTATCCCAAGGGCGACTTAAAAGACACGACAAACCTATGAAAGCAGAAATAATCATATCAGGTTTCGGAGGACAGGGCGTGCTCTCAATGGGCAAGATACTTGCCTACTCCGGACTTATGGAGGATAAGGAAGTGACATGGATGCCCGCTTACGGCCCCGAACAGCGAGGCGGAACGGCTAATGTCACAGTCATCGTCAGCGACGAACGTATTTCATCGCCAATTCTCAGCCATTACGATGTGGCTATTGTGCTCAACCAGCCTTCGCTCGACAAGTTCGAACCTAAGGTAAAGCCAGGTGGTATACTTATCTACGACGGTTTCGGCATCATCAATCCGCCGACACGTAAGGATATCAATGTATATCGTATCGACGCTATGGATAAGGCTGCCGAGCTGAAGAACTCGAAGGTATTCAACATGATTGTATTGGGCGGACTGCTCAAGGTTTGCCCGATTGTCAGTACCGACGGATTGAACAAGGCTTTGTATAAGACTCTGCCCGAGCGCCACCATGGACTCATTCCTCTCAACATGAAGGCTGTAGAGGAAGGCATGAAGATAATGACAAAAATGTAGCAACGGCTACAGCAATAGATTTTTCTATTGAACTTAATTTTTTATAACTCTCTAATTAATTATTGTGGGGGCGGGGTGCAGTGATGCAGTCCGCCTCTTTTTGTTGATATAAGTATAATAAAAAGACCCTTAAAATAGATAAATCGTAAATTTTTATAGATTTTTTTTAGCATTTCTTTTGTTATTTATGATGTTTTTGTATCTTTGCAATCGGTAACTATTGTAAACGACTTTTTGACAAATATTGCTAAAACGATAGTATAACGAGCTTAAAGTTGAATTTTTGAAACATAATCACTTAATATGGATGAATGCATGAAGACAAACACTTTGGGTGTATCCTGCGGTAGGATTCTTGAATCCGTAGGTATGCGAAATCTTGTTTTGGGATGTGCCATAGCCTCCTTATTCCAAATGGGGGGGGTAAATGCGCAAGCCCAAAATGTTAATGGTACGCCTCAATCTGCCACCACAGCTAAGGGGCAGATGTATCGAGGCGTTGTAATAGACGATGAGGACCAGCCGCTACTTGGCGTTAGCGTTAAGGACAAGCACGGCAAGACCTTGACATTGACTGACCAGACCGGTGAATTCCGCGTCATGTTGCCTGCGGGCGAAACCACACTTACGTTCACGTATGTGGGAATGAAGCAGCAGAAGATGCGCATGTCTACTGGCAAGAAGAATGTCATACGTCTTCAGGCAGATGCCAATGCTATTGGCGAGACAGTGGTTACGGGTATCTATTCGCGCAAGAAGGAGAGCTTCACCGGTTCGGCAGCGTCCTATCGCAAGGAAGAACTCAAGGCTATAGGCAACCAGAACGTGCTGCAGAGTCTTTCAGCACTCGATCCTTCGTTTGTCATCATGGAGAACAATCTCGCAGGTTCTGACCCTAATGCCAGGCTGAACATCAACATCAACGGTACGACAAGTATCAACGGACTCTCTGATAAATACGGCAACGATCCGGACCAGCCGCTCTTCATTCTTGATGGTTTTGAGACAACACTCCAGCGTATTTCAGATATGAGTATGGACCGTGTTGAGAGCATCACTATTCTTAAGGATGCCGCATCTACAGCCATCTATGGTTCGAAGGCAGCCAACGGCGTTGTAGTAGTAGAGACAAAGAAGCCAGAGGCAGGCAAGCTGCGTTTCACTTACAACGGTAGCTACAACGTGAGCTGGGCAGACTTGAGCGACTACAATCTTATGAATGCCAGCGAGAAGTTGCAGTTTGAGAAACTCTCTGGCTATTATGGTAGTCTTGACGAGAACGGCGAGATACTTGATGACCTTAACCGTGCTACATATTATAATAGATACAAGAATGTAGTGGCAGGACTCGATTCCTATTGGTTGAGTGAGCCGCTGCGCACAGGATTCTCTCACGACCATAGCTTCAATGCCGAGGGCGGTGATTCTGCCTTCCGTTATGGTCTGACCATGCGCTATCGTGACAATGGTGGTGTGATGAAGAACTCTGACCGCCAGAACATCGATGGCTCTGTAGACCTTTCTTATCGTATCGACAAATTCAACTTCAGCAACCAGACAAATATTTACTATACTAAGACCGACAACAACGTCGTATCGTTCAGCCAGTTTGCACAGGCCAACCCTTATTATTCTAAGCGCGATGCCGACGGCGAAGTATATAAGGTGCTCGAAAGCTACGAGACCCTCAACGGTACACAGTATGTATATAATCCGTTGTGGAACTATCAGCAGAAGAGCTTCAACCGTGGCGACGAACTCCAGTTCAACAACAACTTCAACGTAGAGTATCGTCCTATACCCGCACTGCGTCTTAATGCACGTTTAGGATTTACCACATCGCGTGGCAAGTCTGAAGTGTTCCGCTCGCCTTATGACACCTCGTTTGCAGCAACCGAGGAGGTGAACCGTGGCAACTACACACGCTCCGACAACAACAATACAAGTTGGGACGGCAGCTTTATTGCAAGCTATGGCGGTATGACCGGACGTCACACCTACAACCTCGTAGGCGGTGCACAGCTGTCAGAGCGCAACGCTACAAGCGCATCCAACACTACACGTGGCTATATCAGCGACAAGTTCTGGAATCCTAACTTCTCTAATGGCTATGCCGAGAACAGCCGTCCGTCGTCATCAATTACCAAGACACGCTCAGCCAGCTTCTATTTCAACGGCAACTATGCTTACGACATGCGCTATCTGCTCGACTTCAATGTACGTACAGACGGTGCTTCGGTGTATGGCATCAACAATCCGTTCTCTACCACTTACTCTGTAGGTGTGGCATGGAACATCCATAACGAGCACTTCTTCAAGCGCAACAAGTATGTGAGCAACCTCAAGGTGCGTTATACATTCGGTAATCCAGGCAACCAGAATGTCGACGCCAAGCTTGCCAACAACGTTTATAATTACTACACCAGTTATCCCAACCCGTTCGGTCTTGCAGCTATGGTTTCGAAGTGGGGCAACAACGACCTGAAGTGGAAGCGCACGCAGACACACAACTTCGGTTTGAACGCACTTATGTTCAACAATCGCCTGTCGCTCACTCTCGACTATAACATCCGCAAGTCCGACCCTGAACTCATCTCGGTAGAGCAGCCTACATCTACAGGTGTATCGTCTATACCTATGAACATCGGTGCAACCGACAACCGTAGCTTCACCATAACCGTTGGTCTTGATGTCATCAAGCGCAAGGACTTCATATGGCGTTTGACAGCCAATATGCTGCACACCACAACCAAGTACTACAACATCGGCAATACACTTGAGAAGCTCAATGCTGACGGCCGTGCCTCGCAGTCGCTCATACGCTACTACGACGGAGCCAGCACCACAGCATTGTGGGCAGTACGTTCACTGGGTATCGACCCGATGAGCGGTAATGAGATATTCCTCTACAAGGACGGTTCGTATTCGTACAAGTGGGATTCCAATCAGGAAGTGAAGGTTGGCGATACAACACCTGATGCACAGGGCAACTTCGGCACAACAGTACGTTGGAAGGGATTCTCATTGGGCATGAACTTCCAGTATCGCATTGGCGGACAGACAACGCTCAGCACACTGCTGTCAAAGGTAGAGAACATCAGCGACGAAGCTATAAAGTACAATCAGGACCGCCGTGCTTTGCACGACCGTTGGCAGAAGCCTGGCGACCGTGCTAAGTTCAAGCGCATCAACGACACCTCGACAACCAACATGTCAACCCGCTTCATCGCTACAGAGAACACGCTACAGTGTACCAGCATCTCGCTTGGCTATGAGGACACCACATCGCAGTGGCTCAAGATTGTAGGTCTGTCATCGTTCTACTGCCGCTTGTACACCAACAACATATTCCGTCTCTCTACCATTAAGGAAGAGCGCGGTCTTGACTATCCGTTCTCAAGAAGCGTTTCGGCTTCCATCGGACTTCGTTTCTAATCTCTAATTCAGACAACTATGAAAATTTTTAAGATAGTAAAACTCGGTCTTTTGTCGCTTGCCATCTGCGCTACGACAACATCGTGCAACGACTGGTTGCAAGTAGACACCGAAGACTCAATCATGGAAGGCTTGCTGTTTGAAAACGACGAGGGCTACATGTCGGCACTCAACGGCGTCTATTCGAAGATGAATGAGCTATACGGCTCTACACTCTCCATGGGAATGCTTGATGTCATGGCACAATATTATAATGTTGAGGCCAACACCAACCATTCATTCTACAATTCAGCCGCATTCAAGTACGATCAGGCAGGCTTCAAGAGCACATCCAATTCGGTATGGACATCGCTCTATCTGTACATAGCCAACATCAACACGTTGCTCAGCCACTGTGACGATTCCGATTCAAAGCTCTCCAAGCTCTATCGTCCGTATGTCAAGGGTGAGGCTTTGGCTTTGCGTGCTTTCTTCCATTTCGACCTGCTGCGTCTCTATGGTCCGATATATTCGGCAGAAACTGAGAATACCATTGTAATGCCTTACCAGGAGACAACGTCGAAGGAGATACAGCCGTTGCTTTCTGCCAAGGACGTGGCAGCGAAGATTATGCGCGACCTCAATGAAGCAGAGGAGTTGCTTAAGGATGACCGTATACGCAAGGATGGTGTGATGAACGGTGACTCTGACGATCCTAACGACAAGACAGCATTCCGCTATCGCAACTTCCGCTTCAACTACTATGCTGTTAAGGCACTTAAGGCTCGCCTCTATCTGTGGCTTGGCGACAAGGAGAATGCTTACAACGAGGCTACTTCTATCATCAAGCTCAATAAGGAGGAGGGCGTATTCCCATGGACAAAGAAGAACGCTGTGACCAGTACAAGCAATCCCGATCTTGTATTCTCGTCAGAAGTGATGTTCTCGCTCTACAATCAGAGCCGCAAGACCCTATACGACGGAATGTTCAGTTCGAAGGGCGAGGTCAACAACATGCTTGTATTCAAGGGCTCATCGATGGAGGACGGCAACCTCTTCTCTAAGCTTACTTACTTCTATGACGACTTCGGTGACCTTCGTCGCAACAACCAGTGGTCGGTAGAGACCATCAAGGTGAAGAGTGACAAGGAAGGCGAGGAAGACAAGAAGGAAGACATTCTGTGCTTCAATAAGTATAAGGACGTGCAGGCTTCGTCGTTCCGATATATGATTCCGCTCATACGTCTCAGCGAGGTATACCTCATTGCAGCCGAATGTGCCAAGACCAATGAGGAAGCATTGGGATACATCAATGATATCCGTACGGCACGCAACTGTGTCAAACTCGAACTCAAGGACGGTCAGGGCGACGACGCTGTCCAGGATTATATCTATCGCGAGTTTATGCGTGAGGAGATAGGCGAGGGCCAGATGTACTTCTTCTACAAGCGCAAGGCCATGAAGCAGATGATGTCGGGCACAGAGTTCGGACAGAAAGGTTCTTACTGGAATCCTGATGACAAGCCGCTTGAGGGTCAGTACAAGATGGATGTTAACAAATACGTATGGCCATTGCCTGAGGTTGAGGCCAACAAACGTTTAGTTTCTAAATAAGGAGGACAAACAATGAAGAAGAAGATATATTCAATACTGATGCTTGCCATGGCTCTCTTCTCTCTCACCGGTTGCGAAAAGGAGCTGATGGACTACGAGGGCAAGGATTGTCTGTATTTCGATGTGCGTCGTGGTGCATCGTGGATAGAACCCGACCTTTGGGCACACTGGAACTACTCGGAGGTGACATTCGGCAACATTCTTTCCAACGACACCACCATAGCCGTAAAGATTTCGGCAACAGGAGCAGCCAAGGATTTCGACCGTGCCTTCCAGGTGATAGTCACCAAGGACAGCACCGAACTTCAGGAAGGCGTAGAGTACGAGCCGCTGAAGTCGGAGTATGCCATCAAGGCTGGCGAGACAAGCACATTTGTCGACGTCACGTTCCATCGCACCGAGCGCATGAACAACGACACGCTCAAGTTCCAGCTGCAGATCATACCCAACGACTATTTCCACACCATGTTCGAGAAGTATCTTGACTATCCCGGACCCTACGACGCTTCACAGCCCAAGGTAGAGTTCAACTACAATTCCAATGCACGCTTCCACAACATGTTTGTCGACGACGTGCTCATCCAGCCCGAACAATGGTTTGGTTCCGACCTCGGTGGAGGAACATTCGGCAAGTTCTCCGATGTCAAGTTCAAGTTTATGATGGAAATCTCTGGCACCACCATCTTCGACTACACACAAGAGAAGATGTCGTCTGCCCGCGCCACAGCCATAGGTCAGCAGGTAGCTGAGGAACTGGTGCGCCGCGCCCGTGCCAAGGACCCCGTCATCGACAAGGACGGCACCATGATGTGGGTGATGGCTGTGCAGAGCGGCAAGTATGGCAAGGATGCATGGACAGCGTTCACCAAACCAGAAGATTATCTAAAGAAACATGAAAATGACAAATAATATGAAAAAGACATATTGCTTACTATATATGCTTGGTTTGCTGGCATTCACGTCGTGTGTCGACGACGAGGGCTGCAACACAATGAGCGATGTTAATGAGGCCAAGATAGAGGGCATTGAAGACAGCTACTACAAGGTGGCTGACGTAGAGAACCTTGAGATACCGGTCAAGGTGACAGGCACGCTATCGGGCGACGACCAGAGCAGCTTCGACTATATGTGGTATTTGTGTGCCAAGGATGTAGGTGGCACCAAGCACGTCCACACAGTGATAAGCAACGAGAAGGACCTTTCTTATCCTCTCACGAATATCCGTCCTGGCACTTATAGCATCTACTTCCGTGCCACCGACAAGGCCACCAAGCTCATCTACGAGAAGAACTGTCTGCTTAAGGTAATCAGCCCTTACGTACGTGGATTCTATCTGTATGGCGACAAGGCCGACGGCACCGTAGGCATCGACTTTGTCAGCATGCTTGAGGAGCGCGACACCACCGTCATAGCCGACATGTTCGAAAATACCCGAGGCATCAAGCACGCCAAGAACCTCTTCTTCACAGGATGTTCAGGAATGGGAGCATCGAAGGCCGACTTGGAGCACCTATATGCCGTAACCGACGACGGATCCTATCCGCTCACACACTCCTCGTCCGAGTCGAAGATAGCATTTGCCGAAACCGACTTCAACGAAATGGCATGGCCCACCATCAGCACTATAAAGAAGCCGCTGAAGGTGCTCGACATATGGCCCCACGCCTATGGCTCTGGCAACACTATGCGCTCGCGCACCTCGCGCTATGTCCTTACCGACCAAGCCATGTTCTTCGGTTCGCTCTATCAGGGCGAGAGCTATGGCAACCCTGCCAACTGTTATGTGCAGGGCGATGACAAGCTGGTAGAGCTGGCACCTTATGCATTCTATCCCGACAATTCGGGCTACACAAGTGCAGTATACTTCTTCGACCGCACCAACCACAAGTTTGTGAAGATAGCCAACACCTACAGTGCCAACACCAATCTGGCTGATGCTCCGGAGAATGGACAGGGTGCCTTCTGGCTCAAACAGACCGAGTATACACCCGTGCGCGACCTCGTATACGGCGAGAACGGCAAGGGCAACAACGGAGCCTCGTATGCACTGATGAACGATGCCGACGGCAAGTACTATGTATACATATTCCGTGCCGCCAGTGCCTATCAATTCGCGAAGATGACATCCAAGAACATCGACCTCAGCGTAGCCACCGACTTCACCAAGGCAAGCCACTATGCCTTCTACTCCAATCAGTACGTGATACTCTACTCGGTAGGCCACGACCTCTGGGCATACAACTACAACTCGAACAAGGCACAGAAGCTTAAGACCTTCGATGGCGAGATTACCTACATGGCGTTCGACGTCCACTCCGACGACAATCCCGACGACATCATCGTAGCCACATGGTCGGACGCAGAGAAGGGCATCGTATACAAATACGAGATGGAGGACAGCCCCAACGAACTTAAGATTAACGAGAAGGACTATGCCACAAAGAACTATCCTTGGAAGACCAACCTGAAGGTGGTGAAGGTGGAATATCGCAACTGCTCTGACTAAACCATACAAACAAGAATCTATAACAGAATATGAAAACAGCAAAACTAATGGCAAGCCTGCTCATCGGGCTTTGCACATTGCCTGCCGCAGCACAGACAGACTTCCGCCACATATCGTTCGACGAAGCGCTGCAGGCAGCCAAGAAAGAGAAGAAACACGTATTCATCGACTTCTATACCGACTGGTGCGGACCATGCAAGCGAATGTCGCGCGAGGTGTTCCCACAGAAGAGTGTGGGCGACTTTATGAATGCACGTTTCGTGTGCTTGAAACTCAACGCGGAGAAGGAAGGCGTTGAGTTGGCAAAGAAATATGGAGTAAAGGCTTATCCTACATATTATGTGATAGACGCTCAAGGCAAGCAGCTCATGACGGCAAGCGGCTCGATGCCTCCCGACGATTTCATAGCCAAGATAGAGTCGGGGCTCAATCCCGACCATTCGCCTGAACGTATGAAGCAGCTATATGCCGAGGGCAAGCGCACCCCCGACCTCATCAACAACTATGCGCTCTATCTTATGGAGCAGCGCAAGGAGGCAGAGGGCTTCAAGGTGATTGACGACTACTTCAACAGCCTCTCCGACAAGAAGCGACTCAGCGCCGACAACGCTTTCCTCTTCACACGCTACACTCTCAATCTTGACAACGACCGTGCCCGCTTCATGGTGGCAAATCACGATCGCTTCGACAAGAAGGTGCAGGAGGCTATATACACACGCATACAGAATCTATATCACAACGCTCTCACTACCTACTTCTCGGGCTATCAGATGCGCGAGAAGAAGTACGTGGAGGCCGACTATCAGAAGCTTAAGAGCGAGATGCTTGCCATGCATCTCGACCAGAAGTATGAGTATTCGCCGATGTTCCGCCTCATAGAGAGTCGTGTAGCTGATGACGACAACACCTTCCTCAACAACTGCGACCGCGAGTATGACAATCTGAACCCTCGCGACCGCACGTTGCTCATACTTAATCTCACACGCCTCATTGAGCCTAAAGACCAGGCTATGAAGCAGAAACTGTCTGCTTTCATACGCTCGCGTCTTGCCAAGATGGACGGCAACACCATCTCGCTTGCCGGACGACTGCTCGACAGCATTGAGCAGGAGTAATGGATTTTTAGTTGAGAATTGAAAGTTGAGAGTTGAGAGTTATGATTGCTTTTTCCACGTCCTTTGGCCTTGAAGACGCTGCAGCTCTTTGAGCAGTTGATGGAGAAGTATTCGGTTATAAAAATAAAAAGTTTAAAGTCAAGTAATAGACATAAATTAAAAAAGCGCCCTGCAAAAGCCCGAGCTTTAGTTACTAAAGTTTGGGCTTTTGCAGGGCGCTTTTTTATATATACAACTACTACTTCTTCTTCTCGTAATAATCTATAGCAGCCTTGATGTTCTTTTGCACTGCCTTGGTGCTGAATGTAGCACCGGTACATCCGTCGATGTTGGTGCGCTGGGATAGTTTTTTTGCTTTTGAGATTTTAAGGTTGTTGTATAGTGGCAGCAGAAACTGCTTGACACGTGAAAAGTAGGGCACGGTTTCTTCGTTTTTCAGAGCCACCACTTTCAGCACCTTGCCGTTCTTGAAGTACACCTCTACTGGGGTGCCCTTGCGATAGCCACGGACTTTACATATTGTGCTGGTGTTTACTGAGCAGGTGCCGTCGGCGTGTCGTTTCATCACGTTGTCGGCTTGGATGGTGATGGCTGCGAGGAGCAGCAATGTTGTCGCTGCTCCTCTTTTGATGCACTTCCTTATTGAAAGCATATTCTTTGTCATTTCTTGTTCTTTTTCTGAGTTATTTCATTGTTACCTGTATGCGATTGCCTGACGCTGTGAGCTGTCGGCAGAAGTCGCGAATGCTGTCTGTGGTGAGGCTGTCTACCTTCTGCAGATAGTCCTTGTTGAAGTCGATGCCCTCGCGCAGTTCGTGATAGCGCACGTATTCCCACCATCCGTTTGTGAGCACGGCGCGGTTGTAGTTCTTGCGAGCATATTCCTTCACTTTTTCCAGTTGTTCCTCGGTGGGACCCTCTGCTGCCATGAGTTGCAGTTGCTGGTCTATTACGGGCAGAAGCTCGTCGTATTTGTTCGGGTCGCAACGGAAGCTGACTGTCATTGAACATCCGTCTGCAGGGTATTTCCAGAACTGTCCTTCGACGTTAACGCCGTATGTGCCTCCCTTTTCCTCGCGCACTTTTTCCGTGTAGACGCCGCGCATAATCTGAGAGAGCACGTCGAGCTTAAGGTCCGTGTAGGCGGTATAGGCTATAGGTGCAGAATAGACGATGTTGGTCTGTGCCGAAGGAGTTGCCATCTCTTTGTGGAACACCTTCGTAACCTTTCCCTCCTGAATGTCGAGAGTGTATTCTCTGGGTTTGCAGTCGTTGTTGGTATTCTTCTTGCCAGGCAGACTTGCAACGTATTGGCAGATAAGCTCTTCGAAGTCGTCCTCGCGTATGTCACCCGTAATGATGAGGTTCATGCCGGCAAGATTGCCGAAGCGCTCGTTGTAAATCTGGTAGATGCGGTCGAAGCTTACCTCGTTCATTCGGTCTGCCGTGAGCGGTTGGGTGCGCTTGCGTTGGCCGTATACGGCTACGCGCAGCGAGTCGTTGTAGGTGACGTTAGGGCTTGCGTTGCGATTACGCAACATCGACTGTTGTTTGGATATCATATTCTGGAATATGGCCTTGTCCTTGCGCGGATTGGTGAGGTAGAGATACATTATCTGTAACCACGTCTTAAGGTCGGACGCTACGCAAACTCCCTTCACACCTTCTTCCTCGTCGTCGATGTATGGCACCACGCGCAGCGCCTTGCCCCGGCGCTTCTTCTCGAGAGTGAGAAAGTCGAAGTCGGCAGCTCCGCTCTCTTTCACTACGCTTCCGAGGAATTGCAGCGTTGGAGCGTCTGTGTCAGGATAGAGCGAGCGACCGCCCATACGAAACATGTTTATAGTAAGGCGGTTGGGCTCGATGTCTGACTGTCGTGCGCTCACCTTTATGCCGTTGGACAGGAGATATTCGGTGTAGTCGTTGGCGGCTGTATGCTTGGAGAGAATCTTGCCCTTCTTGGGCAGCTTTTTCATGAAGACAGGGTCAACCTGACGTGACGAGTTGTCGTTGGCGTATTCCTGCTTCTGCGCATTCTCTATCCATGTACGGAACTGATCTTCCGAAGGCATGGTGTATGGCTTGCCGTCATACTCTGTCGGACCGAAGACGATGCACACCTGATTTTGATTGTCAGCCATTTCCTTCATTGTCTCGTTGATGTCGTCGAGAGTGACGCTGGCAGAGAACTCAGCCTCCAGAGCTGCCTCGTATTCAATGTTCATACAAGGCTCGTCGCTGCAGAAGTTAGACACGATGTTCTTGGCATATTCGGCGTTTCGTGTCTTGTCCTTGTTGTCAAGGCGGTGCTCGATGTTGACGGTGTGCTGCACCTTGGCATGCTCCAGTTCAGCCTCCGTAAATCCGTAACGTCTCGCCTTCTCCACAATCTCTATGGCTGCATCAATGCCAGCCTGCGGATTATTGGGCATCAGACCGAGGTTGAGAGCGAAGGCATCCTTCTCGGTGGTGACGTAGAAGCTGCCTGCGCGGCAACTTGCTGACATCACTCTCGGCTGTGCCTCGTGTGAAAGCTGAGCCAGTCGCTGACGCAGTATGAACATGGCGAGCTTCGACTTGTAGCTGCCGAGGAAAGCCTCGCGTGTGGCTCTCGTCTCTCGTGGTTCGGCAT
>URDM01000049.1 GCA_900546575.1 uncultured Prevotella sp.
ATGGATGTCGGATTACGAGCTTATCAGCGCCCGATATCAGACCAAGAAATTCGAGATAGCCAATAGCTTATGGACGATGGGTACACATGACGGGGAGGATAATAATCTGATTACTGATGTCTATTTGCCAGACAAGCATTATCACAACGACCAGCTGATTCTTTTGGATACCAACAACCGCTTATTGTCGGAAAAACTCTCAGCCGACTATTCGCTTAATGATAGCAATTCTATCGGTGGCTCTTATCGCTACTATGGAATGTTGAAAGGTAGGACGAATAGTGTTAGCCGGCAGGATGTATTGCTGAATGGTATGGCACAGGGCAGCATTGATCAGGATGAGGTTATGAAGCCTTTTCTTAGTTTGCATCAGGCTGATATATATTATGTGGGAAAGGTTGGACATGTAGGTGTTGATTTTAATGCCACATACTATGCTGTCAAAAACCGACGTAATGATGAGTGTTTTGAAAGCAGCAAGGAGTTGGGCTATCAGGAGGTACACTCAAGCAATCGCCAAAATAGTGATATGTGGGCAGGCAAGTTGGTTGTGAACATTCCTTTGTGGAAAGGAAATATGTCTGTAGGAACGGAGATGTCGAAGACAGACTCGCACGGAACGTTTCTAAATGAAGAGCAGTTGGTGCCATCCACAAAGACGGATATCCATGAAAGGAATATTGCCGGCTTTGCACAGTACGGACTGGTTCTCAACAAGTGGACTGTAGGACTTGGTGTGCGTTACGAGAATATCATTCGCGACTATTTCTCTGATGGAGTTAAGCAGGACGATGTTAGCAGAAAGTATAACAACTTTTTTCCTAATCTCAGCGTATCATGGAACAAAGGCAACTGGAATTGGCAACTGAATATCAACGAGAAGATACATCGTCCAAGCTATCGACAGTTGGGCAACTTCATGCAGTATGACAACCGTTTCCTTTATGAAGGTGGAAATCCTACCTTGCAACCAGAGAAGGTGTTCAATGTTGAGGCAATGATGTTATATAAGTGGCTGAATGTTTCCGCAGGTTATAAATACCTGAAGGATGTGATGGAATGGACCAAGTATATCTATCCTGGAAAGGAGTTTGCTTATAATACGTCGTTGAATTTCGACCATAAGCAGTTGCTTTATGCTTCTGTCAATGTTTCGCCAAAGTTCGGCATCTTCCGTCCTACGTGGAAGTTCAATTATAGTCAGCAGTTCTTCGATACCAAGAAGTATGGTGCCAGCAAGGCATTAAGCAAACCTTTGCTGTCGTGCTCGATCAACAACAGTTTCGCTCTTTCAGAAACCATGAACGCGGCAATCAGGCTTAATGCCTCAACAACCCATGCCGAAGGATTTCTTATGATGAAGAGCGATTACAGCGTCAACCTGCAGTTTGACAAGTCGTTTGCCAACCGCACATGGATCATTTATCTTTCTGCAAATGACATCTTCAAGACGGCAAAGGAGCGCTGGACGATGTATGGACTGGGGGCGGGTACTATAAAAGACTGCTACAACTACACTCGCAACATATCCTTGCAGGTTACGTATAATTTCAATGCCAAGCGCAGTAAGTATAAGGGTACGGGTGCCGGCAATGAGGAGAAGAGCCGCTTGTAGCTTTGGGTTTATGGAAACTCTCTCTTATAATAAATGAATGGCAATCGGTCAAGCGAAGATTTTCCAATGAAAAACCATCAAAACCTGTCGTAATCTCTATAAAATAATAAGATTACGACAGGTTTTTTATTTAAAAATTGTCGTAATCTCGCTTTTTCTGTAACTTTGCGACAGGTTTTACTAATATGAGATAGATATGAAAGAGAATATTATAGGCAGAGAACAAGAGATTGAAAAGCTTGAGAATTATATTTCAAGCCGCAAATCAGAATTTATCGCCATTTATGGCAGACGTCGTGTAGGCAAGACCTTTCTTGTAAAAGAACTATTTGAAAACCGATTTGCATTTCGCGTCACGGGAAAGGACAATGTCACAACTAAGGAACAGCTTACAAGTTTCAGCTTCGCACTTAATGACCAGTTAGGCATAGAGACAGATGTTACCAATTGGCCGGAAGCCTTCCGACTTCTTCAGAAAGCGTTGGAAAAGATGACAGACGGAACAAAAATCATCTTCTTCGATGAACTCCCTTGGTTCGACACTTATGCCTCCAACTTTATCAGTGCCCTTGAACACTTCTGGAACGACTGGGCTTTCTACCGTAGTGATATCAAATTGATTGCTTGCGGAAGTGCCACCACTTGGATGCTCAACCAGGTTATCAATTCACGTGGGGGACTACATAATCGCATCACCCACAACATACTACTCTCTCCATTCAAGCTACATGAGGTAGAAGAGTATTTCAAATCACAAGGATTCTATTATGAGCGCCCCGAAATCATTGAATGTTATATGGCAATGGGCGGTGTGGCTTATTACTTGTCTCTTTTCGAAAACAACAAAAGCGTAGCGCAAAATATCCAGCAACTCTGCTTCACACGTGGCGGAGAACTAACCGAAGAGTTCGAGCGCCTGTTCAATTCGCTCTTCAAGAAAGCCGACAACCACCTTGCTATTGTCACAGCCCTGAAGAACAAGGGCAAAGGCATGACCCGCCTGGACCTGCTTGATGCTACGGGATTGGCAAACAACGGCAGGTTCAGTCAGATACTCAAGGAACTTGAGCAATGTGATTTCATTCGCAGTTACACCCCATTTGGTAAGTCGAAGAAAGACATGATGTATCAGCTGATAGATCCATTCTGCCTGTTTTATTTCAAGTTTATGCATAACAAAGGGGCTTTCCTCGACAACCATTGGGTAAAGATGCAAACCACTGCAGAATATGAATCATGGTGCGGGCACGCCTTCGAAATAGTATGTCTTCACCACATCAACGAAATAGTCAAGGCTCTGGGTATAGACGGCAGCATAAACACTCCTTGTTCATGGTCTTATCGTCCTACCACTAAAGTCTTGGCAGACGATGAGGCTGACGAAGACTTGAAACATGGAACGCAAATAGACTTACTTATAGACCGTTCAGACAGGTCTATCTCTATCTGCGAAATGAAGTATTGCAATGGAGAATATGAAATCAGCAAGGCATACGACTCACATCTTGCACACCGTTTGAAGGTCTTCAAGAAAGTGACGAAAACAACCAAGACGCTTATTCCTACGTTCTTAACGCCACATGGACTATATAATAATATGTATGCAAGAAAGATAAACAGACAGGTAATAGGAAACGACTTGTTTTGAAAAGTGAGGGTACTACCTTTACATTGCTTTACTAAAAAGAAAACATGAATATTTCTTCATTTTAGGGGTGATTGATTTACGGAAAGTATGTCTATTAGAGTAGAAACAAGAAGAAAATGACGTAATGACTGAAGAAAATGAACAGCAGATGGAACAGCTGTTCCACAACAATTACGAACGGATGTATCGCTTAGCCTTTGCCTTGCTACATGACAACGATGTGGCGAAGGATGTGGTGAGCGACGTGTTCTCAAGGTTGTGGGACAAACAGCTGATTCCTGACCAGGCTTACTTGATGCGGAGCGTGAAGAATGCTTGTATCAATATTATAGCCAAGAAGAAACGGGATGAAAGGCTTAAGCTGCTTCTTCCTCTCTCGGAAGAGAAACTAATGGAGGAAGAGCCTTACCGCCTGGAAGAGCGATGGCAAGCAACGGTGGATTGCATCGACAACGACTTGACCAATCAAACCGCTTCCGTTATCCGATTGTGCTATCGCGAAGGCATGTCGTATAAGGATACAGCAGAAGAATTAGGCATCAGCATCTCGGCTGTGAACAAGCACATCGTGAAAGGTTTGCGAACGCTCAGAGAAAAGTTGAAAGGAAAGTAGCATAACGTTTTTCTATTGTATGAAGACGTCCTTACAATAGAAACCCTAAAATGAAGAAAAGAAAATGAAACAAGAATTATATAGTATAGATTCTCAGAAATTGGATATGCTCCTCGAACTCTTGGAGCATCCTGAAAAGTATTCCGAAACCCAGAAGGCTGAACTTTTGGGCGATGAGGAAATGAATGAAATCTATCAGCAGATGGTTGAAACCCGACAGGCTTTTGATTTCGACAAGTCGAATGAAGAAATGAAGATGCCTTCGGTTGAGGCTGAATGGAAGAAGCTGAAAGATGAAAAGCAGAACAGTACCAAAGTGGTTTCTCTTTGGAGCCCGATGAGAAAGGTGGCTGCCGTTGCTGCAGTCCTTGTTGTCTCAGGCTTCGCCTTTGCAGCCATTCATCTGGCTTTGCTTTCTCGTCAGACATCAGACAAGAACGATACCGAACTTGTGGCAGCAGGCAAGGATTCTGTGCTGGAGATTTCTTTCACTCGGAAAGCTAACACGGAAGAAAAAACTGATTCTGCAAGTATAGCCAAGTTTCCGTTGGTTTATGAAAACGCTGAGCTTCAGAACATCTTGTCTTCTATAGCCGAGCATTTCCATCTTCAAGTGACTTATAAGAATGAGTCGGCCCGACATATCCGTCTCTTCCTTCAACTGAAGGAGAATCTGAGCATAGATGATATTATCACGCTGATGAATCATTTCGAGAAAGTGAACATTAGTCGTGAAGGTCAAACCCTAATAGTGGAATAAGATGCTAAAATCAAGATATATCATGATGTTCGTGGGTTTGATGAGTCTTTCTTTTTATACCGCTTATGCCCAACGAATCACCCGCAGCTTCCGCAACACTTCGATGTCGGAAGCTCTCACCGTCCTTGCCAAGAGTACAAAGGATTATCACATCAATTTCATATATGATGAATTGGAGGACTTCACGGTTACCACTAATGTGGTGAAGCGAACCGCTCCTGATGCCATCAGGCAAATCATAGGTTTCTATCCGATGAAGATGACGATAGATGGCGACAATATATTCGTGGAATGCACGCAGAAATCAGCTACAAAAATGATTGGTCGCGTAGTTGACAGCAATAATCGCCCGATAGATTTTGCCAATGTAGCGTTGCTTAATGTGGGCGACTCTTCATTGATAAATGGCGGTGTGACGAACGAGAACGGTCAGTTTGTGATTCCTTGCAAAGCCAGTAAGGCAATAGTAAGGGTGAGTTGTGTGGGCTATCAGACCGCATTTCACTCGTACAATACTGGTATGATAGGAGCAATCGTGCTGCATGAGAACACGATAAACCTTAAAGGCGTGAAGGTAAAAGCTATGCGCGAGAACATAAAGTTGGGACAGGAGGGTATGCTTGTTGATATAGAACACTCCGATCTTAACAAGATTGGTACAGCAACTGATGTGTTGCGCGAGTTGCCTCGTGTTGATGTCAGTTCGGATGGAACGGTGAATGTGTTTGCCAAAGGTTCGCCGCTTGTCTATATCAACAACCGACAGGTGAGAGATCTCAACGAACTGCATCAACTGAAGTCGGATAATATAAAGAATGTAGAGATTGTCACCGCACCAGGTGCTAAATATAATGCAGAGGTTAAGTCCGTAATACGTATCAATACAATACGCCGTCAGGGCGAAGGATGGAGTGGCGAGAACTATACTACTACAAAGTTCAACAAGTGGTGGGGTGGCTCGCAATACATGTCGTCAACATATCGTACTAATAAGGTAGAAGTGTTTGGTGAACTATGGGGGTCAACGACACCCGGAGGTGAGGATAATGTGTTGTCTAACGAAATCAATGGTACGAAGAATATATTCATTGAACAGGCAGCACCGCTTAAGTATCGTTCAAAAGGAGCCGGTGCTAAGGCTGCCTTTGCTTATTCCATAGATGATGACAATACATTTGGATTGAGCTACGAAAATCAGTCGGGTTTGGGCAAAGGAGAGACGACAGGCTCTTATCAGAAGATAATGGAAGATGGAATGCAAACAGCATTCGTAAACGAAGCAGCCAGTATGAGGGATTGCTTTAGTCCTACACATAATGCCAATGCATATTATGTGGGTAAGATAGGCAAGTTGGGTGTGGACTTCAACGCTACTTATTTCTGGAAAAAGAAAGGTAGGACGATGTCAATCAAAGAGAGCAGCGTAGATATTGAGAGTCGCGACGTTCATACACGCAATAGACAGCATAGTGATATGACTGCTGCCAAACTCATTCTGTCTTACCCTGTTTGGAAGGGAGCACTAAGTGTAGGCACCGAATTTACATCCTCACGTATTCGTGGCGAATACGCCAATGCCGAGCAATATGTCGCTGCGTCGAACACAAAGATTGAAGAACAGAACATTGCTGGCTTTGCTGAGTATGGCTTGAAGTTTGGCGACTTCTCGGTAAATGCAGGTGTAAGATACGAGCATGTCAAGTCCGATTATTATTCATTTGGTCGATGGCAGGCTGAGCAGAGTCGTAGATATTCCGATTGGTTCCCTTCTGCTTCTATATCATGGAACAGTGGTAAATGGGCATTACAGCTTGCTTATACCTGCAAGACTCAACGCCCCAGCTATAACAGCTTGCGTGATGAGGTGCAGTATGATAATCGCTATACTTATGAGGGTGGAAATCCATATATCCGTCCATGTATAATAAATAATGTGGACTTGAATGTGGTGTACGATTGGTTGTCGTTCAATGCTGGCTACAACTATATCGACAAACCTATGGTGTGGATTGCAACGCTCTATCAAGGCAAGGATATCGCCTTTATGCGCAATGTCAACTTCAATAATAGTCAGGATGTGTATGCGTCGGTAGTGGTTTCGCCTCGTTTCGGTTGGTATAATCCGATGGCAGAGATTGACTACACACAGTCGTTTCTGTCTATAGATGGTTTCGACATCAACAAACCGTCAAACAGACCGTGCTTCAATTTCCGTCTGAACAATCGTTTCAATATAACGTCTACGCTGAAGGCTTTCCTGAATATGCGATATAAAACAAGCCGACTTTATGATATTCAATATTCCAAACCGTTCGCCCAAGTGGACGTGAAGTTCACAAAGTCGTTTCTCAACGACGCTCTTGTGATAGGCGTTTATGCCAACGACTTGTTCAAGACCGATAAGGAACGTTGGACAATGTATGGCAACCGTAATGTAATGACAAAAGACTGTTATGGCTATACGCGCTGCGTGGGTATGACCTTGTCGTACAACTTCAATACTGCAAAGAGTAAGTACAAGGGTACGGGTGCTGGTAATACTGAGAAAAACCGCCTGTAATAAAAAATGCGGAGGCTATGGCGTTCTTGCCATAACCTCCGCATTCTTACTCTTGATTCTCTTCATTGAATATACGTTCGAATGTATTTCTTAGCGCATCCTTGTTGTTCAGGGCGTCGCGTATTTCCTTCAGCTTCTTCTCGTTGGGTGAGTTAGTCATCCAAAGTCGGATGTATCCGTGCGACGAATACTTTTGGTCCATGTGCTGCAGAAAGCGCTCCCAATGTTCTTCCTTGGTCTTTTCAGGGTAGTGGGTGAGTCCATACTGAACGGTACGGCGAAAGATATGCTCGGGTTCGAGGTCGCGGTCGGCCTCTGCTACAATCTTGCCGTATATGCTGCGTGGCGCATGCGATGCCGAAGCACGATGATCTTCCACTGCTTCCTTCATTATCTTTATCTGCTCTTCGTTGAACCATCGTCTCAGTCTACGGTCTGCCATCAGTATCTTTCCACTTGAAATGTGGTGTATTGCTCTCGGTCCTTCAAGTCCAAGGTCGTGGTAGGCAGCAATGGCGTATGCCATATTGATGTCGGCACCAGTAGAAAGAGCGAGTGCGAGCGAGTTCTTTATTACAAGATTAGCGTGGTTCAAGTTGTGTGCTTTGTCGAAATTATTGTATCTTGGCAATATGTTGCGCTCGACAAATTCCATAAGGTCGAGGTTTACGATTCTTGTATCCATGAGCGAATGATATTATGATTTACTTGCAAAATTAATCTATTATGGTTAATTTTGCAAGAAACAAGATGCTTTTAAACGTATAATATCTAAGTTTTCAATCAATAATCTGAAAAATAAAGATGATAGAATCGAATGTAAAGGTAAACTCTGCCAAGGCGTGGCTTCTTGCTGCACGACCTAAGACGTTGACGGGTGCGGCTGTCCCCGTGATGATAGGAATCTCGGCTGCGGTGGCTATGTATGGCAGTAGTGTTAGGGTTGTACCGGCTGTTTTGTGTATGCTTTTTGCGTTGGTGATGCAGATAGATGCCAACTTTGTCAATGATTATTTCGACTTTATGAAGGGTACTGACGATGAGCAACGTCTTGGACCTAAGCGAGCGTGTGCACAAGGATGGATAACGGCTGCTGCCATGCGTAGCGGTTTGCTTTATACTACTATCCTTGCATGTGCCGTGGGATTGCCGTTGGTGTACTTTGGCGGATGGGAGATGATACTCGTTGGCTTTGCATGTGTGGTGTTCTGCTTTCTGTATACCATCTCGTTCTCTTATATCGGACTTGGCGATGTGCTTGTACTCGTATTCTTCGGACTCGTTCCCGTGTGCATGACCTATTGGCTTGTGGCTCCTCCTACAACGCTAATGTCGATACCTTGGCCGGTGATAGTGTTGTCTATAGCTTGCGGACTCATCATCGATACATTACTTGTTGTCAACAACTATCGTGACATCGACAACGACCGCCGTGCAGGCAAGTGCACCTTGATTGTACGAATAGGCGAGCGTGGCGGATTGCTGCTCTATCTATTTCTTGGAATGGCAGGTACTATGTTGGCGATTGCAGGCATCATATATCTTAATTGGCACGATGGGCAATTCATGCAATTGCTCATGACGACTTATATTCCGTTCCATATTAGGGCCTTCACAGAGATGCGACGCATTAGGAAAGGTGCCGAACTCAACAAGGTGCTTGGAATGACGGCACGCAATATGTTTATATTCGGTCTGCTCGTATCGGCTGCTTTATTGTTGGCTTGGCTTTAAGATAATCATATAAATAAAAAATCCGCAATACTCGAGAAATCGGTATTGCGGATTTTTTATGTTGGTTGCAGTGTTAGTTGTAGAAGTTCCAGCTGACACCAAATCTGAATATGCGTTGGTTGAGTGGATAGTGCGGTGCAAGGAAATAGTCGGGTTTGCCTTGTCCTGCATTGATATGGCTCATCATCACGAAGAATCGTGTGCGTTGCAAGTGGAAGTTGGCGTAAACATTCACGATAGGGTAGTTGCCCACTTCCGTACGGTTATCGCCAGTCTGTACTGCATACTGTCCGAGTGCGGGACTGTAGTCGGGTGCATAATACTTTGTGAAGAATCGTGCATCGGCTCCAAAGTCGCATTTCAACACACGTGCAATCTTGAATCTTAGGAACAGATTGGTGTAGATGTTGAGGTCGGGCACTGGCAGAGCCATATCGTCCGACGACTTCTGATATGTTATGACATTGTCCCAATGCAGCGGTCCGAGTTTCAGTTTCTGCTGCAGTTCGAGCGTCAACAGACTTATTGCTCCGCTCTTCTGTACTACGCTCAGTGTGTTGCCCGTGCGTCCGAAGTCGTCAGTCACGTTATAACCCATTGCAAAGAACGTATGGTTCTTGATGTTGTCGAAGGCAACGCGAACGGTTGTCTTCGTCTTCTCGTAGCCGAACTTGCCCTCAATACGTGTGTGTATTATCTTCGACATGTCGTCATTGTCCCACCAGAAGTGCTTTGAGTGGTAGTGGCGATAGTAGAAAGTAGGGTTCAGTCGGTGGAAGAATCCGCTTGCCTGCAGGCGTACCGTGTCGCCGAAGAGAGCGAAGTTGACATCAGCGTCGGCGTCAATCTTCATTTGTCCGGCATCCTTTCCGGTGAGCCATGTCTCTAAAGTAGCATCGTAGTGCAGGGTTTTGCCTTGCGACTTGATGAGTTGACCGCCTATGCTGAGATTGTGTTCGTTGTATGCCTTGGCTATTTCGGTCTCGGTAGGCAGGGTGAAGTGGCGCAGGTCGGATGTTACGAAAGCTTTCAGTCCGGCTTTAGCCCATTTGTTGAATCCCTCAAGCAGCGATATTGCAAACGTGTTCTGTATACGATAGTGTGTTGTCTTGTCGTAGATGGAGTCGCCAGGGTAGTTGCCTGCAGGATTGAAAGTGTCAGCATAGAAGTCTTTCGGAGTTTCGTATGCCTGGTATATGCGTCTGTATGTGTCAAACTTCATTGTGTGTATGAAGCTTGTCACGGGCACATATTCGTTCTTCATCCACATTGTGTCTTGTGCAGCTTTGGCTTCAAGCGCACGCAGACTGTCTGCCGCAGCCTTTCCGTTTACTGCTATTCGCTCAGAAGGTGCTTTTGTTGATGTAGAGTCGGTGGGTACGCTTGTGTTTACCACACGTGCATTGTCAGGTCTGCCGCTGAATGTTTGCTTCTTGAACTTCTTCTCGTCAAACTCACGTCCCTCACGTTTTGCCTTGCGTCGGGCTTCTTCAAGGTCTTTCTGTGCTTGGTTTTCCTTTTGTGAAGCCATAGCAAACTTACGTGCTTCGATTTCTTCCTTGCTCATCTTCACCTTTTGGCTGAATCCGAGATTGTATCTATGTGTAAGGAATACGTGCAGGTTGTTGTTGCGGTTCCAGTTGCGCTCAAGCACGGTAGGAATCTCGTTGGTGGCATAGTTGTCGTCGAAACTCTCAGGATGCTTGATGTATTCGTCGTTGGTGATACCTCCGTTCTCGGTGACTTTCTGTGAGATTGTCGAGAATATGAGGTGTGCCTGATAGCGGTCGCCTATGTATGAACCGTACATCAGATACTTGAAGTGTGATGTGCTTTGGTTTGAGTAGAAGCCTCGCCCGTAAAGATAGTCTACATTGAAGCCCACGCCCAATCGCTTTCCGGCATTAACGGCAAACTTGGCTTTGAAGTGGTCTTCGCCATTGGTGCGGTTTCCGGCTGTGTTGTAGTCGAGATTGGTGAATGGTGAGAGCGTGTTTGTAAAGTGAAACTGGTCTACCGGTGACACGATATAGTCGTAGGGTTGTGTGAACAGAAACTGGTCGGTCTCTGCTCTGTTTATGAAAATACGGTTGATACGTGGTGCTCCAAGATTTCCGGTAGTGTTGTATTCGCCACGCAATCCGGTGGTGAATATAGTATTTGGATACATATACGACATTGTATCCAATTCGGCTTGACGACGGTCGCCAAACCTTTGGTCAACTGTCCAAACCTTTATGCCTTTAGGTATTTCCTTGTCTGTGCCAAGCGAGTCGGCCATATTGCGGCTCGACCTTTGACTGATGTTGCCGTCGGGCGACATCTGATTGAATTGGTCGAACTGATTGCCGTTTCGATTGTCTATCTGTGCTACAGCATTGCTGGCTGTTGCAGTCAGTAATATTGCGACAGCCAGTACGAGTCTTGTTGCTGACTTTATCATATTCGTTGTTATTGGCGTATGAATCTGAAACAACATTCAGCTATCTTAAACGCCATTGCGGTGAGTATTATTATTGTTCCGAGGGTGCGGTCTTGAAAATAGAAGATGGCCATACCTACAATCGCTCCCAACATGAAGATTATGTTGAGCACGTTGCGTATCTTGAAGTATTTGTCTTGACTTTTGTCTGGCCGTCTGTGTCTCGGTGGGAGCACGCCGCCATTCTGCTCTATGTCCGTTGTTTTCTGTTCTTCGTCAATCATATATGCTGTTTATGGCTTGTGTTCGTTTTGTTTGTCTTTATTTACTTCAAAGCGTTGTCTATCAACTGGAAAATCTGGTCCTTGCGGTCGATGGTCTTCTTGCGGAACTTTGCCGAACCAGGGATGAGCTTGGTGCCTTTCTTGTTGACAGCAAACTTGTCGGTAATCCAGTTCTCGGCAGAAGTCTTCAGTCCGGTTGAGCGGTCTTCCTCGTAAGCATAGCTAATGCGTTCGAGTGTCATATGCAGCTTGTTGTCCGAGCAGTTGGCTATGATTATGTAGCTCATCTTGGTGCGGTCGAGCGAGATGAAGCTCTTGCTGAACTCAAGCCATTCCTGATAGCGGGCTACGATGCTGTGAGCCTTGCGGTTGATGAGAGCTATGCTGCTGTTAATCTGTTCTGGCTTCTTGGTCAGACTGTCGAGTGTTGCATATACTATGTCGTATATTTCCTGTGCGTTCTTGCCGTTCACGTCAACGTCGTGAGTGAAAACTACCTTGCCGTCAACTTCGGGTACAGCGCCTTTCTGTATGTACTTCCAATCCTTTATGTTCTTTGTGTCAAGTGTCTTTGTCTTAGCATCAGCCTTGTGCGACTTCTTGGCTGTGTCTTTCACTTCTTTGGTTTCCTTATTTTGATTTGTAACGGGAGCTTCCCATTCGCTCTGTGCTGCACACATCAAAGGACAGCACATCAAAAATGTGATGAATATTTTTTTCATAGTTGTTATTTTGTTACTTCGTTTATATTGATATTGTGCAAAATTACTAAATAATATGGTATGAAACTTATATTATTGATAATTTAACGTTATTTCCCCGTCTCTTCGTCAAGCAGCGATTGCAGTCTTACAATCTCGTCGCGATACTGTGCCGCTTGCAGGAAATCGAGCTGTCGGGCTGCTTCCTTCATAAGCTCTGTAGTGTCGGCTATACTCTTTTCCAACTGCTTGCGCGACATGCGTTTCACAATCGGGTCGGCTGCATAGGCGTAACCTTCCGGTTCGATATATGGTTGATAGCGCTTAGGCGCTTGCTTGTTGTCGGCTGCTTTGACGTTGCCCGTCGGTTTCTCTGTGTCGTGCTGCTGTGCATCGGCAAAAGCCGACAACGTACCCTTTATGTCTTTGCGTATTTGCTGTGGAGTAATGCCGTGGTCGGCGTTGTACTTCAGCTGTATCTGTCGGCGACGAGCGGTCTCGTCAATGGTCTGTTGCATGCTGGCTGTTATTGTGTCGGCATACATTATTACCTTACCGTTGATGTTTCTTGCTGCACGTCCTGCTGTCTGTGTGAGCGATCGGTGGCTACGCAGAAAACCTTCTTTGTCGGCGTCGAGAATTGCTACGAGCGAAACCTCAGGCAAGTCAAGTCCCTCACGCAATAGGTTCACGCCTACCAATACGTCGTACAGTCCGGCACGCAGGTCGTTCATTATCTGTACACGGTCGAGTGTTGCCACATCGCTATGTATGTAGTTGGCGCGTATGTTGTGATTCAGCAGAAATTCGGTCAACTCTTCAGCCATGCGCTTGGTGAGTGTAGTCACAAGCACACGCTCATCGCGTTCGCATCGTTGCTGTATCTCTTCAAGCAGGTCGTCAATCTGGTTTTCGCTCGGACGCACTTCGATTATCGGGTCAAGCAGTCCGGTAGGGCGTATGATTTGTTCTACAACAACGCCTTCAGCCTCGTTCATTTCGAAGGCAGCAGGTGTTGCCGATACGTACACCACTTGATTGACCATATCCATAAACTCGTCAAACTTAAGTGGACGGTTGTCGAAAGCGGCAGGCAGACGGAATCCGTATTCCACAAGATTCTGCTTGCGGGCACGGTCACCTCCATACATGGCGCTGATCTGCGGTACGCTGACATGGCTTTCGTCTATGAACATAAGGTAGTCTTTCGGGAAGAAGTCGAGCAGGCAATAAGGTCGCTGACCAGCCTCACGTCCGTCAAAATAGCGTGAATAGTTTTCTATACCCGAGCAATGGCCCAATTCCTTCATCATCTCCATGTCATACTCCACACGCTCTTTTATGCGTTGTGCCTTGATAGGGTCGCCCATTTCGTTGAAGAAGTCTATCTGTCGTGTCAGGTCGTCCTGTATCAGTCGTATTGCGTGCTCGGTCTGTTCCTTTGATGTGACGAACAGGTTGGCAGGATATATCTGATATTCGTCGAACGATGCCAGACGCTGATACGTGACGCTATCAAGCTCTTCTATTGAGTCAATCTCATCATCCCACCATGTTATTCTTAGCAAATTGTCGCTGTAAGCCATCGATACGTCTACTGTATCGCCCTTTACGCGGAAGCATCCTCGCTTCAGTTCGATGTCGTTGCGCAAGTACAGAGCGTCGACAAGCTTGCGCAGAAAGTCGTTGCGGTCGAGTGTCTGACCCCGCTTTACGTTGATGATGCTGTTGGCCATTGCCGTCGGGCCTCCCATACCGTATATGCATGATACCGACGATACTACAATTACATCCTTACGTCCTGACAGCAATGCACTTACAGCCGACAGTCGCAGCTTGTCAATATCCTCGTTTATGGCGAGATCTTTCTCTATATAAGTGTCTGACGAAGGCAGATAAGCCTCAGGCTGATAATAGTCGTAGTACGACACATAATATTCTACAGCGTTTTGAGGGAAGAAGCTCTTCATCTCCTCATACAATTGGGCGGCAAGAGTCTTGTTGTGGCTCAGTATAAGGGTAGGGCGCCCTATGTTGGCTATGACGTTGGCCATAGTGAAGGTCTTGCCCGATCCTGTCACGCCAAGCAACACCTGTGCCCTGTCGCCTTGCATTATGCCGTCTGTAAGTTGGCTTATGGCTTGGGGCTGGTCGCCTGTTGGCGCAAATTTAGAAGTTATTTTAAAGTCCATGCAACATCGTGTTTAAGATTACAAAATTAGGAATAATTGTACACATCGGTGCTGTTTTTGCGAAAAAAAAGACCATGTGGCCTATAATATTTAAGAGAATTGGGTTTTCAGCGTGAAGAATTTCTAAAAAATATGCTCTTTACTTTGTAAATAGACTAATAATATGTATTTTTGCAGTTCAAAAAGATATAGGATATGAAGAAAACCATTTACGCTGTTGTCTTTTTGGCACTGTTGTTTTCAAGTTGTGCCAATGAGTTCAACAAGGTATACAAGAGCACTGACAACAATTTCAAGTATGAATACGCCAAGGAATGCTTTGCCAAGGGCAAGTATGTCCGCGCTTCAACTTTGCTTCAGGGCTTGGTGACGATGCAGAAAGGATCGGACAATGCCCAGGAAAGTCTTTACATGCTTGGAATGTCCGAATTCAACAGCCGTGACTATGAGGGCGCATCAGCTACGTTCAAGAAGTATTGCCAGAGTTATCCTAAGGGAGCATATACTCAGGAGGCTCGCTTCCTTATCGGAATGAGTCTGTACAACTGCACACCTGAACCTCGTCTCGACCAGTCGCAGACTGTCAATGCCATTGCAGCCTTCCAGGAGTACATCGACCTTTATCCCGATGGCAAGCAGAAGAAGGATGCACAGCAGCGTCTGTTTGAATTGCAGGACAAGCTGGTGCAGAAGGAACTCTATTCGGCACAACTCTATTACGACCTCGGACAGTATTTCGGCAACTGTACTTATGGTGGCAACAACTACGAGGCTTGTATCATAACCGCTCAGAACGCATTGAAGGACTATCCTTATTCCAGCCTGCGTGAGAAATTCTCGCTGCTTGTTATGAAGAGCAAGTTTGAATTGGCTCAGCAGAGTGTTGAGGAGAAGAAGCTTGAGCGTTTCCAGGATGCCGAGGACGAGTGTTATGGATTCCTTAACGAATATCCCGACTCTAAGGACAAGGCTATGGCGGAGAAGTTCATAAGCAAGTGCAAGTCATACACCAAGGATTAAAGGGAATACACCAAAGAATATAAGGTCTTGAAATATTAAATACAAATAAAATAATAGATTAATGGATTACAAAAAGTCAAAAGCGCCGGTCAACACTGTCACACGTAACATTATGGATCTGTGTGATGAGACAGGCAACATCTATGAGAGTGTTGTAATTATCTCGAAGCGTGCCAATCAGATTGCTGTCGAAATTAAGCAAGACCTCAACAAGAAGTTGGCCGAGTTTGCTTCTTACAACGACTCACTTGAGGAGGTTTTCGAGAATCGTGAGCAGATAGAGATTTCGCGCTATTACGAGAAACTTCCGAAGCCTACACTTCTCGCTACAGAGGAATTCATCGAGGGCCACGTCTATTATCGCGACCCTGCTCAGGACAACGCTAACACACAGGAACCCGCATAATGATACAGCGTAAGCAAAGTGTTTTCTTGCTGCTTGCATTCATTGCTTCGGTTGTGTGTCTGTGCCTTCGTATTGGCGATATAGAGCCAGCAGGTATGGGTGTTGGTTTCAAACTGTACAACATCATGCTTGACAAGGGCGCAAGCGTCGACTATTCACCGTGCGGTCTTTTTGGCATATTGCTCGTTAGCAGTGCCATGAGTCTCGCAACAATATTCCTTTATCGCAACCGTAAGTTGCAGAGCAGTCTGTGTTTGTGTAATGTGTTCTTGCTCTTGGCATGGTATATAGTGCTTGGAGTTGTTACACGCAATGTCGTTTCGGCAGATGCCAATTTCCACATTGCTTTTGCAGCATGTCTTCCTGCCGTTTCATTAGTGCTCAACTTTATGGCTCGTGCAGGTGTTATCCACGATGAGAAAATGGTGCGTGCGGCCGACCGCATACGCTAATATAAAGAAAAAGGCAACGCCTTGAAAGTTGAAGATTATTGATTGTCTTCCGCTTTCAAGGCGTTTTTTTATTTGTCTTTTTCCTCTTTATGCTTTGTCTTGTTTTCAGGTATGCCTTTACTATTGATTATCTGTTGGCATACATGCTGTCGTAATACTTCTGATAGTCGCCCGAAGTGACGTTGTCCATCCATTCCTGGTTGTCCAGATACCAGCGTACTGTCTTCTCTATGCCTTCCTCAAATTGCAGGCTTGGTTCCCAACCCAACTCTCTTTGCAGCTTTCGCGAGTCGATGGCGTAGCGCATATCGTGGCCCATACGGTCAGTTACGTGGGTTATGAGGTTCAGGTCTTCGCCTTCCTTGCGTCCCAGCAGGCGGTCGACAGTCTTTATCAGCATATGTATTATGTCAATGTTCTTCCACTCGTTGAATCCGCCTATGTTGTAAGTCTCAGCCACATTGCCCTTATGGAATATAAGGTCAATGGCACGTGCGTGATCTTCTACATACAGCCAGTCGCGTACGTTCAGTCCCTCACCATACACAGGCAGCGGTTTGCGATGGCGTATGTTGTTTATGAACAGAGGTATCAGTTTCTCGGGAAATTGATACGGACCATAGTTGTTAGAGCAGTTGGTCACGATAGTCGGCATACCGTATGTGTCGTGAAAGGCGCGAACGAAGTGGTCGGACGATGCCTTTGCAGCCGAATAGGGCGAGTGTGGATTGTATTTTGTGGTCTCCAGGAAGAATTCTGTGCCGTATGCGTGGTGATGTTCTGACGAAGCCTTTGTTGTGAAAGGCGATTCTATGCCCTCGGGATTTGTCAGTTCGAGCGCTCCGTACACCTCATCGGTAGAGATGTGGTAGAATCGTTTGCCTTCATATTTCTCAGGCAGACTCTCCCAATATGTCTTGGCAGCCTGCAGCATTGACAATGTTCCCATTACGTTGGTGCGTGCAAAGGTGAACGGGTCCTTGATTGAACGGTCCACGTGGCTCTCTGCTGCAAGGTGTATTATGCCCGTAACATTGTACTTGCGCATTAGTTCGAGTATCAGTTCATAGTCGCAGATGTCGCCCTTTACGAATGTATAGTTGGGCTTGTTCTCAATGTCCTTCAAGTTAGCGAGATTGCCTGCATACGTCAGTTTGTCAAGATTGATGATGTGGTAGTCGGGGTATTTGTTTACAAACAGTCTCACTACATGTGACCCGATAAATCCTGCGCCTCCTGTGATGATGATGCTTTGCATAATGTTTGATGATTGGTGGTTAATGTATTCATTTATTGTTGGCTTCGGCAAGTTGCTTTATGCATACTTCAAGCGAGTCGGTCCAGTATGGCACCTTTATGCCGAATGTTTCCTTTATCTTTTTCTTGTCGAGTACGGAGAAGTGCGGACGTTTCACCGGACTTGGAAACTCCTCGCTGTAGCAAGGGTTGATGTCGCATGTGTTACCCGACAGCTTGCATATCAGCTTTGCGAAGTCGTACCATGAGCATACGCCTTCGTTGGAGAAATGGTAGATGCCCGTTTTGTCGGTCTGACCGGTGTTGATGATATGGGCGATAACGTCGGCAAGGTCGCCTGCAAAGGTAGGAGTGCCCACTTGGTCGAACACCACTTTCAGCGTATCGTGTGTTGCGGTAAGGCTCTGCATGGTCTTCACAAAGTTCTTTCCCCATTGCGAGTAGAGCCATGCTGTTCGTATGATGATACTGTTACATCCCGTAGTAGCAATTGCTGCCTCGCCTGCAAGCTTCGTTTTGCCGTAGACGCCGAGCGGATTGGTTACCCAGTCTTCTTGGCATGGCGTGTTGCGGTCGCCTTGGAAAACATAGTCGGTACTTATATGTATCAGCGTACCGCCTGCTTCCTTCATGGCTGTAGCCAGATTGCCTGCAGCCGTGTTGTTTATCAGATTGGCTGTGTCGTAGTCGCTTTCGGCTTTGTCTACGTTGGTGTATGCAGCACAGTTAACGATTATGTCCACATTGTTATTCTTCACCATATTGCGTATATCCTCGATATTTGTAATGTCGAGTTTCTCGTAGCCGTCTGCCACGTCGGTGAATATATAGTTGTGGTTGCTTGATTTGGCCACACGTTGCATCTCATGTCCGAGTTGTCCGTTGGCTCCTGTAACAAGAATGTTCATCTCTATTATATATAATGTATATATTAATTATGGTAGGCGAGATATTTCACCATCTCAACACCTCACCCTTTTCAGTATAACGGCTCGTCAATGCTGAACGGCGAGTTGAAGTCTTTCAGCATATCGTGCTTTGTATCCTTCTCGCTGAGTATCGCCTTGTCGGTAGGTATGCGCCAGTCTATGCCTAATGAGTCGTCGAGAATGGATATTCCTCCGTCGGCTTCCGGGTGATAGAAGTTGTCGCATTTGTATTGGAATACAGCCACATCGCTCAGCACTGCAAATCCGTGGGCAAAACCCCGTGGCACGAAAAACTGGCGGTGGTTGTCCTCTGTCAGTTCTACGGCTACGTGCTTGCCGTATGTAGGCGACCCTTTACGTATGTCTACAGCCACATCGAGCACAGCACCTTTTACGCAGCGCACCAGTTTGCTTTGCGTGAATGGCGGACGCTGAAAGTGCAGACCGCGCATTACTCCATACGTTGACATGCTCTCATTGTCCTGACAGAAGTCTATTTGTGCTACCTTTTCGTTGAACTCCCGTTGTGAGTAGCTCTCGAAGAAGTAGCCTCTTGCGTCTTTGAATATGCGCGGTTCGATAATCACCACGCCTTCTATTTCTGTTTTTATTACTTCCATATATAGTATGTTATATATATGCAAAGTTACTTATTTATTTTCAACTAAGTGCAATAGTTAATGTTATTATTGCTACCTTTGTGAAATATAAGATTTCTATAAATTATTCTAACATCATATATATATGAAGAAGATATTGTTGATGTTGCTGTTGCTTGTTTCAACAATGCAGGCTTCGGCTTACGATTTTCTGCGTGCAGTAAAAGACTCGATACCTGGTGGTTACAACTTCTGGGTTTATACTCCTATAGATTATTTCTACTCGCAGGAGCAGACTCCCGTCATCATATTCCTGCATGGCGCAAGCCTTTGCGGTCGCAATCTTGAGCGAGTGCGCCGATATGGTCCGCTCGATGCCATTGTCAAAGGTCGTCAAATTGATGCGCTTACTATAGTTCCGCAGAACCCTGGCGGAGCATGGAACCCGAAGAAGATAATGGATGTGTTCGATTGGGTGAAGAGCCGTTATGCTTGCGACACTACTCGTGTATATGTGTTGGGAATGAGTCTTGGCGGTTATGGTACTATGGATGTGTGTGGCACTTATCCCGACCGTATTGCAGCAGGCATGGCCTTGTGTGGTGGAACGTCGCTTAAGGATGTGAGCGGACTTGGCCGACTGCCGTTCTGGATAATACATGGCACAGCCGACCGTGCTGTACCCGTAAGCAAGTCGAAGACGGTGGTAGAGAGTCTTAAGCGCGATGGCAACGACACTCGGCTACTATACGATTGGCTCAAGGGTGCCAATCATGGTGCTCCTGCTCGCGTCTTCTATCTTCGCAAGACTTATGAGTGGCTCTTCTCGCATAGTCTGCTCGACAAAGACCGTCCTGCACGTCGCGACATGACTATAGGGCTTGACGATTTGCGTCGTGCCTATGGCGATGTTCGACGCAATGCAGGTGCGCCCGAGCTTATCGAAGGACCAAGCGTAATAAAAGGTGAAGGTCATGAATATTAAAATCCCAATATAGTAGCACATCATCGTCTCAATTTGTGCTTTCTATATGACAATATTTGCATTTTTTTCGCTCAATACTGTCAGTTGAACGCATTAAGAAATCTTTGGCTCGAAATTCTTGAGTTTTGAGCGTGTATGATTAAAGTGTTTATACACAGATTGTTATGTGGTTTTGCTGCCGGATATCAAAATTCCTATCAACATAAAACCCTCCATTTCATTTCAAATGGAGGGTTTTTACGTTCTAACTGTACTCCATTTGCTCTTCAACTGTAGTCCTTTTACAATGCAAAAGGGCTACAGTTGGAAGGCAAAGAAGGCTTAAATGAAGAGAGGGGTGGCAAAACTCACATAAAAAGACGGTAAAAACAGCTTCTCGAAACTCTATAATCGATTTTTATTTTGTAACACTTTTTTACTGCTTGCCTTATATTTGCATCAGATTTTCCACCTTATTTGCAGGTCCATATCAGCCTGCCACGACGAGTTTATTTGCTGGTATGAACTCGATATTTTCTTGCGATCGAAGTATTTGGTGGCTCCAACCTTACATAATATAATAAGGTGTGAACCTATGTTGCTACGCAACAGCATGGCGCTGCGCATTCCTTCACCGTAAAACATAGGGAAATTGAATGTGTAGAGCGTTCCGTTCTCGTAGGTGTAGAGTCGGGAGTTGTAGTCGCGGGTGTGAAAATAGGCTATATTGGCAGATGCAGACAGATAGGTGTTGGTGTAAGCTACGTTTTGTGACATCATCCACCCGAAGCTCTTCGGCTTGCCTGCAAGACCGTCGGGATAGACTATGTAGGCGGCATCACCCTGCGTCTTGGCTTGCCAATGGGTGTTGGCATATACCAGCGAAAGGCGCATACGGTGCTCTGTCTTGTCTATCAGATATTTTGATTTGGCTTCCTTGTCGTTGTAGCCTTCCTCGCGCATCCTTATGCGATAGCGTGAGTTGAGCGTAAGTAGTGGCGACAGACGATAGGTGGCCTGTAAGAGATTGTCCCACGTATGACTCTTGTCGCTCACCTGATAGCGCACCCATGGATAGTAGGCATAGTCGCTGTAAGCTAATATTGAGAGTTGTGACGATGGGGTCCATACTGCTCCAACGTATATTCCGTTCTCGTTCTGCACCTTGCCTCCATCGCTGAAGGCTGAGCTGAACATCGAATAATAACGATAGCTGTAAAAGCGCTGTATGGCGGTGAGTGTGAGCCATCGGTTGGTTCTCAGAGCAATTGAATTGATTGTGGCTACGGCTCCCTTGTCGTTTATGGCTGTCTCGCCGTTGATACTGATGCGATGATTGATGAATCCGTAGTCGATGCTGGCATTGTAAAAATGTTTTCCCGTAGGATTGTATTTGCGATAGGCTTGTCGCTTGTCGGGATTGAGTGAGTCGCTATACGAAGTATACACGCCAGTCAATCCCACGTGCCATCCGCCACTGTGCCAGCGCATGTTGCCTCCGGTGGTCATCTGCGAGGCATTATGCTTGCGTAATATCTCACTCTCGGTGCGGTGATAGCCAGTCTGCAGCAATGTCTTGATGGTTCCGTCCTTGTTGAGTGTCGCATCTATCTTGCGATAGGAGGCGAATGCCGTGAAGTCCAGATTCTTGCTGAATGCGATAGTTGAGGCTGCTCCTTGCAGATAGTAGGCGTTCGAACGTGATGAGTTGGGTGTAATACTATTGGTGGGTATTGACATTGTGGCAGCCGTAGTCTTGCCTAATGTGAATCCGGTGTTCATAGCCAGTCCCATTCCAAAGCGCAACTTGTATTGTCCGAGTGCAAGAGTCTTCAGTCTGCCAAGTTTTCTTATTACAGCATAGTAGGCATAATGGTCGTAACCCATGCTGTTGCCGTGGGCGAAGAAAGGCTCCCCGGCATCCTGCGTTCCCAGAAAACCTATTTGCAGATATTGTCCGTAACGGAAAGTGTAACGCATCCAATGTTTGTACTTGCTGCCAAGATAGCCGTCGCGGTCACCCTTACGGGTATAGAATGGAATCTTTGCGGTAGCCACAACGTCGTGTTTGCCGTATTTTAGGATGTTGCCCAGCTTTGGAAAACTATTCTTTTCCTCAGTTTCACCAATATATGTGAAGCACATAAGCAACTGCAGACGAATAGGGTCAATCGACTTTATCATAGCGAGTTCGCCGATAGAGCGCAACGGACGATAGCGGTCAATGTATTCCGTTAGTTCTTCTGCTTGCGCAGCATTGAGAAACATCAGGCGTTTTATGTCGTCGGCAGTAGCAGTATTCAGATTAACTGGCGAGTCTTCCAGTTCGCACATCTGGTCGTAAAGTTCTTCAAGATTGGTCGATTCCATGTCGTCCATGTCGTTCAACTGCTCGAAATATTGTTGCCAGTTGTGTCGTGGCAATGTAGGTTTGCCTTCGGTCTGAGTGACTGATGGTAAATCGGTTTTGTTGTCAGTTTGTGCTGAACATACAGCCGTCATCGCCGAAAGAAGCAGCGTAATCGTGGTTTTTAACATAGCAGTAATATTAGGCTTGTGATTTTGGTTAGCGTCAACAATTACAAATTTAAAGATTATTTTTGGAAAAGAAAACGCTTTCAACGATTTTTTTCAAATAACTTGATTTTTGTTTCCTCCCGAGGTTGCAAAAACTTTCTCCCGAGGAAACAAAAAATCTCTGACGAGAGAAGAATGTTTCTCTGCCGAGGTTTGAAAAACATCACCAACATTAATGATTCAAGAATCGTGCAAGCAATATTTAGGAGGTTATGGCATCTTCGCCATGACCTGCGCAAACTAAATATCATATGATTACGTTTTTCCTATAATATATAATAAGGTGTCGTTGTTTGCGCAAACAGGGAATCGTTGACGTGAATCAACTTTCAATAAAAATACAGCAAAAATGTTGATTTTTCTCTGCGAAAGTTTTGGAGATTCAAATAAAAGTCATACCTTTGCATCCGCTTTCGAGAACGAACGAAACCTCAAGCAAAACGA
>URDM01000050.1 GCA_900546575.1 uncultured Prevotella sp.
AATATCGCTCAAGAATAAAAACTTGAGCGATATTTTTTTTGATGTATATATACTAGCATCGCGGATACGTTTACCCTCCTGCTATGCCACGGCTTGGAAAAGGCACCGAAAGCGTGCAGCTTTTGCTCTCGCAAGTGTCAAAAGACATGCACCAGCCCATTGTCCCCATGCTTTTCCCTATCCTTGGCGCACACGTAAACGGAGCGGAATTTATGTTTTTTCGAAGAAAAACACGCTAACGTATGATTGCCATCCGCAAATGTCGTAACTTTGCAATATAAACAAAAGGACTCGTCAGCCGAACGCATCCCGAACGCATCCCGAAGTCATATCAATAACTTTAATAATCAAAAAAACATGAAAAACTCAAACAAAGAAACCCTCAAGACCGTGCTCCAGTTTATCGTGAGCGTACTCACCGCACTCCTCGCCACCCTCGGTGTACAAAGCTGCTGCATTTAGAATGTTGAATTAGGAATGTTGAATTCGAGAATGTGAATTTAATGTTTAATTCGAGTGGAACGAAGTAAACTGTAGAAGGGTATGGCGTGGACACCATACCCTTCGCAACTTTCATTTACAAGTCCTTCATTCAGCCTTATTGATAGTCGGCTGAGTGCAGTTTGACTAGTAGCTTACCTTCACCCCTACATAATAGCTTCTTGGCAGAGACGGACCGTAGATGTAGCTGGAGTCGCGGTTCCATCCCTTGTCGAAGTCGTTCTGATAGGCGTTGGTGATGTTCTGTATGCCGGCGTTAAGCTGGAGCGTGAGGCTGTTGTAGACGGGAAAGGCGTAGGCCAACTTCATGTTCACCTCCATAAACTTAGGAGTGTTCACAGCCACGGGATTATCAACGCCCGAACCGGCAGAGTGACCAACGAGCATGCTGCCCGTATAGTTGCCCGTAACCGAAGCCGTGAAGCGCTTCACGGGGGTAAAGCTTGCCGTGAAATAACCATAGGTGTTAGGAGTGCGCATCATCTTCTTGTATTTCTGCTCAGGCACCTCGTCGTTCCACGCTATGGCTTCGTCGTAAAGGCTCTTCTGTAGGGTTAATCCTGCCTGGAGCGTAAACCATTTTGTGAACATCGCCTTGCCCTCAAGGTTCAGTCCGAACACCTTGGCACCATAGGCGTTGTAGCGTTCCTGCACGGTATTGCCTTGGGCATCGGGCTGGTCGAGCTGGCGAAGGGCAAACACATTGTTAAGGTCGGTATAGAATCCCTCTATGAGGAGATTGGTCTGAACCGAACCGAACTTATGGTACAAGTCGGCCGAAAGGCTGAAGCTGTTTGAACGCTCCTCCTTCAGATTGTCTGCCAATACCGTAACCAGTCGCTCGCCTCCTACTACGCCCACATGCAGGTCTTCATCAAATGCCTGAGGTGCACGGAATCCGCCTGCATAGGTGAGGCGCAGGTTGATGTTCTCGGTAGGGTTGAAACGCAGGTTGGCACGTGGCGAGAAGATGATGTGGTCCATAAGGTTGTGCTTGTCCAGACGGCCACCAAGGAGAAAGCTCCATTGCTTGTTCTTCCACTCATTCTGGAAGAAGAAACTGCCGATACGCACGTCCTGTTGGAAATGACGATCGTAACCGAGGATTACATCCTTCAGTCCGTCGAAGTTGTACTCTGCACCAAGGGTAAGGTCGGAAGGCATGAAGAGCAGCTTGCCGAACGAATGCACATACTGCGTACCTGCTACGTATGTAAGGTCGTGAGTTGTACCGTAAGCCTTCTCGGCAGCCTCTATGTCCTCCTCAGTTCCTTCGCCCGTGCCGCCATAATAACTCTTGCGGGCTGTGGCCTGGAACGAGAAATAAGCCGACAGACGGTTATTCTCATCAGGAGAATAGAAGTCGTAGGTGAGTCCGCCACCCTGGATGTTGTGCTCCACCTGCTCGGCTATATTAGCCATATGGGCAACCTGGTCGAGCTTGTTGCCGCCACGGCGGAACTCATGAATGCCGTGATACTGTAGGCTCAGCTTAGAATAAGGACTGAGGCGGAGATAAGAATTGAGACCGAAAGTCTGGTTGTTCAGTTCCGGCAACTCCGTGTAGCCATCTCCGTCATGGTCATAACCCTGTCGGGTGCGAGTCTGTCCATATGCATACACGCCCGCCTTGTTGTCATCAGTCACCAGCGAGACATTGCCCGTCGTCACGTTGTCGAACGAATTAGCTCCACCCTGCGACATGAATGTATGGCCGAAGGAAGCCGAATTGCGTGTTGGCTCCTTGGTGATGATATTGATGGTGCCGCCTATGGCAGATGCGCCGAAGAGGGCAGAGCCTCCGCCACGAACCACCTCTACACGGTCAATCATATTGGCAGGAATCTGCTCCAGACCATACACACCGTTCAGAGAAGAGAATACCGGGCGCGAATCTACAAGTATCTGCGAGTAGTGGCCGTCAAGACCATTGATACGTACCTGGGTGAAGCCGCAGTTCTGACAGTCGTCCTCCGTGCGCACACCCGGCTGGAAGTTGAGCCCCTGAGCCAGGCAGGTCGACTGTGTGATGTCGAAGAGCTTGCCACCAATCACGCTCACCAAGTTGGGAGCCAGTCGGCGCTTGGTCTCGTTACGATTGGCTGAAACTACCACCTCGTCAAGACTAAAATCGCTCGGGCTGAGAGTGAAGTTCAGCTCCTTGCTGGTGTCTTGCTTGATTGTTATGCTCTGGCTTTGGGTAGTATACCCCATATATTTCGCCTCTATGACAAACGAGCCCTCGGGCAGGTTCTTCAGAAAGAAGTGTCCCGTCTTGTCGGTTGTCGTACCTATGGTAGTGCCCTTAATCTGGATTACTACGTAAGGCAGGTGTTCGCCCGTCTTGGCATCCTTCACGTGTCCATAAACGTTAGCGTCTGTATTCTTTATAGGTTCGTTCGTAATGGTGCTTTTGTTGGCAGAGGCAGTAGCGACTCTGTTGTCGTCCGTTACAATACTCTTGTTGTTGACTCCGGCTGCATGAGCCGCAAATGAGACTGTCAATGCGCCCGAAAGGAGCATCAACTGATAATTCTTTGATTTCATTTTATTATAAAAAAGATGATGTAAATAATAAGCTTCATGAGGGACATGCCATCCCTCGCCATACGCATAGTTAATGTAAGCCAAAGCCTTAGTCCTTACCTGATTTTAGAGCATGGAGAGACCTTGGCACTTGACGTAAGCGCATGAATAAATTTGATGAAAAAGAGAATTCTTCATCATCAATAATACCACAAAAGATTAGAATACAGGTGGGGCACGGGTAGAATGAATGTCGCCTTCGCGGGTCTTGACAAAAGGACAAGACGTGACTAAAGCGACGTGAACTATAGCTAAAAATACAGCTATGTGGATGATAGTAGGAACCACGTATGGCAGGCTGTGCAGCTGGCAGAGAACGCAATCGTGAGCGAAACTCTTACTGGCGGTAAGGTGACCATCGTGGTGGATATGATGCTCGCAATCGTAACAATAGAACACAGCTGAAGCTCCCTCCGCCTCCGAGTGGTGGTGGAAGGTAATGGCTGTCATCATTGGCAGATATACCAACATCAGAAGCCATGCAAATCTCATACGTCTATTGTCGAATATGTGCATTATCCTGAACCTCTATTATAAACCTCTTACAAAATTAATACTTTACTTTATATCTTCAAAAAAAACAAACATTTTTTAAGTTAACTAATTCCTACTTTTCAAGTCAACAGATTCCAATTGAAATATTACAGTTGTTTGGATTTTGCAGATTGACAAAAATACCGTATATTTGCCGTGAAATCCAAAATGCAACATTATATATTTAAACATATACTTATTAAAACGTTACAATTATGAATGTTGGAGATAAAATTCCTGAGGTTCTTGGCTTCGACCAAGACGGACGTGAGATTAAGGCAAGCGACTATCGTGGCAAGAAAATTGTGCTCTACAGCTATCCTAAGGCCAATACAAGCGGATGTACTGCCGAGGCATGCTCGTTGCAGGCGCATAAGGACGAGCTGGCTGCAGCTGGCTACGAGATTATTGGCGTGAGCAAGGATAAGCAGGCTCTTCAGAAGAAGTTTGCCGATGCCAAAGGGTTGCAGTTCCCCCTTATAGCCGATACCGAAACCACTTTGTTGCAGGAGCTGGGATGCTGGGGCGAGAAGGTGACCTGCGGTAGAAAAACCATCGGAATACTTCGCACTACTTATCTTGTCGATGAGAATGGCATCATACAGAAAATCTTCACTCCCAAGGAAATCAAGACCAAGATACATGCCGAGCAGATACTCGACTATATCAACAAGTAAGGTTCGGACTATTAAGGTTCGGACGATTAATGCTTAGGCTATGAAAAAGGTTGTGTTGGCCTTCGACTCCTTCAAAGGCTGCATCTCGGCAACGGAGGCTTGTGAGGCGTGCGCCCAAGGTGTGCGTGAGGCTTGGCAGAATGCCGTGGTTGTGCAGGTGCCGTTGAGCGATGGGGGCGAAGGACTGGTGGAGTGTGTGAGGCGGATGTTGCCCACACGGAGCGTGGCTGTAGAAGTACACGGCCCTCTAATGGATATGGTAGAGGCTGAATACGCTATTTCGGCAGACGGCAAGACCGCCTATATGGAAATGGCGGCAGCAAGCGGACTTACGCTCGTGCCCCCTGAACGACGCAACCCTCTCAAAGCCACAACTTATGGTGTGGGCGAAATGGTAGCCGACGCCGTGAAGCGAGGTTGCCGTGAGATAGTGATGGGTATTGGCGGTAGCGCAACATGTGATGGCGGACGTGGCATGGTTGAGTCTTTGAAAGACTGCCGTTGTCTCGATATGGATTGCCAGGTGATTGCAGCTTGTGATGTCAACAATCCCTTGTTCGGCAAGAATGGAGCCGCCTATGTCTTTGCCCCGCAGAAGGGTGCCACGCCCGAGCAGGTAGAGACACTCGACGGGCGGTTGCGCGCTTTCGCAAAGGCGACCGAACAGGCGGGACGTGCTACTCCCGAATTGGCATTCAGTTCTGGTGCAGGAGCAGCAGGTGGACTGGGCTACGCCCTCCTTGCATACCTGAATGCCAATCTGCATTCGGGCATAGACATCATGCTCGATATTGCCGGTTTCGACGCAGCCATCAAGGATGCCGACCTCGTCATTACGGGCGAAGGAAAGTCGGACGAACAAACCTTGATGGGCAAGGTGCCGTATGGCGTGCTGAAGCGTTGCCGGAAGGCCAATATACCAGTATGGCTGCTCTCGGGCATGATAGACGATGCTACGGGCAGACTGGCTGAAAGCTTTGGCTTGGTAAGGAGCATCAACGAGGGCGACACGCGTCCGCTCTCGGTTCTGATGCAGCCGAATGTGGCTAAACAGAATCTAAAAGAGAGCGTGTCTTTCTTAGTCGCGAATTACCACGAATTATCCATGAATTAAAGCCTTAGGCAATGTTGAATATTGAGTTATTTCGTATCCCAACAATTTAACACTTAACATTTAACATTCAACATTTGCATTAAAAATTATTCCTTGCTTTTTTGTTTTCTTGCTGCCACGACGATATATCCCAGCAGCACCAGGAATACCACAAGGATACAGATCATTTGTGTGGCATATTCTTGTGGCTCTACCCAGAACTCACGGAAGAAGTCGAGTCGTCCGAGCACTTCTACCGGCACCCAGAACACCACTACCGTAGCTATAGCCATGCGTATGTTGGCACCCCACGACGACAGGCGCAGCTGCTTCTTGAAGATGAATATGCTGCCAAGCAGACAGCCTGCCGCTACGATGCTGGTGACTGGATGGCGGTCGCCAAGGAAGTTGTTGTCGTAGCAGAACATCAGCAGCAGATAGCTTGCCCAGAGTATCATGTTCAGTTCCATGAACGTCACTAAGCTTGTGTGGCGGGTCATAGGACGTGCCGCTATCTCGTTCTTGCGCGAACCGAGCAAGCGGCGTTGCCACCAGTTGATGAAGTTGCAGCCGTTCTTCGTGGAGAATATGTAGAGTGTCATCATCATCATCCACATGCCGAACGAGGCAGGCAGAATAAGATATTCGGGCTTGGTCACCACCTCTCCATTGACAATCTCGGGCTGCGTGCCCCATCGTGTAGCGTAGTACTGGAAGAGGAACTCCACCCATCCGGTCCAGAACAACAGACCTCCAATTAGTCCGAAGACGGTCTGCTTGGTGTCGCCCTTGACGAACACCCCCGTTATTACTATTAAGAGTCCCACCAGTCCCATAAGGAAGGCAGAGTAGTGCAGCACCACGGGCGTCATGGTCTTTTCCATTATCATCATCAGGGCATGTCCCAAAGGCATGGTAAAGAGTACCACGAGAAACGATGCTATTGCTTTCCACCAATTATTTTTCATATTCATTTTTTTGTGTTATTATATTCGGTATAATTTGTCTGTATCTAATTTGTCTTTATCTTATTTGAAGAATTTGTCTATATCTATCGACATTCCAATCTGGAACGTTGCTCCGTCTGTTGTCGGACAGTTCAGATAGTAATACTTCGGTTTGTATCCGAAGAGGTTGTCGATGGCTGCCGTCAGCTTTACGGCCTTGCCGAAGCGTTGTACAATCGATAGCTTCCATAAAGTGTAGGCAGGATATTCCACGTTCTTCACGCCCGAAAGCACAGGTACCTACAAAGTTAGTAAGCTTCCGAAGGGTGTGCAATACTTAAAAATAGGTAAATGGTGTGACCGACATTTGAAGATTTTTAGCTAATTTTGCAGCATTATTTCACAATAAGAACAACAAACAGATATGATCACAGTAGATGGACTGACCGTCGAATTCGGCGGCACCACCCTTTTCAAGGATATTTCCTTCCAGATAAACGAGAAGGACCGTATTGCCCTTATGGGCAAGAATGGCGCAGGCAAGAGCACTCTGCTCAAGATTATTGCAGGAGTGCGCAAGCCCACACGTGGCTCGGTCTCGGCTCCTAAGGATTGCGTCGTAGCTTATCTGCCACAGCATCTGATGACCGAAGACGGACGTACTGTATTCGATGAGACATGCCAGGCTTTCGCCCATCTGCACGAGATTCAGGCAGAAATCGACCGCATCAACAACGAACTCACCACCCGTACCGACTACGAGAGCGAAGAATACATGCAGCTCATAGAGAAGGTGTCGACTCTCTCGGAGAAGTTCTATGCCATCGACATGACCCACTTTGAGGAGGATGTGGAGAAGACTCTGCTGGGTCTCGGATTCGAGCGCTCTGACTTCAACCGGCCTACGAGTGAATTCTCGGGAGGCTGGCGCATGCGTATAGAGCTTGCCAAGCTGCTGCTCAAGTCGCCCGACGTGCTGCTGCTCGACGAGCCTACCAACCATCTCGACATAGAGTCGATAGGGTGGCTCGAGGACTTTATCATCAACAGCTCTAAAGCCGTAGTCGTTATCAGCCACGACCGCAAGTTTGTCGACAACATAACGACTCGTACAATAGAGGTGACGATGGGCCGAATCTACGACTACAAGACTACGTACAGCCAGTATCTGGAGCTGCGCAAGGAACGTCGCGAACAGCAGATGAAGAAGTATGAGGAACAGCAGAAGATGATAGCCGAGACAAAGGACTTTATCGAACGCTTCAAGGGAACTTACTCCAAGACCTTTCAGGTGCAGAGCCGTGTGAAAATGCTTGAAAAGCTCGAACTCATAGAAGTGGACGAAGAGGACACAAGCCACCTGCGACTAAAATTTCCGCCAAGTCCGCGTAGCGGAGCCTATCCCGTACAGATGAGCGACGTGGCTATGGCGTTTGGCGACAAGCAGATATTCAGCGGAGTGAACCTTACCGTTGAGCGTGGCGACAAGATTGCCTTCGTGGGCAGAAACGGAGAGGGTAAGTCGACTCTCGTAAAGTGTATTATGGGACAGCTGCAAAACCAGGGTAAGCTGGAACTGGGCCATAATGTGCAGATAGGCTACTTCGCCCAGAACCAAGCCTCGCTTCTCGATGGGGAGCTTACCGTATTCCAGACTATTGACGATGTGGCAAAGGGCGAAATTCGCAACAAGATACGCGACCTGCTGGGCGCATTCATGTTCGGAGGCGAAGAGTCGACCAAGAAGGTGAAGGTGCTTTCGGGAGGCGAGCGCACACGTCTGGCTATTCTCAAGCTCCTGCTCGAGCCGGTCAATCTGCTCATCCTCGACGAGCCTACCAACCATCTTGACCTCAAGACCAAGGACGTGCTGAAACAAGCGCTTCAGGACTTTGACGGCACGCTAATCGTAGTAAGCCACGACCGCGACTTCCTCGACGGCCTTGTCAGCAAGGTGTACGAATTCGGTCACGGCAAGGTGCGCGAACACTTGTGTGGCATCTACGAGTTTCTCGAGTCGAAGAAGATGGAGAATCTGCAGGAGCTTGAAAGAAAATAACTGTAGCTTATTATAACCAAAAACCGCATGGCTCGCATATTCATCGCTATTCGTTTTGACGAAGCCTTCAAGAAGACTCTCGTTGGGCTACAGAATGCCTTAAGGGCAAAGGGCGTTAGCGGCAACTTTTGTCCTTACGGCAATCTGCACATGACGCTTGCCTTTATAGGCGAGAAATACGATCTGCCGAAGATTCGCAAGGCTGTGGGCGAGGTGGAGTTTGAACCTTTCGTAATGTCGTTGGGCAGACTCGGGACTTTTCCCACAAGGTCGGGAGTAGTGTGGTGTGGAGTGAGGAAAGACGGACAGGTAGCAGCTTTGGTCAGTCAGCTGCGCCAAAGGCTTTCTGCTTACGGCATTCCTTTTAGTGCCATGCCGTTTTTGCCACACGTCTCATTAGTGCAGCATCCGTCGCATATAGTAACGGAAATAGACGTTCCGGAGGCTTCAATAAAGGTAGAAAGAATAAGTGTAATGAAGTCAGAACGGATAAATGGAGAATTGGTTTATTCTGAAATCTGATAAAAAGAAGAATAGCGGAGGCTTGCAACCCCCGCTATTCTTATATATGAAAACTGTTCGGTTTTCTTTTTCTTTCTAAGAAGCATTTTTGTTCCTCCTAAGGAGAAATCTTATTCTTCTTGAGGAGCAATCTTATCCCAAATCGGTCATTAGAAGCATCCAGTAAAAAACTTCGTATCAAAGCATGATACGATCATTTCAAGCCATGATACGATCATTTCAAGCCATGATACGATTGTTTCAAGACACGCAACATATATTGATATCACGATACTGACATTAGTGTCACGATTGTAAAGGGACCATAGTATCATATTACATAATACTTGGCATCAATCAAGAACGCACATAAAATCTACGTGTGATGTAGTGTGTTTCTTTTCCCACGTTCTTTATATCTATACGTAAGCATATCCGCGATACTAATGACCGATTTTGGCTTATTCTTCTTGAGGAGCAATTTTATTCCTCCTCGGGAGTGATGAGCTTGTAGCCCTTGCCGTGGATGTTGATGATTTCAATCTGGTCGTCGTCCTTGAGGTGCTTGCGCAGTTTTGTGATGTACACGTCCATAGAGCGTGCGTTGAAGTAGTTGTCGTCAATCCATATGGTCTTGAGGGCAAAGTCGCGTTGCAGAATCTCGTTGGCGTGGCTGCAGAGGAGTGCGAGCAGTTCGTTCTCCTTTGTGGTGAGCTTGGTCTGCTTGTCGCCGATTGTGAGCAGCTGCTTCTGTGTGTCGAATGTGAATCGTCCGATGTGGTAGATGGTGCTTTCCTTGCTCTTCTTGCCACGTACACGACGCAGGATGGCCTCAATACGGAACACGAGTTCTTCCATTGAGAACGGCTTGGTGATGTAGTCGTCGGCACCAATCTTGAATCCTTCGAGGATGTCCTCTTTCAGAGTCTTGGCTGTGAGGAATATGATAGGTATCTCGGCGTTGGCCTGGCGGATTTCCTGTGCCAAGGTGAATCCGTCCTTCTTGGGCATCATCACGTCGAGAACGCAAATGTCAAACTTTGTCTTCATGAAGGCACGGTAGCCAGCCTCGCCGTCGGGGCAGAGCTCGGCATAGTAGCCCTTGGCCTGCAAGTATTCACGCAGAAGCATACCGAGGTTCTCATCGTCCTCGCAAAGCAGAATTTTCAAATTGTCGTCCATAGTTGTAGTATTTAAATTGTTATTAATTTCTTGTTAATTGTTTGTCTCTATTTTTGTTTGTTAGACGTTTTGAGGCGTCAGAAAGTTTAATCCTTAATGATTGGTAATTTTATGGTGAACTTTGTTCCCTTGCCCAGTTCGCTGTCTATCGTAATGTCGCCGTTATGGAGCATTATGATTTTCTTGACGTAGGCCAGTCCGAGTCCGAATCCCTTCACGTCGTGCACGTTGCCCGTGTGTACGCGGTAGAACTTGTCGAACACCTTCTTGAGGTTTTCCTTCTTGATGCCCAGTCCGGTGTCGCGTACCGAGAGGTAGAGGTGGTTGTCGTCGTTCCACGTGCGCAGATATATGTTGATGGGCTGGTCGGGCTTGCGATACTTCACGGCGTTGTCGAGCAGATTGTTTATCACGTTCTGGAAGTGAACCTCGTCGACGTAGAGAGCCGAGTCGACGGCTTCTATCTCTGTATAGATCTTGCCTCTTGTATGCTCTACACGCAAGGTGAACGAGTTGGCTATGTTCTCTACCATTTCGTTGAGGTCGAGACGTTTCTTCTTGAATACGGCCTTCTTGCGGTCGAACATCGACATCTGCAGCACTTTCTCCACGAGGAATCGCAGACGTTTCGACTCGTCGTTGATTACCTTTCCGAGATGCTTTGTCATGGCCGGACTTTTGGTGACGCTCTCGTCGTTCATCATTTGTGCCGCAAGCGAGATGCTGGCTATAGGGGTCTTCAGCTCGTGCGTCATGTTGTTGATGAAGTCGTTCTTTATTTCCGTATAGCGCTTCTGGCGGAATATCACCACGATGGTGAATATGAACGTTATGAGCAGTACCATGGTGAACGCTACCGACGGAATCATGAATCGTACCGACGAGTAGATGTATGAACCCATGTCGGGGAAGTGGATGCGCACCACACCCATCTTCGACTGCGGGTCGTTGCGGAAAAGCACCTGCGAGTAGGTGAACTCTTCGCCCTCGTCGGTATAGTCAGGACAGCGGTAGACCTCACGTCCGTCTTGTGTGCTGACTGTGAAGTGATAGGTGATGTTTATGCCGTTGTTCATCAGTTCTGCCTTCAGGTCCTGATCGAGCAGCTTGAAGTTGATGCGCTCCTTGAGAGGCTTTTCTGAGGCTGAATAGAGTATGGAGTAGACCACCTCGTCGAGCAGGGCTTTCTGGTAGACATAGCGGTTCTTGACAATCTGCTGCATCGACTTGGCTGCTTCGCTGAAGGAGCTCTTGTCCGTGTGCAGTATCATCGCCTTGGGCATCTGCGAGGGTCGGGTGGTGATGGTCTTTAGCTCGAACGACGAGTATATTGTGCCGTCCTTGCCTATTACCGAGTACTGGTGCGACTGCTGTATGCTGCCGTCGAGCTTGCCCGAGATAGTGCCGATGGAATCCTTCTTGAACGAGCGTCGTTCGGTCTCGTTCACGTCTTTCTCAAGATAGCGCAGGGTCTCGTTGAGCTCCAGATTGCGCGAGGCTTGATATAGTGCGCGGTTGACCGACTCGTCAAACTGCTCCTTCTTCATGTCCACCATCTCCTGAATGTATCTTAGTTGCAGATAAAGCAGGGCGAGGAACGAGAAGCCCATGATAGAGGCGATTGTCCATATAGTTCTTTTCTTCATGCCTGATGTGTGTTTTTTTTCTTGTTTGCAAAGATAGATTAAAAAGTGAAACGACAGAACTTTTTGTTTAACAATTAACCCTTGATTGCGGAATATTAACTAAAAAAGGCGTTTATAATTGCCGTATGCAAATTATAAACACCTTATTGCTGTTCTTGTAGTTTCTTATCGTGTGGAGGTGAAACCCTCGAGATTGCTGTATTTGCGGCTCATCATCCGGTTGTAGATATTGCGCAGCCACAGGCGGTTGGTCAGCACGAACATCAGTCCAATGGCGAGCATTATGCCGTATGTAGTGTTGTCGCTGAACATAGTCTGCAGAGTCGTGACGATGACGTTGGGCACAAGGAATATTACGCCTATTATTATCATCTGCACGTAATTGCCTTCGAGTCCGCCCTTCGACGTAATCTTTTCGTTCATAGGAATTGTCTGGCGCGTGTAGACTGCCGACTGGAATATGACGAAGTATTGGAATCCCATGGTGTAGACGGCGTAGCTCAAGAGCATCACAATCGACATCTTGCCGGCAAACACCATTGGCAGCATCAGCACGAACGGCAGCAGGAGCATGGCTGAATAGAATATGTATTTGGCTTGGAGCAGGGCGAGGATGTTTTCGCGTCTCACAAACAGTCCGTCTACATAGTTGCCTTCGTAGCCCATCATCTTGACGAGAATTGTGGCTCCCGGAAGGATGAAGATGTAGAGTGCCCAGAAGTTGGTCATTCTCGGCGAATCGTAAATGTCGGTTGTAATGATGAGCAGACATAATATTATGGTGAATATTATGCTTGTGATAATTGCCTTGCGTGGGTTGCGGTTGCGCATGAGCTGCTTTATCTCCAGCTGGAGGAACGTGCCGAACTCGCCGTAGCGTTCAAGGAAGTTGAACTTCACGACGTGTGCCACGGTCTGCGTCTTCTTGGTGCCAACCGTTTCCTTGCGTACTGCCGCATATTGCACACGGCGGTTTAGGATGATTAGCCCCGACAATAGCACCACCATAGCAATCAACGGCCATATGCTGTGCTCGCCAATAGCCTCGCCAGGCAATGAATAGATGCGTGCGTATTGTTGCAGTCCGGCATCTGTGCCGAGATAGAGCGGGGCTGCCACAATGGCGTAGAATCCGATGGGCAGGAGCCACCACAGATAGGAGCGGTTGATGAGAGTGCGTGTCATGCTGTACCACTGGCTGTTGGCCACAGCGGCAAGTAGCGCCACTACCACGAGGTAGACCATAGTGAGCAGTCCGTAGCTGAACACTACCGACATGATAGAGTAGGGGACTATGAGCAGTAGCCACGTAAGATTGCCCCACGACGTGAGCGACGAGAATATGAAAGCGTCGACGCAGGCATATTTGGGCAATGGCAGCAGCATGTACGGGCGTGCTATCTGCGCAGGAGTCTGCTGCATTGTAAACCTCATCAGGAAGTCGACGCACATGACGGCTGGCAGCAATACGCACATCAGCTCCACGCTTGTCATAGAGCGCGTGTCGTTGGCTATCATGGCAAACAGCACAGCCAGCATCATCAGATAGCCAGCCGTGAACAGGAATGCTATGCCAACCATTACTTTAGCAAAGCGGTTGGTCTCGTAGTCGATTGCCCTTCGGTCGGCAAGCCGGCGATGCTTGAGCAGGCAGCTGATGGTCTGCCATAGGGTAAGTCGTGTCTGCATAGTGCTTAGTGGTTATGGTGGTGGATAGGGGTGGAGAAGTAGAATCGTGCTTATCTGAGGTCGATGACCTCAGCCGACGGATAGTCCTTTGAATTGAAGGCAAAGAGATTGTCGGACAGTTTCTTAGCCGAGAATTTGCTTATCGTGACCGTATACCAGCGTCCGTTGTGCTTCATCTTGACGCGCGACGGCACGTAAGTCTTGCTGTTTACCGTGACGTACATCTCCTGGATGCTGCGTTTCTGGTTTTGCGCCACAAGGTGAACCTCGTAGCTGCTTCCAGCCTTGGCGGACGACATCTTGTAGCCCGTCTTGTACACATTAATAAATGTATAGGGGTTCATCATCTGCTGCTGTGCCTGTGTAGGTGTGCTGATGTTCACCTCGTTGTTCTTCTTCATGTAGGTCCATTGTGTCTTGCCGTTGAACCATACTATTGCCTGCGGAGTGCGTGCGTTGAACTTGCCTCCCTTTACGGCTATTGTGCCCGACACGTTGCCGGTGGTAGGATTGTTGAGTGTGAACGATGCGCTTACGCCGCTCTTATGTCCTATTACCTTTGATGTCTTGTCGAGTATGGCGCGAGCCTGCGCTGGGTTCGACTGCGCCATTGACTGTACGCTTGCTACTACCGCCATGGCGGCTACAAGCAGAATGCTTAACAATGTGTGTTTCATAATCATTTACATTCGTTTGAGTTGTCCTATAATGTTATCCAGTTGGCTCTCGTCGGCTATGAGCACGTCGCGTGGCTTGCCTCCGTGTGCCGCTCCTACTATGCCAGCCTTTTCGAGCTGGTCCATGAGTCGTCCGGCGCGGTTGTAGCCTATCGAGAACCTGCGTTGTATCATGCTTGTGCTGCCCTGCTGGCTGACGATAACCGAGCGTGCCGCCTCTTCAAACAGCGGGTCGATAGCGCCGATGTCGCCCGACGAGCCTGAGGTTCCATCGCCGCCCTCGTCGTTCTTTGGTTCGGGCAGCTGCATCGGGCAGGTCGGTCCCGACTGCTTGGCTATGTACTCGTTGATCTGTACAATCTCGGGAGTATTGATGAATGCGCATTGCACACGTGTGGGCTCGTTGCCGTTGAGATAGAGCATGTCGCCCATACCGATGAGCTGGTTGGCTCCTGGTCGGTCGAGAATGATGCGCGAGTCCATCATCGAACTTACCTTGAATGCTATGCGTCCGGGGAAGTTGGCCTTGATGTTGCCTGTGATGATAGATGTGGTAGGGCGCTGTGTGGCTATGATCATGTGTATTCCCACGGCACGTGCCAGCTGTGCGATACGTGCTATAGGCATTTCCACCTCCTTGCCGGCTGTCATGATGAGGTCGCCGAACTCGTCGATGATTACTACGATATACGGCATGAACTCGTGTCCGAGTTCGGGGTTGAGCTTATGTCGCAGATACTTGTCGTTGTATTCCTTCAGGTTGCGCGCTCCGGCCAGCTTCAGCAGGTCGTAGCGGTGGTCCATCATGGTGCAGAGGCTCTTGAGCGTGCGCACCACCTTGGTCACGTCGGTAATGATAGGTTCGTCGTCGTCGTCCACCTGCGCCATGAAGTGGTCGGCTATAGGGGCGTAGACGCTGAACTCCACCTTCTTCGGGTCGATGAGCACGAGCTTCAGCTCGTTGGGGTGCTTCTTGTAGAGCAGCGATGTGATGATGACGTTCAGACCTACCGACTTACCCTGACCCGTGGCACCGGCTACGAGCAGGTGAGGAATCTTGGTGAGGTCGGCCATGAACACCTCGTTGGTGATGGTCTTGCCAAGTGCTATAGGCAGGTCGAACTTGGTCTCCTGAAACTTGCGTGAGTTCAGTATGCTCTCCATTGACACGTTGTGGCGCTTCTTGTTAGGCACCTCAATACCGATGGTTCCCTTGCCAGGTATCGGGGCTATGATGCGCACTCCGAGAGCCGAGAGTCGCAGGGCGATGTCGTCCTCAAGGTTGCGTATCTTGGTGATACGTATTCCTTCGGCAGGAGTAATCTCGTAGAGGGTGATGGTAGGTCCTACGGTGGCCTTTATCTCACGTATGTCGATGCCGAAGCTCTTGAGCACCTTGACGATTTCCTCGTTGTGTGCCTTCACCTCTTCCATGTCAACATAGGGCTTGCCGTCGTTGGAGTCCTTGTTGAGCAGGTCGAGTCCCGGATAGCGGTATCTTGTGAAGGGTTCGAGTGGATTGATGGGGGTGTCGATGTCGTGGGGCTGCGTGCTTATGTTGCCGTTGGCCTTGTCTTCCTTGCCCACCTCTACTGTGAGCTGGCTGTCGGCACCTGCAGGGTTTTCTTTGCCCTTGGTGTTGTCAGCCGTCTTTGCAGCAGGCTTTGCCGGCTTGTCTTCGGGCTTCGGGTTGCCCATGTCGGTAAGGTCGATAACTGAGGTGAGCTCTATCTCGTCGTCTTTGCCCTTGTTGTCGGCATCCTTCTTGTTGCTGGCTGCTGTCTTGACGTCGGCATCATGCTTTAGGTTAGAGCCGTTGTCGGTATTTTCTTGGTCTGTGCCTTCCTCGTCTGTATCGTCCTCGTCGTCAGCATCGGTCTTCTCCACTATGCTCGACACGGCTGATGATACGGCACGTCCAGCGTTGGCTGTGCCCTTGGCAAGCGGATTGAGCACGCGGCGGAAGCAGGTGATGGTCTGCGTGCTGATGAAGGTCAGGAGCGCTATGGCTGTGAAGAACAGTATGGCGGCAAGTCCCGGAGGACCTATGACGTTCTCGATATACTGCACGCTCAAGGCTCCGTGTCTGCCGCCGGGATTGAACACCAGTTCGCCCGTGAATGGAGCCACTACCTTGGCGAGGAATATCGACAGCCAATACATGGCTATTGCCATTCCGAAGAACCATTTCCACATGTTTGCCATGCAGATGCGCATGAGCCTCACTCCAGCAATCACAAGGAATGTGGGGATGAGGAAAGCAGCAAATCCGAAATTCTTGGTAATGAAGAAGTAGGAAATCATAGCTCCAAACGAGCTGCAGTAGTTCATGAAGATGCGGTCGGTATTGAGCCATTCGCCGGGGCGCATGCTTTCGAGTATGCTCTGGTCGGCAGCGCCGGTGGTGAGGTATGACGACATCGCCACAAACAGGTATATAGCGAACAATATTATAAGCAGTCCCAAGAGAAAATCGGTTCTCTCGCTTTTCAGAAAACTCGAAAGTCCGAGTGCTTCCTTAACGTTAGCGGGTTTGCGTTCCGCCTTTTTCTTTGCCATTTTATTTAGTTTATATTTTATTACACATTGGTTCATTCTCTGCAGAAAATCTCTTCGCAATAGAATAATAATGACAAAATTAGTGGAAAAAACTCGTAAAGCACCATAAATTCATAACTTTTTTCTAATTTTGCAGTATCTTTAAATGTTCGGAATGAAAAAGACAATATACAACAAGTTTGACAAAGCTGCCATTAATGCCCTTCCATTAGTGGAGTATCCCTATAAAATCAACGTCATCTTGAACGAATACGAGGCAGAGCGTGCCGTCGATTATTTGCTCACGTGTGACATTCTTGGCGTCGACACAGAGACGAAGCCAGCCTTCCGCCGTGGCCAGAACCATAAGGTGGCTCTGCTGCAGGTTGCCACTCGCGACCAGTGCTTCCTCTTCCGCCTCAACCATCTGGGAATGCCCCAGTCGGTCATCCGCCTGCTGTCCAACCGCATGGTGCCCATGGTGGGACTGTCGTGGCACGACGACATCATGTCGCTCCACCGCCGTGCCGAGTTCACGCCCGGATGGTTTATCGACATTCAGGACATAATAGGCAATCTGGGCATTGAGGACAAGAGTCTGCAGAAGCTCTATGCCAACCTCTTCGGCGAGAAGATAAGCAAGCGCCAGCGGCTCACCAACTGGGAGGCCGACATCCTCTCCGACAAGCAGAAGGAATATGCCGCCATCGATGCATGGGCGTGCATAAATCTCTACGACGAGATAATGCGGCTTATGGCAACAAACGATTATGAGCTGATAAAGGTGGCTGAGGAAGAAATAAAACTATAGAAATATGTATAAGAAACTATATTTGAAGAAAGGCAAGGAAGAGAGTCTGAAGCGCTTTCATCCTTGGATATTCTCCGGAGCCGTAGCCAATGTGGACGAAGGCGTGGAGGAAGGCGAACTGGTGCGTGTCATCACAGCCTCGGGCGATTTCATTGCTGTCGGAATGTTCCAGATAGGTAGCATCGCCGTGCGTGTGCTCTCGTTCCGCGACGTTGAGATTGACGCTGAGTTCTGGGCCTCGCGCCTGGCTTCGGCATGGGAGATGCGCAAGGCCATCGGACTCATAGGCCGTGCCGACAACAACACGTTCCGACTGGTGCATGGCGAGGGCGACAACCTGCCGGGACTCATCATCGACTGCTATGGCGATACAGCCGTGATGCAGGCCCACTCGGTAGGAATGCACGTCTTTCGCAATGAGATATGCGAGGCGCTCGTCAAGGTGGCAGGTGGCGCAATAGCCAATGTCTACTACAAGAGCGAGACCACTCTGCCATTCAAGGCCGACATTGAGCACGAGAACGGATTCATCTACGGCTCGATGGGCAGCGACGTGGCTATGGAGAACGGACTCAAATTCCACATCGACTGGCTCAAGGGTCAGAAGACGGGATTCTTCGTCGACCAGCGTGAGAACCGCCATCTGCTCGAGACCTACTCGTGCGGACGTTCTGTGCTCAACATGTTCTGCTACACGGGTGGATTCTCGGTCTATGCCATGCGCGGAGGTGCCAAGCTGGTACACTCGGTAGACAGCAGCGCCAAGGCCATCGAGCTCACCAACAAGAACATCGCCATGAACTTCCCTGGCGACGAGCGTCATGCCGCTTTCTGCGAGGACGCCTTCAAGTATCTCGATGCCAACGACAAGATGTACGACCTCATCGTGCTCGACCCGCCTGCCTTTGCCAAGCATCGTGCCGCCCTGCGCAACGCTCTTAAGGGCTACACCCGACTTAATGTGAAGGGACTGCAGCGCATCAAGCCCGGAGGAATACTCTTCACGTTCAGCTGCTCGCAGATTGTGTCGAAGGAGAACTTCCGCAACGCTGTCTTCACAGCTGCCGTGCAGGCCAACCGCAAGGTGCGCATTCTCCACCAGATACACCAGCCTGCCGACCACCCCATCAATATCTATCATCCCGAGGGTGAGTATCTGAAGGGACTGGTGCTCTATGTAGAGTAATGGAGAGGATCATTATATTATAATGAACAATCTATATATAATGAACAATCTATATATAATGAACAATAATGTACAGGATAAATTCATCAGTAGGGTAGGGGCGTTTGCCTCTGCCCATTGTTTGTTTGTAAGGGGCGGCAAATACATCGCCACGCTCTCGGGAGGTGCCGACAGCGTGGCGTTGCTGCTTGCCATGTGCAGCATGGCAGCCGAGTGGCAGATTGAGGTGGAGGCTGCCCATTGCAATTTCCGTCTGCGTGGCGACGAGTCGGATCGTGACGAGAACTTCTGCAAGGCTCTGTGTGCCGCTCACGGCGTTGCGCTGCACCTCGTCCATTTCGACACACGCGAGTACGCCTCGCTCCATCATGTCAGCATCGAGATGGCAGCCCGCCGTCTGCGCTACGACTATTTCGAGCGTCTGCGTCGCGACATTGGGGCCGACGGCATCTGTGTGGCACATCATCGCGACGACAGCGTAGAGACCGTCCTGCTTAACCTTGTGCGCGGCACGGGCATACGCGGACTGCGTGGCATACAGCCTCGCAACGGCCATATTCTGCGCCCCATGCTGTCGGTAAGCCGTAGCGAGATAGTGGGCTTTCTCGACTCGCTGGGTCAGCCCTACGTCACCGACAGCTCCAATCTCGTGCCTGACGTGAAGCGCAACAAGATACGCCTTCAGCTCATGCCCCTGCTGCAACAGCTCAACCCCAATGTGGCGCAGTCGATATTCGAGACCTCGTTGCGTGTGGGCGAGGCTGTCAATGTCTACGACGATGCCATGGGCAGGGCTGTGGCTGAGGTGGTAGATAATGTACCGGATGCGGCTCGTTTGGATGGCGCTGCAGGTGCTGAAGTTTCGGTTGAGACTCCCGTGTCTGTAAGCATACCGCGGCTGCTTGCCCAGGTTTCGCCCGAGAGCGTGCTGTTCAGCATACTCAGTCTTTGCGGCTTCACCTCGTCGCAGGTGGAGATGGTCCATTCGGCCATGGCGCGTCAGTCGGACCGCACCCGTGTGTTCGCCTCCGGTACCCACGAGCTTTGCTTCAATCGCGACAGTCTTCTCATCCAGCCTCTCGGCTATGGAGTCCACACTCTTAGCAAGCGTGTCCCCGAATGCGGGCACTATTCGTTTGCCGAGGATTTGAAGTTTGATTTCAGCATAGCTCCCACCACCGCCGATTTCACTCCCAGTACCAATCCCTTGCGCGTCACTCTCGACGCTGACCGGATAGCGTGGCCGCTCACAGTACGCAACATTTCCGATGGCGACCGCTTTACGCCCTTTGGCATGAAGCATTCCAGGCTCGTCAGCGATTTTCTCACCGACCGCAAGCGCTCCGTCTTCGACAAGCGTCGCCAGCTCGTGGTGGCTGATGCAAGCGGCAGGATAGTTTGGCTGGTGGGCGAACGCACCGACAACCGCTTCCGCACAACTGCCAACACCAGCCAGGTGCTGACGATAGGAGTGGAGTGAGGGAAAAGCCCTACTCCCGGCGCCTCCCAAAGCCTCTCCCCCGGCCCCTCCCCTGTAGGGAGGGGAGTGATGTGACTTGTGGGGTGTGAGGGATAGTTAGGCTGTTTAGATTATTGTTTTATTGGGGTTATTGTTTAAAAATTGTAAGTAGTCGGTTCATACCGCTCCCCTCCCTACGGGGCGGGGCAAGGGGGCGGGGCTTTGAGTGTTAATTGTTAAGTGTTAAATTGTTGGGAGACTGTCAATTCAACATTGAGCAATTCCTAATGCGCGTAGCGCACCAATTCAACACTCAACACTCAACATTCTACATTGCGCCTTCGGCGCCTACGCTTCCAGCTTTCCGTTGCTTCCTTCCTCCGAACCGCTTCCGTCAGGCTTTGTGGTAATGGTAGTGTCGCCGTTGCCCGAGCCACCGCTGGGGTTGCCACCACTTGGGTTGCTTCCACCTCCGCTTGGAGTGTTACCACCGCCTGGGTTGTTGTCGCCGTCCTCCACGTCGCCGTTGTCGCTTGATGTCACCTTCTTCACTATCTTGCCGTTGCGGTCGTAGCAGGTGATGTTGATGGAAGTGTCGGCAAGCTCGCGCTTGATTTGGGTGCTTGGTGTGAAGATGACGCGTCGTGAGGTGATGATGCCCGTAGCCACTTCGTTGACCGTAGCCACGCTCTTGGCTCTTACGCCCAGTCGCATGGTGCCGAGTCCGGGGATGGCTACCGAGTGTCCCTCAGTTGCCCATGCTCTGATTACGTCGCCGGCAGCGTCCCAAGCCGCCTGCATCACGCCTCGGCTCATGCCTGAGCGGAGTGCAGCCTCCTGAATCACTTTCTGCTCCGAGAGTCGGTTGTAGATTTCTGTGCCGAGCACATAGCGGTAATTGCCCTTGTAGTCGCCTACGTTCTGAAGAGTTTCCTTTGCCTTAAGATTTATTGCCATAGTTTTTTGAGTTTTGAATTTTGAGTTTTGAGTTTTGAATTGTGCGCTACGCGCATTTTGAATTTTTGAATTTTGAGTTTTGTCGTTGATTCTTGAATTCTGAATTCCCAATTCAAAATTGGATAATTCAACATCGGCTTTGCCGACAATTCAACATTCAACATTTTCTTCTCCCTCCCGAGGGAAAAATTACTCCCTGCCGAGGGCGCAATTTACAGATCTGTATCACGCTTGCAAAGTTAATACATTCACGAGTCAGAAGCAATAGTTGTCGGGAAGTAGTGGAGGGTTTGTCGGGAAGTAGTGGGGTAGTTAGGGAGGTTTAGTCATTTAGTCATTTAGTCATTTAGTCAAAATCAAAAATGAAAGTGCAGTCAGCCCCTATAGTATAATATATAATTATATATTATACTATAGACCGGAAAATGACATCCAACATTCGAAAATGACTAAATGACTAAATGACTAAATGACTAACGACTACTGACCAAACTGCGACAACAACGTGCTTATCCCATTATCCTACAGTAAGTTAGGTTGCTCATACACGTATCTTCCAACACCTCGCTATCCAACACTTCCGTCCTTCTTATCGCCCTGCCAACACGGATTCTGACCCCTAAATTGTCGATTTCGGGGCGATTTTCACAGCGAAAAATTGGGGTATTTGAGGGGAAAAGCGTAACTTTGCTAAAAACACTCGCGACTATGCTCCCATCCTCAGCTACATCTCCGGACGGCCCGACGCTCCCGAAGGCGCACCCTCATGCCACGCATTCACATGCAGTCCGCTGCCTTCGCCCCAAGCCCAGTGGCAAGAGCTTCTACGCCTGTGCCGAGAATCGGCTCGTGCAGATTTCGCCATGGAACTATGAGTATCACCGCGACATGAGCATCAACCGCGAGGTGTGCCTCGTGATGAACGAACTGGTCAGAGTGATTGCCGGAGTGGGTGATGGGTGGTGGGAAGAATTAGAGGAGAATTGCTTGTTCTGAGAATTATTTATTACCTTTGCCATGTCTATCGTTGAATTTTTTGTTTCTTTTTGCAACACGAAGATACGTTGAATTTTTCGACATGGCAAGACCCTGGGCCGCTTTTGTTGCTCAGGATATCAAAAGTATAATAAACTATAGTGCTGCGGAATAAAATAACTAAAATGAATATGAGAACATTTACTTTCAAAGGTCTGTTTTTAACAGTGTTATTTGTGTTGCTTGGGAGTTTGGCTATCCAGGCTGCAGATGATGGCTTGATTACCAGACAAGTAACACTCAAGCTGGATGAGGCTGGTACTTTACCTAATATGATTAGTGAAAGCCAGAAGAATCTGATTACCAATCTGAAGATTGTTGGTAAAATTAATGGCACGGATTTGAAATTTATCCGTGAGATGGCTGGTTGTGATGTTAATGGGAAAGAAACCGACGGAAAGCTATCTATATTAGACTTGTCTGATGCTAAAATTGTAGAAGGTGGATCTGCTTATTATTCGGACCGCGATGATGGCTT
>URDM01000051.1 GCA_900546575.1 uncultured Prevotella sp.
TACGGTGGTGTGAGAGGTCGGTAAACACGAAAATAGGAGATAAACACCTATGATTAGTGTTTACCTCCTACTCGATCCCCAAAAAACATATTTTCAAGGGAATCTACAAGCAAACGGCATATTCTCATTGTTGTGAACTATTGTGAACTTGTCGTATTCACATAAATTGTGTAATTTTGCAAAACTATTATAATACGGCAATAACAAAACTTGAAATCTATGATAATAAATAAGTTGTTGAATAAGTGCTTATACATTGCTGTTGTCAATATCTTTCTGTTGGCTTGCTCTTCGGGAGCAGAAAACGGTGTGGACGATGAGCCTACACCTCCGCAGCCCGAAAAACCAACAGTGCGTATACCCATTGGCATCAGCACCTCTATAACTCGTGTTACCGAAACGGCATTTGAGAGTGGCGACCAGATAGGACTTTATGTTGTAAATCGTAACGATGACGGTTCGCAAAATGACCTAAAGCCTTCGGGCAATTATGTTGACAATATGCGCTATACGTATTCTTACAATACTTGGACTCCCGACGAGACAGTGTATTGGAAGGATGACAAGACGTGTGCTGATTTTTATTTGTATTATCCTTATCAGGCAGCACACGTTAACGAGAACCCTGTGGTGTTTAAAGTAGAAGCTGATCAAAGCAATGCCAACTCTTATAAGAATTCCGATGTCATCATTGGTTCTACGTTAAATGTGGCGCCAAGTCAGACGACTGTCTACATTGCCTCAAAGCATGTGATGAGTCAGGTGATTATAGACTTGAAGCCAGGCGAAGGATTTACCGATGCTTCGCTTGCAGCTTCGGATGTTAAGGTGACGCTTAACATACCAGCCGTAAGTGCCAACATAGACCTTGCGACGGGCAAGGTGGAACCTATTATGAATTCTGATGGTGAGTCGTTGACTATGACTCCGATGACACCATACAAGGACGGCAATGTCTATCGTGCCATTGTGGTGCCGCAGCAAGTTTCGCAGACCAATCTGATAAATGTGAATGTGGACGGACGTGACTTCGTGTTCTCTAAGGCTTTCGATTTTGTAAGTGGCAAAAGCTATACGTTCAATGTCACACTTGCCAAGAAAAGCAGCGGCTTGAACGCCACCATAACCGGATGGGACTCAGACGGCGTAGACTATGGTGGAACGGCTACTGAGGAATAATCTGTATTTTATTGATTACTGTTGCATGATAAGGAAACACATAAACTTTCTTATATATATTGCCATAACTATATGTGTGGTGTTGTGTGCTGGTTGCGCTGAAGGACTGTTCGGCGAAGACGGCACACAGCACTGCACTCGTCGTATTGAGCTTTTAGGCGAGATAGACCAGGTGACTGTGACGCGTGTAAACGACGGCGGCTTTTGCAACGGTGACGGAATGGGCATCTACATTGTTGACTATAATGCCGACATACCAGGCACGCTGCAGCAGAGCGGCAACCGTGCCGACAATGTATGCTACTCTTACGATGAAGCCAACCGTAAATGGAATTCTGACCATGATGTTTACTGGAAAGACTTTCATACCCATATTGACGTATATGGTTACTATCCATACGCCAAACCCATAAACATCGACAACTATATTTTTAATGTACAGCGCGACCAGAGCACTGCCACTGCTGACGGCAAGATGGGCGGTTATGAGGCGAGCGACTTTCTTTGGGGCAAGTTGAGCGATGTAGCACCCACCAGTGCTGCCTTGCGTCTGTTGCTGAGACACCGTATGTCGAGTGCCTGCGTGAAGCTGCTTAAGGGCGAGGGTTTCACCGAGAGCGAATGGGAAGGCATAGACAAGACAGTGCTTGCCACCAATCTGGCACGTAAGGCAAGCATAAACATGACGGACGGAACCGTGAAAGTGGCAGGTGACGTGGAGACGTCGGCTACCATTCCCTCGCAAGTGAACGATGAATGGCGTGCCATCGTAGTGCCTCAGACTGTCCCAGCTGGCACTACACTCTTCAACATCACTATAGGTGGAGCACCGTACAAGTTCGCTAAGAACGAGGCGTTTACCTATGTGTCGGGCAAGATGATGAAGTTCAACATCAGAGTGGATAAGGCCGAGGGTAATGGCAAGTATCGTCTCACGCTTGTAAGCGAGAGCATTGCCCCTTGGGAGAACGACCTCCAGAGTCATGATGCCACAGCAATGGAGTATGTCATTGTCAACTCTACTGCCGGACATCTTAAGGACTCGATAGCCGCTTCGCATAAGGATATTGCCATGGTGAAACGCATGAAGGTGACTGGCACTATTAACGTGTATGATTTTATAATTATGCGCGACAGCATGCCAAAGCTTACGGCTCTAAATCTAAAGGATGTAAGAATCAAAAGAGTATACAATTATACAGTAGGAGGTGTTGGGTATTGGACAGATCATGCTGAAGATGATGTATTGCCTTTTAATAGTTTCACTGGTAAAAGAACGCTGACAAGCTTTGTGTTTCCTGACGTTCTTAATCGTATTGATGTAGGCGCTTTTGCCGGCGCTGGTCTGAAGGGTTCTCTCAATATTCCCGAAGGTGTGGTAGAGATAGGTCCAGGGGCTTTTATAGACAATGACTTTACTGGTATCTTGACATTACCTTCCACGTTGAAGAAAATAGGCGATAGTGCTTTTTCAGAGTGTTGTTTTATATGTCCATTGAATTTACCGGATGGAATAGAAGAACTTGGTTCTTCTTGTTTCTATGATTGCCGGTATCTGTATGGCAATCTGATATTGCCAAGTCATCTGAAGAAGTTGGGTTCAGACGCATTCGCTAAATGTTCTGGCTTGAAAGGCGACTTGGTGATTCCTAAATCTTTGACAGTAATACCCTCATACGCTTTTGAAGAATGCGGATTAGGAGGTAGATTACACTTGCATGATGGTATCACTACTATAGGAAATGGTGCATTTGGTCATAACGGATTTAAAGGCGAACTTGATTTGCCGAAGAGTCTTACAGAACTTGGAGGTAACAACTTCTGGGGAAATTATTTCTCAGGAAGCCTGAAGATACCCAAGGGATTGACAAACATTTCAGAAGAAGCTTTTTCAAATTGCACTTTCGAAGGAGAGGTGGAGATACCTGAAGGTATTACGTATATCCATAAAAGAGCATTTATAGCAAGTGAAAATCTGCAAAAGGTTATCTTGCCAAGCAGTCTTGAGTTTATAGATGAGTATGCCTTCTGGTATTGCAAATCGCTTCGCGTAATAGAATGTAAGAGCACCGTTCCTCCAGTAGTGAATAGCACAGCTTTCGATAAAGTTCCATTAGAAGATCTCACTGTTATAGTGCCTAAGTCTGCTTTAAATGACTATAAGTCGTCAGCTTTCTGGTCGGGTTTATTATTAAAAACTGTAGAATGATAAGAAAACACATAAACATTTTTATATACATTGCCATAATGGTCTGTGTGGTGTTGTGTGCTGGTTGTGCTGAAGGATTGTTTGGCGAAGACTGCACACAGCACCACACCCGTCGTATTGAGCTTTCGGGCGAGATAGACCAGGTGGCTGTGACGCGTGTCAACGACGGTGGTTTTTGCGACGGCGACGGAATGGGCATCTACATTGTTGACTATAAGGCTGGCACCCCCGGCACACTGCTGCAGAGTGGCAACCGTGCCGACAATGTATGCTACACTTACGATGAAGCCAACCGTAAATGGAATTCTGACTATGATGTTTACTGGAAAGACTTCCATACCCATATAGACGTATATGGCTACTATCCATACGTCAAATCTGTAAGCATCGACAACTATACTTTTAATGTGCAGCGTGACCAGAGCACTGCCACTGCCGACGGAAAGATGGGCGGTTATGAGGCGAGCGACTTCCTTTGGGGTAAGTTGAGCGATGTAGCACCCACCAGTGCTGCCTTGCGTCTGCTGCTGAGACACCGTATGTCGAGTGCCTGCGTGAAACTGCTCAAGGGCGATGGCTTCACCGAGAGCGAATGGGAAGGCATGGACAAGACAGTGCTTGTTACCAACTTGGCACGTAAGGCAAGCATAAGCATGACAGACGGAACCGTGAAAGTGGCAGGTGACGTGGAGTCGTCGGCTACTATTCCCTCGCAAGTGAACGATGAATGGCGTGCTATCGTAGTGCCTCAGACTGTTCCGGCTGGCACTACACTCTTCAGCATCACCATAGATGGCGCGCCTTACAAATTTGCGAAGAACGAGGCGCTTACCTATGTGTCGGGCAAGATGATGAAGTTCAACATCAGAGTGGACAAGACCGCAGGTAGCGGCAAGTATCGTCTCACGCTTGTAAGCGAAAGCATTGCCCCTTGGGAAAATGATCTTCAGAGCCATGATGCCACGGCAATGGAGTATGTCATTTTCAATACCACTGCCGGACATCTTAAGGACTCGATAACCGCTTCGCATAAAGATTTTACCAGGGTGAAACGAATGAAGTTGACCGGTACCATCAATGCGTACGATTTCGTGTTTATGCGCGACAGTATGCCAAAGCTTACGGCTCTTAACCTAAAGAATGTAAGAATCAAAGGCTTAAACGTAAAAACAGACTTCATCGGATATATGGTAGGAGGTATTATGTATCATGATGGTGAAGCTAAAGATGATGTATTGCCTCCTTATTGTTTAGGTGATAAGAAAACGCTGACAAGTGTTGTGCTTCCAGACGTTCTTAAGCGTATCGAAAGAAGCGCTTTTACCAGATCAGGGCTGACGGGCTCTCTCAATATTCCCGAAGGTGTGGTAGAGATTGGCGATAATGCTTTTCTTGACAACGATTTTACCGGTGTTCTGGCATTGCCTTCCACATTGAAGAAGATAGATAGTGGTGCTTTTGCTAATGCTGCTTTTATCTGTCCATTGAATTTGCCGGATGGAATCGAAGAACTCGGTTCTTCTTGTTTCCAATATTGTCGGTATCTGTATGGCAATCTGATATTGCCAAGTCATCTGAAGAAGTTGGGTTCTGGCGCATTCCGTGGTTGTACTGGCTTGAAAGGAGACCTTGTGATTCCTAAATCCTTGACTCGCATTTCCTGGCAGGTTTTCGAATCATGTGGGTTGGGAGGCAGACTACAGTTGCATGATGGCATCACTGTTATAGGTGAAAATACATTTTCTAATAACGGATTCATAGGCGAACTTGAATTGCCGAAGAGTCTTACAGGACTTTATGGTGGAAACTTCGAAGGAAATAATTTCTCAGGAAGCTTTAAGATTCCCAAGGGATTGACAAGCATTTCAGATGAAGCTTTTTCATATTGCACTTTCGAAGGAGAGATGGAGATACCTGATGGTATTATGTGTATTCATAAAAGAACATTTTATAATAGCAAAAATCTTCAAAAGATTATCTTACCGAGCGAACTGGAGTTAATTGAAGAGGCCGCCTTCCAAGGTTGCAAATCGCTTCGTGTAATAGAATGTAAGAGCCCTGTTCCTCCACTTGTGATTAGCACAGCTTTCGATGGAGTTCCATTAGAAGACCTCACTGTTATAGTGCCTAAGTCTGCCTTAAATGACTATAAGTCGTCAGAATCCTGGTCGGGTTTTAAACACATTATTGCAAAATGAAGCAGTAATGCAGGCTGCAGCAGTGAGTGTGAGTAATATAATAAAAATAAACAAGACAAAGTATGAAGAATTATATAATAAGGTGGGTTTGCATGAGTGTCGGCATTGTAGGGGCAGCGTTTCTTGCGGCTTGCTCAGATGATGCCAATCCGCAATACAAGGATGCCAAGTCTACACCGATGACTTTTGTGGTGAAGCATCCGTCGCAGACACGTGCCACGGAAACCGATTTCGAGATAGGCGACCGCATAGGACTGTATGTGGCAAACACTGAAAAACCAATGGAGTTGGGAGGCAATCTTGCCAACAACGATGTGCTGACCTACGACGGAGACAAATGGACATCAGTACGTCACCTCTATTGGGACGACGGCACATTCAATGTCTATGCCATCTATCCGCGTATGGATAAGGTAATCAGTCTCGACAGTCAGCCTTTCAGCGTGGCTCTCGACCAGAACACCTCGAAGACTGCCACATCGCTTGGAGGCTATGAGGCGAGCGACCTGCTCTTTGCTTCGCAGAAGAGTGTCACAGCATCTGATTCGCCCGTTACTCTTTTGTTTCGTCACATCATGAGCAAGCTACGCATACGCCTGATAAAGGGGGAGGACTTCGAAGGCGAACTGCCCACCAATGCCAAGGTGTATATACACAGCACCATAACCTCTGCCACCGTCGATCTCTGCCAAGGCATTGTCACGTACAATCCGAGGGTGGCACGCCAGAGCATCATTGCCCATCAGGACGACGAGACCAGCTATTCTGCCATCGTCGTGCCGCAGAACATCACAACACGTATGCCATTCATTGAAGTGGAGGTAAACGGTGTGAGCTATTTCTATGAGAGCCGATTTAATTATAAACCTGGTGTGGAAAATCTTGTCAACCTTATCATTTCAAAAGACCCCGAGCAGGTGAAGATAGAAATCGGTGGTGAGATAAAGGACTGGCAATAATACTTTCTGAATGAAGAAAATAACGTATGTATTATCAGCCCTTGTGCTGATTCTCTCCTTGTGGGCAGTGGCTTTGTGGGTGCTGCCCATTAAGAAATATAATAATGTGACTACCGAGACGCGCTACGGCACGAGCGAGGGCATGCAGCTTGTGGAGCAGACCATGACCAACGGCGAACGACAGTATGTGGTGGAGGACGCGCGTGGCAATGAGATGTTTCGCATTCCGCTGCGAGGATGTATGCTCGACACACAGTTTCGTGGCGGTCGTCTGCGCTTCCGCGAATTGTCGACAGGTCGTGAAGGATATGTTGACATGCAAGGCATCGTGGTGTTTACAGCCACGTCAGCCAACCCGTTGCAATCGGCAATAACTGCGCCGGAGGGACAGACGTCTGCCATCGACGGTAGTGCGGAGGACGTGCGTGGGCTGCAACCTGCTACTAAAGTAAGCCGTAAGGAGGTGAGACTGCCGGCAGTGGACGTGCGCACGATGGCGCACAACAGTCCGTTCTATGCTGAGGCTTCCAAGGTAATCAGCGGAAAGCTGGAGGAGACCGACGCCACACGCCGCCGTCAGATACTCAATTACTGCGAGCATCTGCGCACGGCATACACCACGAAGGACATCGACTTTCTACGTCAGGTGTTCAGCGACGACGCGCTCATCATCGTGGGCAACGTAGTACGTCAGTCGAAGGAGGAAGCCAAGGTGGGCGCTGACAGCCGTGTGAGCTACGCCCTCCATACCAAGGCCGACTATCTCTCGCGACTCTCCAAGGTGTTCGGCATGAACAAGAAGGTGGACGTGCGCTTCTCCGACTTCCGCATAATGCGCCATCCCACTAAAGACGGCATCTACGGGGTGTCGCTGCGCCAGCGCTATCAGAGCGACCGTTATGCCGACGACGGCTGGCTGTTTCTGCTGTGGGACTTCCGCAACGCCTCTATGCCACTCATCCATGTGCGCACATGGCAGCCGTCGGCAACTGTTAGTGGTAGTGATGGAGTAATTGAAATATCCGACTTTAATTTAGAGTAATATGAAAAGTATAAAGAAGGCATTTGTAAAGTTGTCCTTTACGCTACGTAAAGTTATGCTTTGCGTGGTGTATACTATGATATTGTCGTGTCTGTCGTTGAGCGATGCTAAGGCTTCGGTGGCAACAGTCGTGCCGGTAGCAGCAGACAGCACCTATACGGTGGCAAGCTTCCGTCAGTTGCCTACCGACGTGAGCGCCTTCATTGATGCCGTACGCGACCTTAACGGCGAGGCGTGCGCACTGCTCAAGGTAGTGGCACCAGCCGACTTCGCCTTCTCTTCGCCCCTGGGCATTGTCGAACGTCGCGACAAGGTGGGCGAGATATGGCTTTTCCTACCTAAGGGCACTAAGAGCATAACGCTGAAGCATCCTCAATGGGGAGTGCTGCGCGACTATAAGTTCGGCATGAAGCTTGAGAGCCGCATGACCTACGAGATGCGCCTCCGCCTGCCACAGACCGCTGTTGTGGAGAAGCACGACACTATAGTATACACTCAGACCATCGTCGATACCGTGACCGTGGCACCGCCCCGACGCATAGTTCAGCTGCACGCCTTCACGTTGCTCACAGCCTCACTCCATACCGACGGACCCTCGTGGGGCGTAATGGCAGCCCTGATGCGCCGCCATGGTGCTTATGTGCATGTGAGCAGCAATCTGCATTCGTCGCCCACGACGATAGGTTCGTGCAATCGCGACGGCTATCGACCCTCTACCGGCAACACTCCTTATTATACCGGACGCAAGCAGACTTCTGCCTATGCCCTCACCGTGGGTGGCATACACCGTCTGAGCAGCCTGTTCAACATATTCGAAGGCGTGGGCTACGGCAGTCATACCACCGCATGGCAGCTTGCCGACAGCGAGGGCGGCGGTTGGCTACGCAACGAAGAGTTCAGCCATAAAGGCTTTGCGGCAGAGATTGGCGTTGTAGCTTTGGTAGGACGATTTAGCTTCAGTGCGTCGGCACTGACCATTGCAGGCAAGCAATGGCAGGGATGTATAGGCGTAGGAATATGCCTTGGAAAGACGGGAATGATAACAAAGCGCAAGTAGAAAAAACGTACCGATTATGAATAATCGTATTCTCTATATATTATTGTTGATGGCTGTCGTGACGGTCTGCTCTTGCAGCAGCGACAGTCCGTACAACTTTGAGCCTCGCCTCCAGACGCTTCCGGCTACGGACATTAGCCGTACGGAAGCCACGCTGTCGGGCAAGTGTGTCAAGGACAAGGGAGTGGACATGCCAAGTCTTTGGTTCAGTTATGGCAATGACGAGAGCATGTCTGAGAGACAGGAAGTATTGGCTGATGCCGACGGCAATGTCAGTATGCACCTATCCTCGCTCAATGCCGGCACCACCTATTATTATATGCTTCATGGCACCAATGGCTCAGCCTCGCTCTCAGGCGAGATGGTCAGCTTCGCCACTCAGCCCAACGAACGCCCCACGGTGAGCAAGGCAGAAGTGCTGAGTAGCGCTCCGGTCAGTCTTATCGTAGGCTACAGCATCACGGACAATGGCGGAGACCCCATTACATCCTGCGGTTGCCATGTGTCGGGCGAAGGCATCGATGGTGGCGAGAAGACTATCATGCAGAGCGATGAGGCTGACGACAAGGGAATGTACAGTCTGCTTATTGACGGTCTGCAGCCCAACATAACGTATACCATCAAGCCCTTTGCCGCCAACAGCATAGGCGAGTCGGAAGGCGAAGCCATCCAGTTCACCACCTCATCAGCCGTCGTGCTTGGTAAGGCAGGCATCCTTTCCACCCTCCTCGGCGACCAGATATTCAATATTACAAGTCTTTCTCTGGTAGGACCGCTCAATGGCGACGATCTGCGCACGCTGCGCATCATGGCAGGACGCGACGAGGAGAACCATCCTACAGCCGGATGCCTTGCCGACCTCGACATCTCGGGAGCAAGCATCGTTGCGGGTGGTGGCGAGTATGGCGAATCACGATTTACAGAGGACGGAGTTATAGGCGTAGGTCTGTTTCGCGCTTGCACAGGTCTGAAGACCATCAAGCTTCCGATGGGAGCCGTCAAGATAGAGAAGGAAGCCTTCGAGGGCTGCACCTCTCTGCGCAGCATCACCATTCCTGCATCGGTAAGCGCCGTAAGCCCATCGGCAGGTTGCACATCGCTGGAGAACATCGACGTGTCGGCAGCCAACACCCACTTCCAGAGCAAGGACGGCGTACTCCTGAGCAATGACAGCAAGCGCATACTCTGGTTCCCGATGGGCAAGAAGGGCGAATGCACATTGCCCTCCACCATAGAGAGCGTTGGCGACTATGCCTTCCGCGAAAGCAGCGTGGAGAAATTCGTATTCGCCGACGGACTGACCAAGTTGGGTATGTGCGCCTTCTATAACAGCAAGGTGAAGGAAGTGGTGCTGCCCTCAACCCTTAAGCAGCTGCCTTCCGGACTGTTTCAGAAATGTAGCCACCTTACCACGGTGCGCCTTGGCAAGAAAGTGGACATTATAAACGAATACGTCTTCGACGGTTGTCCGCTCACTGACCTTTACGTCGGTGCTGCGTTGCCACCAGTTTGCTATGACAACACATTTGCCAATGTTGCTACCGACTTTCTGAAGACGTGCCGTGTGCATGTGCCGAAAGGCAGAGAGGAGTATTATCGGGCAAAATCATACTGGGACCAGTTTGGGAATATAATTGATGACATATAAATGAAGTGACTATGAACACACCAGAAATAGAAGAGCTGAAACGACTTGTTGAGGAGCATTACGGCAAGCACCTTACTACGACCACCGACTTTGAGGAGTTCTCGGTGATACTGCGCCTTCGACATGAGATATTCGTGTCGCCTTCGACATTGAAGCGACTGTACGGCTATGTCAGCGACAGCCATAAGCCGCGCATGCAGACCCTCGACTCTCTATCGGCATATATAGGACATAAGGACTATGCCTCGTTTCTGCTTTGGCTGAAGAACAGCACCCGCTACAATTCGTCGTTCTTTGATGCTTGCCAACTTGTGAGCAGCGACTTGGAGCGAGGCGATAATGTGGAGATAGGGTGGGCACCCAATCGTCTGCTTCGTCTTGAATACTTAGGTGATAGTGCATATCGTGTAGTGGAAGCGCATAACAGCAAGTTGCAGTCGGATGATATGTTTGTAACAGGATGCTTCATTAAGGAACAGCCGCTGTACCTGCCGTATATAGAGCGTAATGGCGAACGTACACCGCCCTTTGTGGCAGGACGCAATGGCGGGCTTTCGATAGTGAGAAAGATAATTTAGACAGATTATGAATGACAGTGAAAACCGCCCTACTTCGGGATATGTGGTGGACATAGATAGCGAATCGGATTTTAACGTAGCACGAGCCGACAACGGATTCTCCAACATCAACGCTTGCTATGTGTCAAAGTCGGGCCATGCACGTCTGTTCACAGCCGTGAGATACGGCAAGCGCTACGTTCTGAAGTGTCTCAAGACCGACTTCAGATACACGCCCGTGTATCGTCAGGCGCTGATGAAGGAGTTTGAGATAGGATTGCAACTCGACCATCCCAACATCTGCCGCACCATAAGCATGGAGCAGGTGGGCGACCTTGGCGAGTGCATCGTAATGGAATATGTCGACGGCGAGACGCTTGAGTCGGCTGTAACAAGTGGCAAACTCACCGAAGACATGGTTGTAAAGATAGCCTGTCAGCTGCTCGATGCTATGGAGTATATGCACGCCAAGCAGATAGTACACCGCGACATCAAGCCGTCGAACATTATGCTCACCCACCGCGGAGGCGACGTGAAGCTGATAGACTTCGGACTTTCGGACAGCGAGACATTCTGTGTGCTCAAGATTCCGGCAGGCACACGGGGCTACATGGCACCCGAACAGTTGCAGCCCGATGCCAAGAGCGACCCTTGTGCCGACATCTTTTCGTTTGGAAAGGTGCTGGAGTATATGGCTGGGGCAGTACATAGCAAGCGCCTTGCAAGAATAGGGCAGAAGTGTTCGGATGCCGACCACACGCACCGTCCGTCGGATACGGATGCCGTAAGGAGCATGCTCCACAGCACGGGCAGCAGGCGTGTGGCGCTCAACGTTGTCCTTATGGCAGTTGCCATAGCGCTCATGGTGGCTATAACAATGATGATGTACGGTAGGAATGATGCCCACGAGGATGTTGTTCCGCAGGATTCTACTATGGAAGGTGGCGTAAACAAAGTTGTGGACAGCAATTATTGGTAGGCTGAGGAAACGCTTGATATTCAATACTCTGACATCTGATATTCAACACTTGACTCCTTTTGCTTTCCAAAAGGACTCGTTTTGCTCTTCAAAAGGATTCGTTTTGCTCTCCAAAAGGGTTCGTTTTGCCCTCCAAAAGGACTCGTTTTGCACCTCAAAAGGACTCCTTTTCATTTTTAGTGGTTTTGGTTATAAAAATAAGGCCCTTGATATTGAAAAATGTATAGGATGTAATATAAGTCAAAAACAAAACGCCATGCAAGGGAAAAAGCATTGATTGTTAATGCTATTTCCCTTGCAGGGCGTTTTGCTATTATCTATTTGTACAGCTTGCATGAATATTTGCAAGCTAACAACAGGATGTTATCTTAGTACTCGTCAACCTTCTGCGCCTTGCGATAGGCGTCGAGTTCCTTCTGCAGCTGCTTGGTTATCTTCTCATAACCAGGCTTGCCGTAGAGGTTGTTCTGCTCGTTGGGGTCGTTCTGAAGGTCGTACAGCTCGTTGTAGTTGACAGCGTTGTCCTTCGGTTCGAAGTAGCCGATGCTGATGAGCGACTTGAGTGTAGCGTTCTCCGCTGTACCCTCAATGCCCTGGTACTTGTTTTCAGGCACAGCGTCGAGTCCGCCCTTGCCGTAGAAGTGGATGAGCTTGTAGCGGTCGGTACGTACTCCGTCGTGCTTGCGCACCATGTGGTAGGTAGGATAGTCGTAGTAGTGGTAGTAGATACTGGTTCGCCATTGCTTCTGAGCGTCGCCGTTTTCGATGACAGGAAGGAGCGAACGTCCCACCATTTCCTGCGGTTTCTTCACACCGGCGAGTTCGAGGAACGTCGGAGCATAGTCGATGTTCTGCACCAGTTTGTGGCAAACGCTGCCCGGTTTGGTGTGTCCCGGATAGCTGATGATGAGCGGAGTGCGCAGCGACTCCTCGTACATGAACCGCTTGTCAAACCATCCGTGCTCGCCCATGTAGAAACCTTGGTCGGAGGTGTATACGATGATGGTGTTGTCGGTGAGTCCGTTCTGGTCGAGATAGTCGAGTACACGACCCACGCTTTCGTCAACACTTGCTATTACCGACATGTAGTCGCGGATGTAAGCCTGATACTTCCAGTTGTCAAGCTCCTTGCCCTTGAGGTTGGCTTCGAGCAGTTTGCGGTTGCGCGGGAAGTAGTAGCGTCCCCAAGCCGAACGCTGTGCCGGAGTCATACGGTTGATTTCGCCCATAAGAGCGTTGTACGAATCCTTGCTGTCCTCGTTGTTGAGGTCGAGCATCTCGGGCACCTTGAAGTCCTGCTCCCAGCGCATGTGCTTCGTAACGCTCATCTTCTGGGTGCGCACGGCAGAGCCGCGTGTGGCATAGTCGTCGTAGAATGTCTCGGGCATAGGGAACTCCACGTTGTCGTATTTGCCAAGATACTTGATGTTTGCCTGCCAGTTGCGGTGCGGAGCCTTATGATGCAGCATCAGGCAGAAGGGTTTCGACTTGTCGCGATGGTCCATAAAGTCGATGGCATGGTCGGTTGAGAGGTCGGTGCTATAGCCTTCTTCTACGATGTATTTGCCCTCGGGCGTGTCGGTACCGCGATACTGCGGGTTCCAGTACTGACCCTGGTCGTTGTAGATGTGGTAATAGTCGAATCCCTTAGGGTCGCATCCCATGTGCCACTTGCCAATGATGGCTGTCTGATAGCCTGCATCCTGCAGCAGTTCGGTGAAGAAAGTGCGCGACGTGTCGATTCCCTCGCCCAGCTGTCGCTGTCCGTTCTGATGACTGTAAAGTCCGGTCATCAGACATGCACGCGACGGAGTGGAGAGCGAATTCTCGACAAACGCCTTGTCAAAACGCATACCGCGCTCGGCTATACGGTCGATGTTGGGCGTGGGTGCGAGCTTGCCAATGGCGTGTCCATATGCCGAAATGCACTGGAAAGCATGGTCGTCGCACATGATGTACACAATGTTGGGGCGTTGTGCTGCTGCCTTCTTCTGTGCCTGCATTGTGGCTGCGAGGCACGAAAGGGCTGCTACTGAAATGATGGTTTTGTTCATCAGAATGGTTTAAAATTAAATATATATATTATGTATTTTCAACTCCATTAAGTCCTAACCTTTCAGTTTTCCCTTGCTGCGCAAATACGTGCGCTGTCCGTAGATAGCAATCACGATGAAGCAGATGAACGGAAGGATGAACGAAACGTTGACGGCTGGCATGCCGAAGAGTTCGCCCTTGTCGATAATCGAGGCCTGGAGCGGGGGCAGAACGCTACCTCCGAGAATCGCCATGATGAGTCCGGCAGCACCAAACTTGGCGTCGTCGCCCAGTCCGGTGAGCGCTATACCATAGATGGTGGGGAACATGAGCGACATGCAGGCGCTCACGCCGACGAGGCAGTAGAGTCCGTATATGTTCTGCAGGGTGATGACTCCCGCTACAAGTACGCCGCCGGCGATGGCAAGAAGCATGAGCAGCTGTCCGGTGTTGACGTAGCGCAGCAGGAAGGTACAGATGAAACGCGAGCAGCAGAATATCACCATTGCGATGATGTTGTACTGCTGCGACAGCACCTCGGCAGCCTGCTCGCCCATTCCCTCAGCCATGAGTACGCGCGTGCCGTACTGTATGATGAAGGTCCAGCACATTATCTGAACGCCTACATAGAAGAACTGTGCTATGACGCCTTCGCGATAATGCGGCATGGTGAAGATGCGGCGCAGGGTGGGAAGAAAGTTTATCTCGTGGTTCTTGTCGCCGTTCTTGGGCATAGGCCAGAACATAATGACGAGGAACATGGCGAGGATAACGAGTCCGATGGCGAGGTATGGAGCGATAAGCACCGAAAGGTCGTACTCCTTGACGGCTTCGAATTCGTCGGCAGAGAGTGTGGCTCGTGAGGCGGTGTCGAGCGGATTGAGCTTTGCCTGGATGAAGTTCATCGCTACATACATGCCCAGGAGCGAACCCATTGGATTGAACGACTGCGCCAGATTGAGTCGGCGTGTGGCTGTTTCTTCGGTTCCCATCGACAGAATGTAGGGATTGCTCGATGTCTCAAGAAACGAGAGTCCGCATGTGAGGATAAAGTAGGCGGCGAGGAACGGATAGTACTCGCCCGTCATCTTGGCGGGATAGAACAGGAAAGCGCCCAAAGCGTAGAGTCCCAGACCTACGAGCACGCCTGCCTTGTAGCTGAACCGGCGTATGAACATGGCTGCCGGGAACGCCATAGCGAAGTATCCGCCATAGAAAGCCACCTGCACCATAGCGCCGTCGGTGGCCGACATGCGGAATATCTTGGAGAAGGCTTTCACCATCGGATTGGTAATATCGTTGGCAAAGCCCCAAAGTGCGAAGCACGATGTTATGAGTATGAATGGCACGACGTAGCTCACGCCGTCCTTTGCTAGGATAGATTGTTTCATTAGATGTTGGTTGTTTTAGTTTATCGTGATGCTTCTCATCTCGTTGATGTCGCTCACTTCGCCCTTGGCGAGTGCCTGAGTGAGGATGTTGCCGATGGCTGTTGCCTCGACGGGTCCTGCCTCTACGGGTATGCCGAGAGCCTTTTGGGTGAGTCGGTTGAGAAGTTTGTTTTGCGATCCGCCTCCTATTATGTGCAGAGTCTTGATGGGTGAGGGCAGCATTGCGTTGAGTGCGCGTGTGGCTTCGGCGTATTTGGCTGCAAGCGATTGCAGAACTACGCGTGTGGTGTCGCCCTTCGACTGCGGAACTTCCATTCCGTGGCTCTTGCAATAGTCGCAAATGGCATGCTGCATGGATTTGGGGTTCTGGAATTCGGGCGCGTCAACGGGTATGATGGACCTGATTGGCGACTTGTCGGCGGCTGCGAGCAGCGGGTCGTATTGCTGTTCGTCACCCTCGTCGCGCCATTCTGCCATCAGACGCTGCAAGAACCACAGACCGGTGATGTTCTGCAGGAACGTAATCTTGCCGCCTATGCCTCCCTCGTTGGTGAATTGTGCGCTGCGGGCTTCTTCGGTCAGTATGGGCGCATCAATCTCTACGCCGAGCAACGACCATGTTCCCGAACTGATGAAAGCCACGGGATGCTCGTCGGCCTTGGCTGGTACGGCTGCCACGGCGCTGGCTGTGTCGTGCGAACCGACAGCTATGACGTCCACTTCGCCCAATCCCGTCTCCTCGGCAATGTCGCTACGCAGACGTCCGCGTACTGTGCCGGGCATCACGATAGGACAGAAGAGGTGGCGTGGCAGACCCATACGGTCTATCAACGGCCAGTCCCATGTGCGTGTTTTGGCATTGAGCATCTCGGAAGTTGAGGCTATGGTGTATTCGGTATTCGCCTCGCCCGTAAGGAAGAACGAGAAGAGGTCGGGTGTGAAAAGCATGCGGTCGGCTATCTGCAATTGCGGAGAGTCGGCTTTCTTCATGCTGAGCAATTGGAACAGAGTGTTTATCTCCATTACCTGGGTGCCGTTTACGGCGTAGTGTTCGGTTGGGTCGGTAGTGCTGAAGAACTCTTCTGCCATGCCCTGAGTGCGTGCGTCGCGATAGCAAACGGGGTTGCCTATAAGGTTGCCTTGGCGGTCGATGAGTCCGAAGTCGACACCCCATGTGTCCACAGCTATGCCAGCCACGTCCAGCCCCAGCTGTGCGGCCTTGCGCAGTCCGGTCTTCATATCCTCGAAGAGGGCAGGGAAGTCCCAGTAGACATGTTCGCCCAAGCGCACCTGGCGGTTCTGAAAGCGATGTACAAGTTGCATTGTCAGCTGCTTGCGTCCGCCCTCATTGGTTATAGTTCCGGCAATGACACGGCCAGAGCCGCCGCCGAAGTCGATAGCTAAATAGGTCATTGTTGTTAGGGTAAAGGTGAAAAGCCCCACCCCCAGCCCCTCTCTCAGCCCCACCCCCGACCCCTCCCCCGCAGGGAGGGGAGTAATATGCAACGATAAAAAACATATATGCTTGTTTTTATCGTCTCTTAATTAATACAGCATATCGCTCCCCTCCCTGCGGGGGAGGGGCTGGGGGTGGGGCTGGGTGGGGTTAGGACTGAGGGCTTCCTGTTTTGTTTTACTTCTGCTTTTTGCCCAGCACGTATGCTTCGAGATCGTCAATTTCCTCAGCTGTGAGAGTGTTGTACTTGCCTCCGCTGAGAACTATGATGCGGCAAGCCATTTCGAAGAACATGGCACGTTCGAACACTTCGTCGAATGTTTTGCCGCAAACCACCTGACCGTGCTTGAGCATCAGAGCCGAGTTGTGGTCCTTGAGTGCTGCCTTTACAGCCTCTGCCAATTCGGGTGAGCCCGGACGGAAGTAAGGAATGACCGGTATTTCGCGACCGACGTGGCACGGCACCTCAGCCGTTACGTTGAAGTCCTTCGGAGTTTCAGTCATGCACGACACAACCGTGGCATACTTCGACTGGAAGTGGAGCACTACGTCGCAGTCGGGACGCTCGCGCAGCACGCCAAGATGGAAACCGCTCTCCATAGAAGGCTTCACTCCGTTGAGCACTTCGCCGTCGGCAATACGGCAGATAGAAACCTTCTCCTTAGGAAGAGTGGGCACCCAAGAGCCTGTTCCAGAAACGAGCGCTTCGTCGCCGATGCGCCATGAGATGTTACCGCTTGAACAAAGGGTCAAGCCTGCGTCGCCAACGCGATGTGCCTGGCGAAGAAATTCCTGTATCTGATAATCCTGTATCATTGTTGTTCTGTCTTTGAAAAAAGTTGAGAGTTGAGAGTTAGGAGTTGAGAGTTATGATTACCTTGACTGATAATTTTCAGTTTCATTATCTTATATAGCAAAGCATATCATAACTTTCAACTCTCAACTCTCAACTTTCAATTATAAATTACTTATAAATCGGTCCGTAGTTCTTGCAAGCGCGGAAGTCGGCGCCCTCCTTGTCCATGCCGAATGCGTTCCAGGCGGCAGGACGGAAGATCTGCTCATCCTCAACGTTGTGCATGCAAACCGGAATGCGCAGGATAGAGCACATGGTGATAAGGTCGGCTCCGATGTGTCCGTAAGAGATGGCACCATGGTTGGCACCCCAGTTGTTCATAACCGAGTAGACATCCTTGAAGGCAGGTTTGTCGCACAGGCGTGGCACGAACCATGTTGTAGGCCATGTCGGGTCGGTACGCTTGTCGAGTATGTTGTGGATTTCGGGGTCAATCTCTACAGTCCATCCCTCAGCCAGCTGGAGCACCGGACCGAGGCCCTTGACGTGGTTCAGACGCACCATTGTGACAGGCATTCCGCCCTTAGAGAGGAAGTTAGAAGAGAATCCGCCGCCACGGAAGTAGTCGCGGTTGGCAGGATACCAAGTCGTAGCCTTGAGGCAAGCGTCAATGTCCTCGTCGGTAAGCTCCCAGAAATGCTTCATAGTCGGGTTGCCCTCAGCGTCGGTAGCGGCACCAGAGCCGTCGAGAGTGGTGGCACCTGAGTTGATGAGGTGGATGATGCCTCCGGCAGCACGGCCCGTAAGTTCCTTGCCGGTAACGCGCTTCACAGCCTCGGGACTCCAATAAGTGCGCACGTCAGAGAATATCTGGGCACGTCCGGTGAGCAAGTGGTTGAAGAGCATGGCAACACCGTTGCCGGCGTCGTTTTCTGTAGCGAGCGTTATAGCTTCGCGCGGTCCGTTCCAGTCGAACGAAGTATTCATGAGCGCTTCGGGATAGTCGCCGTTAGGATAGAAGTCGGTCCACTGGCGCTGGCCCTGGAAACCGCCTGCGATGGCGTTGTGTCCGATAGCCTCTTCCTTAAATCCTATTTCCTCAAGGCGTGGGTTGCCGTGCATGAGGTCCTTCATGATGATCATCATCTTGACGATGAAGTCCCAGTCGGCATCCTTCTCCTCGCGTGTCTTAGCCTTGCCCTGGCGGTTGGCGATGTCCTCGCCCTCGTTGCACATGCAATGCTCGCGGGTCCACGCCATAGCCTTCTTGTATTCCTCCGGGTCGTAGATGCCCTCGGTCATGCGGCGGATGATTTCGGTGAGGTCAACGCTTTCGTTGCGCATACCGAGATATTCCTGGAAGAAGTCGGGGTTGACGATACTTCCGGCGATGCCCATACATGCAGAGCCCATTGACAGATACGACTTGCCGCGCATTGTAGCCACGGCCTGGGCGGCACGTGCAAAGCGCAGAATCTTCTCGGCAACGTCGGCAGGGATAGAGTCGTCCTCGAGATCCTGAACGTCGTGTCCGTATATGCCGAAAGCCGGCAGACCCTTCTGGGCGTGTGCGGCGAGCACGGCAGCAAGGTATACAGCACCCGGACGCTCGGTTCCGTTGAATCCCCATACGGCCTTAGGCCAATGCGGGTTCATGTCCATGGTCTCGGCGCCATAGCACCAGCAAGAAGTAACGGTGATGGTAGAACCGACGCCCTCGCGCTCGAATTTTTCGGCACAGGCAGCACTCTCGCCAACGCGACCGATAGTGGTGTCGGCGATAACGCACTCAACCGGCGAGCCGTCGCCGTTGCGCAGGTTCTCACTAATAAGTTTAGCTACTGATTTTGCGAGGTTCATAGTTTTTTCTTCGAGACTCTCGCGCACTCCACCCTGACGTCCGTCGATAGTGGGGCGAATTCCAATCTTTGGATATTTGCTCATAGCTTTAGGATTTTGATTAGTATGATTTAAGTTATATGTTAGTCCTTTATTTGTTCGTCGATTAGTTGTCTGAATGCAAAATTAGCAATAAAAAAGCGGAATGTTTGTCTTTTGTCGTTATTTTTGCTTTTTTATTTTTCCTTTGCTTATATTTCTGTCCTTTTCATTACTGCAATTCTTCCTGAAGGTACATTTCCAGAAATCTGTCGCAAAGTCGGTAAGTTCCATCGTCCTGGCTGATGAAGTCGCGGTCGAGCAGAACCTTTACAGCCCCCTGCACGGTGCTCGCCCCGAGACCGTATTTGCGCAGAAACGCCTGCGACATAATCGAAGTAGGCCCGTTCTCGGCAGCAATAGCCGTCAGCACCTGCTTCTGTTTGGACGTAAGCTGATAGACCAGAGCCTGATAGGCAAAGCGATGCTGCGCCAGGATGCCTGCGATGGCAGCCTTGGCGTCGTCTGTAGTCAGTATGCTGTCGGTCGAAATGGCTGTGTAGAGCATGTTCAGAATGTACTGGATGTACCAGGTCACTCCGTCGAAACGGCCGTAAATGTAGCTGAAAGCCTCGTCGCTTATGGTCTTTCCGTTTCTTGCGAGATGGCGGTTGGCAAAATCGCGGTAGACGGTTCTGTCAATCGGTTCCAGCCCCATGATGCTCGAACTGTGATAGAATGGGCGCGACTGCGACGTGAACATAAGCGCCATCATGTGGCGCTTCGAGCCCGAGAACACGAACGAAGCGTTGTGGCAGTTCTGTATGCGCTTGCGAAGAGTGGCCTCGACGGTCTTTTCGGGATAGCTGGCAATGGTCTGGAACTCGTCGATAGCCACAATGCACGGCTTGTCGGCATGCTCAAGATATGCGAAAATCTCGTCGAGCGTAGTGTCGGGAGCCTGAATGTCGCCGATGCCGACGCTCCATTCCGGATTGCCGTTTATGTCGAACGAAATAGTCGATTTGAGCGACTGGAGCATGTTGACAAAGAATTCCCACGCCTTCCTTCCCTTCGGTTTCAGAGCCGTCAGAATGCCCTTGCCCAGAGCGTAGACAAATTCGTTGAGGTCCTTCGTGTCGTAAATGTCAACGAAGATGCAATGGTACTGCTCGCGTATCGCCTTCTGATAGAAGCAGTTGTGTATCAGTCCCGACTTGCCCAGACGACGCTGGGCTATCAACGCGACGTTGCATCGGTTGGTGAGATGGCGAGTCAGCAAGGCAGTCTCGTCAATACGGTCGCAGAAATATTCCGGCGACAGATAGCCTTCTATGACAAATGGGTTGGTCTGTACCATAAGCTTTTATGATATTATGAATTTTACGTAACGAAGAATCTATAATGCAAAGATAGCGCTTTTATTCGGATGTGGCAACATCCGTAGCACTAAAATCCCTTAACATTTACCATTCAACACTCAACATTTAACATTCAACATTTCAAAGCAAATCCCCTCACCATTTAACGTTCAACATTCAACACTCAGAAAAGGACTCCTTTTGCCCTTCAAAACGAGTCCTTTTGCAGTCCAAAACGAGTCCTTTTGCCAAGTAAAACGAGTCCTTTTGAGATGCAAAACGAGTCCTTTTTGCGCCACGTCCAGCCAAGCCCCATCCCGAACGCATCCCGAAGGAAAACGATTTCCTCCCAAGAGGACAAAAACTCTCTCCCTCGTCCTATACCTTATTATATACGAAAAAGTCAAAAATGTAGCACATTTGAAAAAAGACGCTTAAAAATTTGGCGGAATGAAATAAAATACGTACATTCGTTGACGAAACCTAAATGAGGTGTTACGATATGGAGATAAGCGATTTCTTGGACTACATGCGCTACGAACGCCGCCGCTCGCAGCAGACATTGCAGGGCTACAGGCTCGACCTTGAGGCGTACGTCGCCTATCTTGACACACTCGAAGGCCATGTGACAGTAGACACAGCCGACACCGAAGACATTCGCGGATGGATAGAGACGATGATGGACCGGGGCAACTCGCCCACATCAATATGCCGCCGCCTGAGCGCCGTAAGGTCGATGTACCGATACGCACTCGCCCGAGGACTCGTCAGTCACGACCCCGCACACATAGTGCGCGGACCAAAGAAGTCGCGCTATCTGCCCCAGTTCGTGCGCGAAGACGACATGGACCGGCTGCTCGACTCGGCAGAGTGGGGGAGCGATTATATAAGTACACGTGCGCGTACAATATTAATACTGCTCTACGAAACCGGCATGCGAGCCTCCGAACTCACCTCGCTCGACGACAGTTCGGTAGACTTCACGCAAGGCGAAATACGAGTAACGGGCAAAGGCAACAAGCAGCGCGCCATCCCGTTCGGCGACGAGCTGCGCACACAACTGCAGCGGTACATCAGCCAGCGCAACCAGGAGTGGCCCCAACGAGCCGACAGCGCACTCATACTCAACGACCGCGGCCGCCGCATCACATACGAACAGCTGCGCAAGGAAGTCATGATGCGCCTCTCGGCAATAGGCAATCTCGCCAAACGCTCGCCCCACGTGCTCCGCCACAGCTTCGCCACCGCGATGCTCAACAACGGAGCCGACCTCGAAAGCGTGCAGAAACTGCTCGGACATAGCGAACTCTCGACC
>URDM01000052.1 GCA_900546575.1 uncultured Prevotella sp.
GATATTCCCAATAGATAAATTATATGCAGGCGTTTGCTACTGAACAAGAAGAGGGTGTGTTATAAGTCTATAATACAATGCCTTTAACTTAACTCACTTCAATTTTCATTCTCCTTACAAAGTCTGGATAGATGATAGATAATGGTTCATATAAATTCTTAACAGATTATGGTGTTCAGTATCGAATAGAATTTGTAGAAAACAATAATATCTGGGAGGAAGAAAAAGCATACGAATTCGGCATTCTTAATGAAAACAATAAGAATTCTCCTAACGATTCTAAAGTTAAAGCAACCATACAATGTATTATAGAGGAATTCTTTCTTACAAATATCGTACAAGCAGTAAAAAACTGTTACAAATGAAAAATCGATTCTAGAGATTTCAGAGGTGGGTTTTATAGTTTTTGGGAGCTACGAAGACATTCTAACTCGTCATTTTGAGCTTCTTTACCTTGCAATAGTTGTCCTTTTGCATGGCAATAGGAGTACATTTGCTTTGTAAATGTAGCCCAAATGTATAGCAAAAGAGGTCCTTTTGACATAAAAAGGACCTCTTTTTTGTAACTGAAATCTGCGCCATAGCTTCACCATCGCTATAACTCACTGTATACAAGCAACATAACAAAAACCGCGCAAAACTAAAGAATTCTGAGCCAAAGATTTCTTTGTGCGTTCAACTCGCAGTTTTGAGCGGTCATAAATGCAAATATTGTATTGGTTGCAGTGGATTTAACTGTCATGCAGTACAACATTAAGCCTCTTTCCAGTCGTCTATAGTTCCTGTCTTCGAAGAGAAACTGACGCCTATTTTGCGTATTTGGCGACTGTCTACCTCATACGGACGTGCGTAGCCCTTGTCTTCGATTTGCTGCAATGCCTCGTCAGCTGTGCCGTCAAGCTTGAATTCGAAGATACAGACGCAGGTTTTTGTTTCGATAATGCAGTCTGCCCTACCCTCGCTCTGCTGCTTTTCGGTAAGCACAATATAGGTGCTGAGAATACGGAAAATCAAGTAGAACGTATAGTGGAAATAGCGTTCCTTCTCCGTTTCCATATCCTTACGGCGCATGGTGTAAGGTATGCTTGCAAAGAAAGCCGTTAGGCTCTTGCGCCATGTGTCGAGGTCGTCATGCTGTAAGGCACGATAAAGCTGAATGGCAAGCGTTGTTGCCGACTCTTTTGTTCCGAGATAGTTGGAGGCGAGAAGCGTCAAGAAACCTTTCTTCACCTCGTTGTTCGGAAGGTCAAGCAAGTATGAATTAGAGTATGGGTCGTAATCCTTTATCGTCAGATAGCCGCTCTGATAAATCATTGGCAACGGGCGCTCCACATCTGCTCTATAGTCAACAAACTCTGACGTGTCATAATAATTGCCGGTCAGGTCGTTCAGATTCTCGTTGGTATGATTGAGCAGACGGACAAGATAAGTAGGTGTGCCGGTTCGGAACCAATAATCCTGAATGCTACGGCTGTTTAATGCATTGAGCACACTAAACGGATTGAAGATGTCGGTCATTTTATTGCTGAAGTGATAGCCGTCATAATGACGTTGCAGCATATTGCGCACTTCTTCGGAAGTCACGCCCATTTCCTCTGCCATTGCGTCAATCTCGTCATGGAACACCGTCTCCATTTCTTCCTTCGTTATGCCACATATCGCATCATACTTTGCGTTCATACTGATGTCCTCGGGCTGATTGAATCCGCTGAAGACACTCACCTGCGAAAACTTGGTGACACCCGTCAGTAGCACAAATCGCAAATCTTGGTCGGCAGCCTTAAATACAGAGTAAAAACCTTTGAGCGTCTCACGGTTATAATCTTCCATCAACAGTTCCACATCGTCAAGTTTCACCTTACGCTCCGTATCAAGCACATCAAGCAACGGCTTGTCATATTCGTCAATAAGCACCACACAACGCTTGCCGGTCTGCTTGTGTACGTGGGCAAGCAGTCGGACAAAGCGTTCGCCAGGTGAATAGTCGGGGTTTCCTTGGAAGCCGTATTCGCGCTCCCAGTCTTCAACGCGCCCCTTGATAAGTCGTTGTAGGGTATGAGGAACGGTGAAGTCGCTTCCGTTAAAGTCGATATGAAATATAGGATATTGCTCCCATTTGGTTTCCAATGAATCGATGGCAAGCCCTGTGAAGAGATTCTTCTCCCCACTGAAATAATATTTAAGCGTTGACACAAGGAGGCTTTTTCCGAATCGTCTTGGACGACTCAGAAAGTAAGTTTGGCCTTCGTCTGCCAACTTATACAGCAGCGCAGTCTTGTCCACGTATACAAAACCGTCCTTGCGTATAGTTTTAAAATCTTGTATGCCAATAGGAAATTTCATAATCAGTTGTTTTGATTTACAAATATACTTTATTTTAATGATTCATACAAATATTCCTCTGATATCTTTCATAAAGAAAAAAATGTGTATCTTTGAGCACAAATAAACATTAATATATATATGATTATGACATTACTTGAAGCTATAAAGCAACGACATAGTGTACGCAGGTACGTTCATAAGCCGCTGTCGGCAGACATCATTGAGACGTTACAGAAGAAGATTGAGGAGTGCAACGCTGAGGGCGGACTGCACATTCAGCTTGTTACTAATGAGACAAAGGCTTTTACGGGCATCTTCTCGTATGGCAAGTTTTCGGGTGTGGAGAATTATCTGGTTATGGTAGGCAAGAAGGCTGACGACCTTGACGAGCGTGTGGGCTATTACGGAGAACAGCTTGTACTGCTGGCACAAACGCTCGGGCTAAATACTTGTTGGGCAGGACTGAGTTATCGTAAGGTGAATGAGGCTTACATAGTGGGCGATGACGAGAAACTAACGTGTATGATTACCTTGGGATATGGAGCTACACAAGGTGTAAGCCATAAGATTAAGAAAGCCGAAGAAGTGAGCAATATCTGTAATGACTCGCCCGAATGGTTTCGCAATGGTGTGGAAGCTGCACTCCTGGCTCCTACTGCCATCAATCAACAGAAGTTTTCTTTCACGCTGTTGCCTAACGAGCAAGGTACAAGAGAGAAAACAAAGATTCTTGCCAATCGAGGCTTCTCAATGGTGGGATATACCAAGATGGATATAGGCATAGCCAGACTGCACTTCGAGATTGGTGCAGGAAAGGATAATTTCGATTGGGCGTAGGTTACATCATCATAAAATCAGTCAAAGTCAATATACATGTACAAGTAGTATTAATATAAATGTACAAGTAGTATTAAGCTATAAAAAAAACGACAATAGAGACAATGTGGACAACTCTATAGCGGTTGTCTGTCATTGTCTCTATTGTCGTTTTTATGTTATTGAGAGTTGGGATTTCATAACTCTCAACTCTCAATTATTATTTCTCAACCCGAAGATTAGTATTCACCCCAAGCCTTGATGTCGATATCCTCAAGCTTCGTTGTGCAGAAAGCGTAGATGAACGCACTTGCAAGACGAGCATTGGTGATAAGAGGCACGTTGAGGTCGATAGCGGCACGACGAATCTTGTAGCCGTTGCTGAGCTCTGAGCTTGTAAGGTTCTTCGGTATGTTGACTACCATATCGATTGTATGGTCGTGCAACAGGTCGAGAGCCTTAGGCTCATCACCCTCCTCTGATGGCCAGAGTACGAGTGTGTTCTTAATGCCATTCTCGTTTAGGAACTTGCTTGTACCGCCAGTAGCATACAAATTGTAGCCATTCTCGATAAGCATCTTGGCAGCATCGAGCATAGCAACCTTCTGCTTTGCACTACCTGTAGAAAGAAGAATGTTCTTCTTCGGGATGCGATGGCCTACAGAGAGCATACTCTTAAGCAATGCTGTGTTGGTGTCGTCGCCCAAGCAACCTACCTCACCAGTAGAACTCATGTCTACACCAAGCACTGGGTCGGCCTTCTGCAGACGGTTGAATGAGAACTGCGATGCCTTGATACCTACGTAGTCGAGGTCGAAAAGGTTCTTGCTCGGCTTCTCTACCGGCAGACCAAGCATTACACGAGTAGCAAGCTCGATAAGGTTGATCTTCAGAACCTTGCTTACGAATGGGAACGAACGTGAAGCACGTAGGTTACACTCGATAACGAGGATATCGTTGTCGCGAGCCATGAACTGAATGTTGAACGGACCGTTGATGTGAAGCTCCTTGGCAATCTGACGACCTACACGCTTACAACGGCGTACAGTCTCAACATAGAGTTTCTGCGGCGGGAACTGGATAGTAGCGTCACCAGAGTGAACACCGGCAAACTCGATGTGTTCAGAGATAGCGTAAGCGATAACCTCACCATTCTTGGCAACGGCATCCATCTCAATCTCCTTGGCATGCTCGATGAACTTGCTCACAACTACTGGGTGGTCCTCGCTAACATTGGCAGCCAACTGCAGGAATCGCTTAAGCTCGTCCTCGTTAGAGCAAACGTTCATGGCAGCACCTGAGAGCACATACGACGGACGTACTAGTACCGGGAATCCTACACGCTCGATGAAGCGGTCGATGTCCTCCATGCTTGTAAGTGCGCTCCATTCAGGCTGGTTAATACCATTGTTGGTAAGCATCTGCGAGAACTTTGCACGGTCCTCAGCGTTGTCGATGTCCTGAGCCTTGGTGCCGAGAATTGGCACGTGCTGCTCGTCGAGAAGCATAGCAAGGTTGTTAGGAATCTGACCACCGGTAGAAACGATAACGCCATAAGGTGTCTCCAGGTCGATGATGTCCATTACACGCTCAAATGTAAGTTCGTCGAAGTAGAGACGATCGCACATGTCATAGTCGGTAGACACGGTCTCTGGGTTATAGTTGATCATAACCGAGCGATAGCCCTCCTTGCGGATTGTGTTAAGAGCCTGAACGCCACACCAGTCGAACTCTACAGACGAACCGATACGGTAAGCACCCGAACCGAGAACGATGATAGAACGCTTGTCGTTCTCGAATGTGATGTCGCTCTTCACACCAGCGTATGTCACATACAGATAGTTGGTCTGTGCAGGATACTCGGCAGCAAGTGTGTCGATCTGCTTTACAACAGGCAGGATGCCATAGTTCTTACGACGTGAGCGAACTACAAGCGAAGCCTTACGCATTGACTTAAGTTCGTCCTCCAAGCCAACGGCACGTGCTATCTGGAAGTCGGTGAAACCATAAACCTTTGCAGTACGGAGGAGTTCCTTATCGAGTGTGTTGATGTTGCACTTCTTCATAGCCTCATCGATGTCGATGATGTGCTGCAACTTCTCAAGGAACCACTTGTCAATCTTGGTAAGGTCGTGAATCTGGTCGACTGTATAACCCTTGTGCATAGCCTTAGAGATGACAAACACACGCTTGTCGGTAGGCTCGCGCAAAGCTGCGTCAATATCTTCAATCTCAAGTTCCTTGTTCTCAACGAAACCGTGCATGCCCTGGCCTATCATACGCAGACCCTTCTGGATAGCTTCCTCAAAATTGCGACCGATAGCCATAACCTCACCAACCGACTTCATTGAAGAACCCAACTCCTTGTCTACACCACGGAACTTAGAAAGGTCCCAACGTGGAATCTTGCAGACTACATAGTCGAGCGCAGGCTCAAAGAATGCTGATGTGGTCTTGGTTACAGAGTTCTTCAACTCGAACAATCCGTAGCCCATACCAAGCTTGGCAGCAACAAAAGCCAAAGGATAACCGGTGGCCTTAGAAGCAAGAGCTGACGAACGGCTCAAGCGAGCGTTCACCTCGATAACACGATAATCCTCCGACTGTGGGTCGAAAGCATACTGCACGTTACACTCACCTACGATACCGATGTGACGGATAATCTTGATGGCAAGGGCACGAAGCTTGTGATACTCTGAATTGGTAAGAGTCTGTGAAGGAGCAATAACGATCGACTCGCCGGTGTGGATACCCAGAGGGTCGAAGTTCTCCATGTTACATACGGTGATACAGTTGTCGTAGCGGTCGCGCACTACCTCATACTCAATCTCCTTCCATCCCTTCAAGCTCTTCTCAACCAATACCTGCGGAGAGAAAGAGAAAGCCTTCTCGGCAAGCTTAACGAGTTCTTCTTCGTTATCTGCGAAACCAGAACCGAGTCCACCGAGAGCGTAAGCGGCACGTATAATAACCGGATAGCCAAGCTCTGCAGCAGCCTTACGGGTCTGCTCCATATTCTCGCAAGCCTCGCTCTTGATAGTCTTAACGTTGATTTCGTCGAGCTTCTGAACGAAGAGCTCACGGTCCTCTGTGTCCATAATAGCCTGAACCGGAGTACCAAGCACCTTCACGTTATACTTCTCGAGGATACCCTGACGATAGAGTTCAACACCGCAGTTGAGCGCAGTCTGTCCACCGAACGAGAGCAGAATGCCGTCGGGACGCTCCTTCTTGATAACCTCCTCAACGAAGTGAGGCTGAACGGGAAGGAAATATATCTGGTCGGCAACACCCTCTGATGTCTGCACAGTAGCGATGTTAGGGTTGATGAGCACAGTCTTCACACCCTCCTCACGCAGAGCCTTCAGAGCCTGAGAGCCAGAATAGTCGAACTCGCCCGCTTCGCCAATCTTCAAGGCACCCGAACCGAGCAACAATACTTTCTTTATATTTTCGTCTTTCATTTATTCTAATGTTTAATGATTAATGTTTAATGTTTATTTGGCTATGCCGTAAACACGAAACTTAAACATTTGGATTTTTCACTTTTCGTTCTTCACTCTTCACTTAGCCCAATGCTTCCACAAACTTGTCGAACATGAACTCGGTGTCTACCGGACCTGAGCATGCCTCCGGATGGAACTGGCTTGAGAACCAAGGCTTTGACTTATGGCGGATGCCCTCGTTAGAACCGTCGTTCATATTTACGAACAATTCCTCCCAGTCAGCACCAAGTGTCTTAGCGTCAACAGCATAACCGTGGTTCTGTGATGTAACGAAGCACTTCTCGGTGCCAACCATACGAACTGGCTGGTTGTGCGAACGATGACCATACTTGAGTTTATAGATGTGAGCACCTGCAGCCTTAGCAAGTAGCTGGTTGCCCATACAGATACCACAGATAGGCTTGTCGGAAAGGCTCATCTGTTTCTGGATAATCTTAACGGCAGCCTCACACATGTCAGGGTCACCAGGACCATTGGCAAGGAAGAGTCCGTCAAACTCCATGTCGGTATAGTCGTAGTTCCAAGGCACACGAATAACCTCACAACCGCGGTTGATAAGACAACGTATGATGTTGGCCTTAACGCCACAGTCTACGAGAACAACCTTCTTGCCGGCACCCTCATTGTAGCGTACAATCTCCTTGCAGCTCACCTTGTCGACAAAGTTAACTCCAGCATACTCGGCAGTCGGGACATTCTCGGGTTCGTCGTCGAAAATGATCTTGCCCATCATAACACCATGCTCGCGCAACACCTTGGTCAGTTCACGAGTGTCGATGCCGGTTATACCAGGCACGTGCTCGCGCTTAAGCCATTCAGCAAGGCTCTCAACGGCATTCCAGTGGCTGTACTCCTCACTATAGTCAGCCACGATAATAGCCGAAGCGTAGATTTTGTCACTCTCCATGAACGTGGGCAGTCCGTTCTCCTCGATTGAGAAAGGAGGCACGCCATAGTTACCTACAAGCGGATATGTCAGAGTCATGAGCTGTCCTGCATAAGAAGGGTCGGTCAACGACTCAGGATAACCCATCATCGCCGTGTTGAAAACGACCTCTCCAGCCACAGGTGCCTCATAACCAAATGACTTACCATGGAACTTGGTTCCGTCTTCCAATACTAAAGTTACATTTCTCATAGTTATATTTTCTCGTTATTGTTCTTTTAGTTTCACTATTTCATCGTTGCAGCAGAGGCCGACACCCTCCTCCACTTTATCGCGCACAGACGCCCTGAAAGCGCAAAAGTGTTGTTTATTATATACTTTTGCCCTTTCAGGGCGCGTTGTGGAAACAAGGCCGTAAGCCTACATCTCCTATTACATCAGCTTCTCCATATAGTTGACGAATGCCTGATTGCAGAGCTTTGTGCCGCCTGGTGTAGGATACTTACCCGTGAAATACCAGTCGCCCTTATGGTCGGGGATGGCCTCATGCAGTCCGTCGATTGACTGATATACAAGCTCAACCGGTGTCTCCAGTCCCTCAGGACGCAGCATCTCAACTATCTTAGTGTTTATCTCATCGATAGTGAAAGGCTTGTATACGTCGCGCACACAGTTGCGCATCATCTCCTTCGGTTTGAGAAGTTCGAGTTTGCACGACTCGTACACCCGCTTCAGCAGGTCTTGCATGCCACGTTCCTTTATAAGTTCCATCGTTGCACGGAACACGCAGAACTCCTCCAAACGCGGCATATCGATGCCGTAATAGTCGGGATAGCGTATCTGCGGAGCCGACGACACGATGACAATCTTCTTCGGGTGCAGGCGGTCGAGTATGCGCAGAATGCTCTCCTTGAGCGTTGTGCCGCGCACTATAGAGTCGTCTATCACGACGAGGTTGTCGACATAAGGCTCTATGCAGCCGTAAGTGATGTCGTAGACATGCGACGCAAGGTCATTACGCGAGTTGCCCTCGGTGATGAATGTGCGCAGCTTGATGTCCTTTATAGCCACCTTCTCCGAACGCACGTATGTGTCGAGTATAGCGTGCAGTTCCTCGTCGGTGGGTTTATGGTCGAGCTGTTGGATGCGCTTCACCTTAAGCTCGTTGCTATATTTCTTGAATCCGGAAAGCAATCCGTAGTAAGCCACCTCAGCTGTATTCGGAATGAACGAGAACACAGTATGGTCTATGTCGCCGTCTACTGCATCCAATACCGGCTTGCGCAGCAGTTCGCCAAGGCGTTTGCGCTCACGATAGATGTCTCTGTCAGAACCGCGGCTGAAGTAAATGCGCTCGAACGAACATGCAGAGTCGCCTCGTTGCTGCAGTATCTGCTCCATACGCACCTCGCCCTGACGGCTTACAAGCAGAGCCTGACCTGGGTTGAGTTCCTGAATGTCTTCACATTCCAAGTCGAACGTCGTCTGAAGTACAGGACGCTCAGACGCTACTGCAACGAATTCGTCGTTGGCATAGTAGAACGCAGGACGAATACCCCAAGGGTCGCGCATTGAGAACATCTCACCGGAGCCCGTCAGTCCGCACATTACATAGCCACCATCAAAGTCGGGCATCGACGTGCGCAGCACGTTGGCCATGTCCATATGCTCATCTATATAATGTGTTATCTCCATTCCCTCGAGTCCTTTGGCCTTTGCATCAACATAGTTGCGTTCAGCCTCGCGGTCGAGTCGATGCCCCATCAGTTCGAGCAGCGTATATCCGTCGCTGTAGATACGCGGGAACATGCCTCGCGTCAGCATCTTCTGGAATATCTCGTCGATATTAGTCATATTGAAGTTGCCGCAGATGCACAGGTTCTTTGCCTGCCAGTTGTTGCGACGCAGGAAAGGATGGACATATGAGAGTCCCTTCTTTCCGGTCGTGGAATAGCGCAGATGTCCCATATATAGCTCACCGGCAAACGGCATATGCTCTTTGGCAAAGTCGGCATCGGCAAGCAGTTCGGGCGACAATCGGGCAAATTCTTTCTGCACACGTCCGAATATCTCGGTTATGGCATCCTTACCCTCAGCACGTTCACGGAACATATATTCCGTTCCAGGTTGTCCGTCAAGCTTCACACATGCCATGCCAGCTCCTTCCTGGCCACGGTTGTGCTGCTTCTCCATCATCAGATAGAGCTTGTTTAGTCCGAACATCCAAGTACCATACTTCTGTTGATAGTACTCAAGTGGCTTGAGCAATCTGATCATTGCTACGCCACATTCATGTTTTAGTGGTTCCACGGTTCCTTAACTTTACTTAATATAACTCTTTTTCTTAAATAGATGCAGTAATTGCCAGTATCGTCATTATGTAACGTGACAAGTTGCAATAGCGTGTATTTATCGAAGATTTGATTATCTTTTTGGTGTCTGTGCGTACACACAGATTGCATATGTATAAAAATTAAGCGTCAAGCAAACAGCCCAACGCTCAACCAATATATTTAGTTTCGTATAATATTAACCAACAAAGAAGCCACCGACGTCAAGATGCTCACGAATGAGAACCACAAAGTCGTTGAAGAGCCGATAGCTGAGTTCTTTGACTTCACACCATTGGGCTCTACGTATATATAGTCGTTCTGCTGTACATAATAGTACGGCGAGTTGATAATATTGGCATCATTAAGATTCAGACGATGTACTTCCTTCTGACCGGTAGCAGTCTCGCGAATGAGCAACACATTGTCACGACGACCATAAATGGTAAGGTCGCCTGCCTGTGCCAAAGCCTCAAGCACGCTCATCTTCTGTGTTGTCACCGGCACTACCTTAGGACTGGTCACCTCACCGGCAACGGTAATGCGATAGCTCGACATATTGACAGTCACTACGGGATGCTCCTCGTTTGAGAGATAGGGCGCTACCTTCTCGCCGATGAGCTTCTCGCATTCGGTCTTTGTCATGCCTGCAACGTGCAACTTGCCCACAACGGGAAAATCGATATTGCCACTATTGTCAACAAGATAGGTGAGCAATGCACCCGAACCGCTGCTCAAGTTGCCACCATTACCAAGTGTATTCTGTACTGAAAGATTGAACGGACGGCTCGCTTCAGGGTCTGATGTAACAACGGTTATAGTAAGCTCGTCCTTCGGCATAATGTGGGCATCGTACAACCCAGCCGAAGCGGCAAGACTCAGCGTATCAATATTCTGGAAATAAGCAACTTTTTTTGCTGATGAACAACCGTTCAGCAACAAAACTACCATAAGCAAAAATATAGGAAAGATTATCTTCTTCATATATATTAAATAATGTATAGCTAACCGCATTCAATTTGCTTCTGCAAAAATACTACTTATTTCTGACACTGACAAAGTTTTCAACAAATAATTTCACAGCCCCTAAAACAATTTCATTTTAACAATATAAAACCTTAGAATAAGCGTAAAAACTTTGGTTGAGTTGACATAATGTCACTTTTTTATAGTAATTTTGCGAGTAGAAACACTACTTTTATAAAATGAACCACGACAAAGCCTACTCTCGACAGAACAAAGTGCTGCTGATATACACCGGCGGCACGATTGGTATGGGACGCAATCCCATGACGGGAGCGCTCGAGCCGCTTAACTTCGAGCATTTGATAGAAAACCTTCCGGAGTTTGCCTACCTTCAAACAGACATAGACACATACCAGTTTACACCCCCTATCGACTCGTCGGACATGTCGCTGAGACGCTGGGCCCAACTCGTACGCATCATTGCCGACAACTACAACAAATATGACGGATTCGTCATATTGCACGGCACCGACACCATGGCATACACAGCAAGTGCCCTGTCATTTATGCTCGAAAACCTCACCAAACCCGTAATCCTAACCGGATCGCAATTGCCTATTGGACAATTGCGCACAGACGGAAAGGAAAATCTCGTCACAAGTATAGAACTTGCAAGCATCAAAGACGAAGAAGGACATGCAATGGTGCCAGAGGTATGCATCTACTTCAACGGACGACTGCTTAGAGGCAACAGATGTACAAAGCAGAACGCCGACGGCTTCGACGCATTCAATTCGTTCAACTATCCCCATCTTTGTGATGCTGGAGTGGAGTTCAGCTTCAACAAGCACTACATCCTAAAACGCGACTTCACCAAACCGATGATACCACACTTCGCCATGGACCCCAACGTAGTGGTATTCTCGCTGTTTCCTGGCATACAGCAGAACATCGTGCGACACGTACTTGAAGCTCCCGAACTGCGAGGCATCGTACTGCGTAGCTTCGGCAGCGGCAATGCACCACAAAAACCATGGCTGCAACAACTCCTTAAAGAAGCAACACGACGCGGTGTGACTGTTGTAAACATAAGCCAGTGTGTAGCAGGAAGCGTCAAGATGGGACGATACGAAGCAAGCTATCAGCTCAAAGACGCAGGCATTGTGACCGGATACGACTCGACAGTAGAAAGCGCCGTGGCAAAACTGATGTTCCTGCAAGGCCACTATACCGACAGCAACGTAATAAGAACACTCATGAACCGCAACCTCTGCGGAGAAATAACTAAATAACAAAATCAAGAAATGCCAACTATAAACCCGTTTGCCCGCCCGGTATATCTTATGGCTAAACCGGCGGGCAGTCTTTGCAATCTACGTTGCAAGTACTGCTATTACCTCGAAAAAAGCAAATTATACGACAACAACGAGAAGCATATAATGAGCGACCAGCTGCTCGAAAAATTCATAAAGGAATATATCGAAGCACAGACAATGCCCGAAGTGATGTTCACATGGCACGGCGGCGAGACACTGATGCGTCCCATATCGTTCTATAAGAAGGCACTGCGACTGCAACAACAGTATGCCAGAGGCCGACGCATCGACAACTGCATACAGACCAATGCCACTATGCTCACCGACGAATGGTGCAAATTCTTCCACGACAACAACTTCCTTGTAGGCATATCGATTGACGGACCGCAGGAGTTTCACGACGCCTATCGCAAGACTGCTACGGGCAGGCCTACATGGAACCAGGTAATGCGTGGCATACGACTGCTCAATAAATACAATGTGGAATGGAACGCTCTTGCCGTTGTCAACAACCTGAATGTAGAGCATCCGCTTGAGTTCTACCACTTCTTCAAGGACATAAACTGCCACTTCATACAGTTCACTCCTATCGTGGAGCGCATAGTCGACGACCGTGCCGACGGACTACAGCTCGCTCCGGGCATGACCGAAGGAGGACAAATGGCCGACTTCAGCATTACAGCTGAACAGTGGGGCACATTCCTCTGCACCATATTCGACGAATGGGTGCGTCACGACGTGGGCGAATATTTCATACAGCTGTTTGACAGCGCACTTGCCAATTGGGTTGGCGTTGCCCCAGGACTGTGTACAATGGCAGCCGAATGCGGACACGCTGGAGTAATGGAATACAACGGTGACGTGTACTCATGCGACCACTTCGTCTATCCCGAGCATCGCCTCGGCAACCTTCGCGAAAGCACAGTGACGCAGATGATGTACTCAGCCAAGCAACGCGAGTTTGCCCGTATGAAGAAAGAGATGCTTCCGCAGCAATGCAAGGAGTGCGACGTTCTGTTCGCATGCCACGGCGAATGTCCCAAAAACCGATTCATAAACGACCGCTACGGCAATCCGGGACTCAACTATCTGTGTGCCGGCTATCACAAGTTCTTCAAGCACATAGCCCCATACATGGAGTTTATGAAGGGCGAACTGGCTGCCAAACGACCACCTGCCAACGTCATGAACTACATCGTAAGCAAGTAGCGATTATTGAATAGCAGTAGACGTCATATCACAATATATTTCACAACGAGATTTGCCACACTATCAGAAGGACTCCTTTTACATTCCAAAAGGATTCGTTTTACATTCCAAAAGGGGTCCTTTTGCATTCCAAAAGGACTCCTTTTACAACCCAAAAGGACTCCTTCTGAAAAACGAAAGGGAAACGCCCTAAATACACATTATTATATATATATGCAAACAAGCATTACATCTACGCAAACAAGCATTTATATAAGCAAACAAGCATAACATCTATGCAAGCAAGCATTATATATATACAAAACAGCGAAAGCCCCCAAGAAGCATAAAACTTCTTGGGGGCTTTCGCTATATCTTCGTTTTTCAGTATTTACTTGGCGTAAGCTACCGAACGTGTTTCGCGTATTACGGTAATCTTTACCTGACCCGGATAAGTCATTTCGGTCTGTATCTTATTGGCAATCTCGCCCGACAACTTCTCTGTTTCCTTATCGTCCATCTTGTCGGCACCCACAATTACGCGCAACTCACGACCAGCCTGTATGGCATATGTCTTTGTCACGCCAGGATAAGACATTGCTATTGCCTCGAGATCGTTAAGGCGCTTGATGTAAGCCTCTACGATTTCACGACGTGCACCGGGTCGTGCACCAGAGATAGCATCGCACACCTGAACGATAGGAGCCAACAATGTGTTCATCTCCATTTCATCGTGGTGAGCGCCAATGGCATTGCAGATGTCCGGTTTCTCCTTATACTTCTCGGCAATCTTGGCACCATAGAGTGCGTGCGGCAATTCGCTCTCCTCGTCAGGCACCTTACCTATATCGTGCAACAAGCCTGCTCGCTTCGCCTTCTTGGGATTAAGACCAAGCTCAGCAGCCATAACAGCACAGAGATTGGCTGTCTCGCGTGCGTGCTGCAGAAGATTCTGACCGTAAGACGAACGATACTTCATCTTGCCGACAATACGTATGAGTTCGGGATGCAGTCCGTGTATGCCAAGGTCGATGGCTGTACGCTTACCGGTTTCGATTATTTCGTTGTCAAGCTGCTTCTTTACCTTAGCCACAACTTCCTCGATACGTGCAGGATGAATACGTCCGTCGGCTACAAGCTGATGCAAAGCCAAGCGGCAAACTTCACGACGTACGGGGTCAAAGGCTGATATCACGATAGCCTCTGGAGTGTCGTCTACTACGATTTCCACACCGGTGGCAGCCTCAAGAGCGCGTATGTTGCGTCCCTCACGACCGATGATACGACCCTTAACTTCGTCGTTGTCGATATGGAATACGCTTACCGAATTCTCGATAGCGGTCTCGGTAGCCACGCGCTGAATTGTCTGGATGACGATTTTCTTAGCCTGTGTATTGGCGTTGAGCTTTGCCTCATCCATAATCTCGTTGATGTAGCTTGCGGCATCGGTACGGGCTTCATCCTTCAAGCTCTCTACAAGGCGGTTCTTAGCTTCCTCTGCGCTCAGTCCAGAGAGTTCTTCAAGCTTCTCGCGTTCCTTGGTCTGCATCTTGTCAAGCTCCTCCTGCTTGATAGCCAGAAGTTTCTTCTCGTTGTCAATGCGCTGCTGGCACTGCTCAACCTCCTGCTTACGGCGTCCAAGTTCCTCCTGTCGCTGATTGAGCGAAATCTCACGCTGCTTCAGACGGTTCTCGTTCTGCTGAATCTTCTGGTTGCGCTGCTGCACCTCCTTTTCAAGTTCCGACTTCTTGTTGAGGAACTTCTCCTTTACCTCCAGAAGCTTTTTCTCTTTCAAAACTTCAGCCTCCTTAACGGCGGCTGCTATCATTTCATTATATTTTCCCTTTATATAGCGGAAAACAGCATAGCCTGCGGCAAGCACTACGACGAGTGCCACCAAGGCTGCGATTAATATACCAAACATATTTTCTTATTACTTATTACTTTATTATGTTTCAGTTATTTCTTTTGTCGTGCAGATTCTGCTGGTTTGTTGTGCAGATTATGCATGTTCAATCTACCGATTAAGTCTAACAGCACAAAACTACTACCCTTCAGGCTTACACCTTCAGAGCATCCTCTATTTCCGAAGTCAATTGTGAGATTACGTCACGATAAGGCTTGGTATCGTTGCGCGACAGCTCCATCTCATAGCGCAGGGCTATGTCAACGAGCGCCATATAAAAGATTTCCTTCATGTTTACGGGTCCTTTATATCTCGCTGCATACGTATTTATCGTACTTGTGATAAGAGTTGCGGCATCGCGATACAACGGTTCGTCCTCCGGACGCACGTTGACTGGTATGTCCGTATCATAGACATGCAGCCTTATCCTAAGTTTCTCCTGTTTGTCCTCAGCCATATTGCTCTGGAATGATTTGGCACACGGGCTACTGCTGACGCATTGCTGTCGTCGGTTGGCAGTGCGACTTCTACTTGTCGCTCTCGCCGAGCAGCGTTATGCACTTGTCGACTTGGCGTATCAGGCGTGCTATACGCTTTTGCGCTGTCTCCATATCACCGTCGGTAATAGTCACCATACGTGCCAGTTTAAGACTATCGTAGTCTGCACGCAGTTGTGCAAGCTGCTTCTCCAACGCGTCCACTTTGGCAGCATGGCTGTCAATAGTGGCCTGCAAAGCAGTATTCCTTTCCTTCAGTTCATTATACTGAAGTATCATCTGCCTGACACGTGTAGTGAAAAGGTTGATAGAATTGGAGTCAGCTTCCATTTTGCTACGTTTTGATTACAAAATTAGTTTATTTTTGTGAATGTCACAAAAATATCGACAGTTTTCTATACTTCTGCCTTTTTATTTTTTTGTCGTTTCGTCTTCTGCCGCCTTGGGTTCTTTCTTGGCAAGCATTACCACCTGATATACAAAGTCAGTTGTCCACTTCTGTGTAAAGCCGAGACGATGGTTGTATTGGCGTACGGCAACAACCGACTTCAATACGGCTGCATCGGTATAGTCGTTCTTGTTGAATATGCCGTCAACTGTCTTCTCGGTCATCTTGTACAGAGCACTCTTGAATATTGAAGGCAGACGAAGCTTGAATTTCATAAGGTTGCCCATAAGCATCATCAAGTCCTGTGTGAAGCCCTGAAACTGCACGAGATAAGCCTGCACATCCTGCAGTTTGCGGCAGTTCTTGCGTACACTCTGGTCTATTTCCTTAAAGAAGCTGTCGTCGGTGCCGTATATTTCCTTCATCATCTTGCGACAAGCGGTCTTCTCACCTACTCCAAGCTTGTTGTTAACTGTAGGAACATGAAGCGTGGTTTTGAACACTCTGAGGTCGGGCAGAGCCGCAAGGTTGGTGATACCGACATTAGAAGCTATCGTAGCCTGGAAGTACACACGCACAAGATTCATGTAGTCTTCCATTCCACCAGTGTTTTTATCGTCGTTTTTCTTTCCGAAAATCTTTGAAAAAAGTCCCATAATTGATTTTATAATGTTTGATTATCTTTATATTTTGATGATTATTTCTTGCAAAATTACAAAAAAATATCAAACAGACAAGCTTTTTCATCCCCTATGCTACAATATTTGTCCTTTTTAGTAACATATTATATTTTTAAAGCTCCAAACACATCGTAAACCAACAAAAAGTAGTATCTTTGTACACATTTAACACATTAGTTATTAAAAATAGTAATACAACCAAACCACCTATACATGAAAGGAATCGTTTTAGCAGGTGGATCGGGTACGCGCCTCTACCCTATCACCAAGGGTATAAGCAAGCAGCTTATACCAATATTCGACAAGCCGATGATATATTATCCTATATCAGTGCTCATGCTTGCAGATATTAAGGACATTCTTATCATATCTACTCCAGCCGATCTTCCGTCGTTCAAGCGCCTGTTGGGCGATGGCAGCGACTTTGGCGTACGCTTTGAGTATGCCGAACAGCCCTATCCTGGCGGTCTGGCTCAGGCTTTTATCATTGGCGAGGAGTTTGTTGGCGATGATTCTGTATGCCTTGTATTGGGCGACAATATATTCTATGGTGCCGGATTCTCACAACTTCTGCATGAGAGTGTGCTCAATGCCGAGAAGGAAGGCAACGCTACTGTGTTCGGTTATTACGTCAACGACCCTGAGCGTTATGGTGTTGCCGAGTTTGACAGCAACGGCAATTGCCTCAGTATCGAGGAGAAACCCGAACATCCGAAGAGCAACTACGCTGTGGTTGGACTTTATTTCTACCCCAACAGCGTAGTAAACATCGCCAAGACAATAAAGCCAAGCAAGCGAGGAGAGCTTGAAATCACTACAGTAAACCAAGAATATCTGAAGCAGGACAACCTGAAGGTAAAGACATTGCAACGCGGTTTTGCATGGCTTGACACCGGAACACACGACAGTTTGTCAGAAGCAAGCACATTCATTGAGGTCATTGAGAAGCGTCAGGGCCTTAAGGTGGCGTGTCTTGAAGAAATAGCATACAAGAAAGGGTGGATAACCGCACAGCGACTCAAGGAAGTGGCAGAGCCAATGAGCAAAAACGAATATGGCAAATACTTGCTGCGACTTGCCGAGGAGGGCTAAGCCGTAGCATAAACAACACTTTATTACATAATGCGGCAGCACCGCCAAAACAAAATTCAAAGAGTTATAATATACCCAAAGAAATGGAAGAGAACAACAAGATTGGACAAAACAATTCCCAACAAAACGTAGAAGAGTCATCGTCAATCAATCTACAACTCGTATACAAGACACTAGTACTCAACTGGCAGTGGTTTGTATTGTCAGTAATCGTATGTCTTGGAGTAGCGTTCTGCTATCTGAGATACGCCACTCCAGTATATCAGGCAAGCGCAAAGTTGCTTATCAAGGACGACGACTCTCAAACTTCACGCTCGGGCAAGAGCGCATTGATGACATCAAGCACACTCGGCATCATGACCAACTCTACTGGTATTGACAACGAGATGGAGATACTTAAGTCGGCAAGACTTGCCGAACAGACTTGCCGCGACCTCAAACTTTATGTCACTTATAAGAAAGAGGGAAACATCAAGGATAATATTATATATGGTAATGAGCCGATAAGCGCCGATATTGACCCTATACATCTTGAGAAACTCAAGTTCCCAATATTCCTTGAAGTCACATATCAGGATGGCAAATACCACATTACGGGTAAATACCAGAAGGTATCTGACTACGACGAAAGCGCCAAGCCGATGAAATATACCATTGACCGTACCGCCGACCGTCTGCCTTTCAGCATCAATACAAGCGTCGGCATCATCTCGCTAAAGCGCACCGAAGCCAAAGCTCTGCCCGAAGGCAAGGTTCTGAAGATTTGTATCATGTCGCCAACTATGGCTGCCGTGAAATATACGAAGAGCCTTTCTGTAAGCCAGACTTCAAAGACTACGACTATAGCACAGCTTGTATTGAATGACGAAATGCCCAAACGTGCCACCGACTATCTTAAGCAGTTGGCTGAATGCTACAACCGTCAGGCCAATGAGGACAAGAACGAGATAGCTCTGCGCACCGAACAGTTCATCAATACTCGTCTGGAGAAAATCAACAGCGAGCTTGGACAGACTGAAGGCAACCTCGAATCAACCAAACGCCATTATCGTATCGTCGACCCGAAGATAAATTCTACATCGGCAGTAACCAATACCGACGCATTCAATCAGAAACTTGCAGAGATGAATACACAGATAGAACTGCTGTATAGCATCACCGAGTACATGAACGAACCGTCTAACAAGTACCAGACTCTGCCTTCTAATGTAGGCTTGACCGACCCTACTGCAGCCAACCTCATCAACAAATACAATGAGATTGTAATGCAGCGCAACCGCCTGTTGCGTAGTGCAAGCGAGACATCTCCAGCCGTATTGCCGCTCACAGCACAACTCGACGAACTGACATCGAGCATTCGTCGTGCTATGAGTCAGGCTCAACGCAACAACGAAATTCAGCGAAACAGCATTCAACAGCAGTTCAACACCTATGCAAGCCAGATTGCTTCTACCCCTGAACAGGAACGTATTCTTACTCAGATAGGTCGCCAGCAGGAGGTAAAATCGGGTCTGTACCTTATGTTGCTACAAAAACGTGAGGAAAACTCCATCTCGCTTGCTGCCACAGCCGATAAGGGTAAGCTGATTGACGAACCTCAATTCAATGGCAAGATAAGCCCTAAGGGTGCTATCATACTTCTCATTGCACTTGTTCTTGGTCTTGCTATTCCAGTCGGAATACTGTTCATCATCAACTTCTTCCGATACAAGATTGAGGGCCACGATGATGTAGCAAGCCTCACGTCGCTGCCCATTATCGGTGACGTTGCAATTGCAAGCGACACTGCAAAGACCAAGGCCGACATCGTGATACATGAGAACGAGAACAATCTTATGGAAGAAATATTCCGCTCAATGCGTAGTAATATCCAGTTCCTGTTGCCCGAAGGCAAGAAGACTGTGATGTTCACATCTACCTCATCGGGCGAAGGCAAGACGTTCACAGCAGCCAACCTGGCAGTAAGCTTTGCTCTGCTCGACAAGAAAGTTATACTTATAGGTCTTGACATACGCAAGCCTCGACTCGCCGAACTGTTCGAAATCAACGACTATCGACATGGTATTACCAACCTGCTTGTCAAGTCTGCGCCTACAGAAGCTGACATTGACAGCCAGATTATACCTTCAGGCGTCAACAAGAACCTCGACCTCTTGATGGCAGGACCTATCCCGCCAAACCCAGCCGAGCTTGTAACACGCAAGTCGCTCGACGATATATTCGACATACTAAAGCAGAAATACGACTACATAATTGTCGATACAGCCCCTGTAGGACTTGTTACTGACACATTGCAGATAGCCCGTGTTGCCGATCTTACAGTATATATGTGTCGTGCTGACTACACTCCAAAGTCAAGTTTCAACCTTATCAACGGCCTGAGTGCAGACAATAAGCTGCCTAAGGTGTCTATCGCTATCAACGGCATCGACATGTCGAAGAAGAAGTACGGCTACTATTACGGCTATGGCAAGTACGGCAAGTACGGCAAATACGGCAATAGTGGAAGCAATGTGGGCCATGGAAGCTTTAGTTCGTACGGCAGTTATGGCAACTACAGCAATAGTGGCTATGGCAATAAGAACGACAAGTCGATAAAATCATAATACAAACGATAATTATATAATAAGCATACACATTATATATATATGGTAATTGCATTAGATTTCGACGGTACTATTGTCGAACATAAATATCCAGCAATTGGCGAGGAGATTCCTTTCGCTACCGAAACGATTCGTATGCTCATTGCCGAACGCCATAAAGTAATATTATGGAGCGTACGTGAGGGCAAGCTTTTGGACGAAGCTGTCAACTGGTGTCGCGAACGTGGCATTGAGTTTTATGCTGTCAACCGCGACTATCCGGAAGAAACGATGGCCAACAACAATCACTTCTCACGCAAGCTGAAAGCCGACCTGTTTATCGACGACCGCAATCTTGGAGGTTTGCCCGACTGGGGAATGATCTATCAGATGGTGCACAACAATATGACATGGAATGACGTGATACGCAACGCACGTCCTTCGCTCAATTCGCACGAGGCTCCAAAGCGCAAGAAGAAGTGGGGAATCTTCTAACAAAACAATCTCCACTTTAAAACATAAAAGCAACAAATACGCAAATATTTGAGTTCAATATGGTTATTAAGGGCTCAAATGTTTGCGTATTTTTTATTTTTACACTAAATTTGTATCGTTGCTTTACCAACACAACAATACCCAAACACACTAAACACAAAAACCATGTTTGTTTATACATACATGTCAAACGATAATGAGAAATAAACCATAAACAATTAATATATGAAAAGACTATACCTATTATCGTTGCTGATAATGTTGTTTGTCAGCACATCGGCGTTAGCCTCTCCACGTACTTTCAGCCAAGCAAAAGCCATAGCTGAACGCAAAGCGGCATTGCTTGGCATAAAGATTGACAAAAAGGCAGCTGCCAAAGCTCCCTCAATGAATGGCGGAACCACAACTGCCGTGTCTCCCTACTACGTTTTCCCATTTGGCGAAAACAAAGGATTTGCTATCGTTTCGGGCGATGACGACATGCCCGAGATTGTTGGCTATGCCGACCATGGAACCTACGATGCCAACAATATGCCTGCTGCAATGGCAGCATTTCTCAACAATTATCGTGCTACGATTGAAGCTATGAAGCAAGGCAACGCCTCAGCTATAAAGAATATAGCTGAAGCCAAAGCTCTGCGCGCCAACAACACACGTGCAACTACAGCCGTAAGTCCGTTGCTGGGCGATATAAAGTGGAATCAATCAGAGCCTTATAACAACATGTGTCCTAAATACGACGGCACCAATCTGTCGGCAACAGGATGCGTAGCTACTGCTATGGCGCAGGTAATGATGTATTGGAAATATCCCAATGAACTAAAAGCCGACATTAATGAATACAAGACTTCAACACACGAGTTGACGGTTGCAGGCGAATTAAAGGGTCAGAAATACGACTGGGACAATATGCTCCCCACATATAAGTAACTGTTCAAAATTAATTTTATAAATATGAATAATTCACGAATAAGTTCGTACCCACAGACGCCAAGGCCATGTTCGTACAATAGAAAAGCGAGTCCGTAGTCTCGTAATCTATCGGTCTTATCCATTTGCCCTTAAGTATACGCCAA
>URDM01000053.1 GCA_900546575.1 uncultured Prevotella sp.
TACATATGTCCGCTAACTTCCGTTAACTTCGGGCGAAGCCCAAACTTCCGTTAACTCCTATTTTGACACACCCTCTTATATTTGTGCCTTATGTTGTATAAACGTTTGTTTATTAGCGTGTAGCATAGAAGCAAGCTCCGCTTACAGCCATACGAGTCTCAAACAAGCCAGCTGCGTCTGGTGTAACACGTATAGTGCTGCCATCGTTTAGATGAGCCTGAATGGTTCCATCGTTATTAAAACGGAAAACCTCAGTCTTCTTGCCATCCTGAATCTGCGACCACGAATTGTTCTTCTTGTCGTAAACAAAGCGTATTATCTCACCCTCAGGATTCTTTATCTCATATCCGTCCTTCAATGTAGTAACGGCATAATAGCGTCCGTCCTGACCCATAATGTCCTGTGTTGTGCCTACCTTCTGCGCCAATGGGTTATTGCCTGTCCAGAATTCGATGGTATTGAGTACAAGAGCATCGACAACTGTACACACTGCATATGCTGGAGATATAAGCAAGAAGATGATTTCGTTAAGGAATTTACAGTTGGTTGCGCGCATGTTCCACTTTGCCACGCGGTTGAACAATGAGAAAGAGCCGACGCAAGACGATGTCAACAAGGCTGCTGTCATAAAAAGAGCCGACACTTTAAGATGCTTAATTTTCATAAGTTTTGGGTTTAGATGTTAGTATTGTTGTGCCATATTGTATTTATACGGCTGTAAAGTTAATACAAATTGTTGGATGTACAATATGTTTTGCTTATTATTTGCCTTACCAATGACGGAATAGCTCAAAACCTACACGTACGGTAAATCCATCAACACGCCAATTGCGTTGTGCTAAGAAGGCTGCCAACGAGAAGGCACGGCACGAGAATCCGTAACCATACTCTACGTATGGATGCAGATGTCTAACACTAAGAGCATTGACGTATAGGCGTTCCTTCTCCACAAGACGTCCGGCTATAGGCACCCACGACAGCAATAGCAAAGGCGATTCGTATGCCACATTGGCTCGCACATAATACTCTGAGGCATTGTACCATCCACTATTCAGAAGCTCAAAGGAGCAAGCCCAGTCGTCATTCCATCCACCTGGTATGTTCTCCTCTCTAAAGTTTCTATAGTCAAGAAAGTAGCTGTCCTTGCCCTTATGCGTGTAGAAACCCGTTCCGGCACGCATCTGCAAATAGCTAAGTGCAGACAATTTATACTTGTATTGCCCGTCTATCTCCACTCGCTCGTATGCAAGGTTTGAGCCCCAAAAGCCTTTTATGCTACGCTCGTAATCGGCTGTAAAGATTGGTCCGTTATATCCTATAGGGCGATATGTAAGCTCAAAGATAGGCGCTACTGATGTATAAGCTGCCGGACGACCTGCCACATCAAACGCACTACGGTCTATTGCTGTGCGCTTGTGTACAAGCAAACCCGTCTCCAAGCCCCATTTAGGCGATGGATCATAATGTGCTGACAGACGAAACATATGGTTGCGAAAGTATTTAAGGTTCAGCTTGTCCCAGTCGATACTGTCGCCACGCTCGTGCTTTATCGCATCCACTACTTCCGAATTGGTTATATGCCTGCCACTCGCCCATTCTGTGCGTATATAGGCATCATGCTTGCGGTCAATATAGAAGGTGAATGGAAAGTCGAAGTAGAACTGTTTCTGCTTGAAGGCATACCCCAACTTAAAGCGAGTCTCCAACATCTGGTTGTTGCTGAAGTAATAATTGCAACGAATGTCAAGACGATAAGTCAGTCCACGCTGCGAACTATAACTGAAGTAAAGCGGATTAAGCAGCGGACTAACACGGAAGTGTCCCTGGTCTTTTGAGCCAAAGCGCTGGTTGGTACGCTGAACCATATTGCGTGCCAAAGCATACCACATGCGTTTGCCAAGTATGCCCTTGCTGTCTTTTTGGGATGTTGTGTCGGCAGAAGCACGGTTGCGGCGGGCATAATATCTATCAAAGAGATACTGCTCGTGGCTATTTAGTGGTATCGGGCGTATACGGTTTATAAGTGCCGTATCTCGCCTATTTGTTATAGTGTCTGATATTATCTTGGGCAATCCATACACACCTGTATATTCGGCAGTAATGTCATTACCCATAAATAAGAAACGTGAGTTAAGAGTACAGTCGCGTGGAAACAACGATGCCTTGCCCTCATCGCCCATAGTAACTGCAAGATGAAACCTCACCATATCATATTCACCATCAAAAGCCGTCTCTATCACACGTCCTGTCTTAGTCTCCACACGTGCCCAACCTTGCACAAGCTTTGTATTGTTAAGTCTTGGTCTGAAGCTTACAAGAGCCACACCTGGCGAGAACATTGTTATACGATAACGATAGAAACGACGGTTGCGATAATGGAATGGCGACACAATACGACCGTCTATCAACATCTCGTCGTAGATAAAGGGCGTGAGATACTTAAGTACCGTAGGCATAGTGCGCATCTCATGTGGCACAGTAGAACGTTCAAGCAATCGGGTTGCATCAAATCTGTCAGGATGCGCGTTGTTCACACGGCTATAAGTCTCGCCAACATGCTCGCGGTCGCCACCGTGAGCCACAGCAAACATCGTAGGAATAGCAAGCAATATGGCATTGCGCTTATTGGTTCGTATGTCGTATTTAACGTAAGCATAGCTCCCGCCTTTGCCCATACCGGTAGTGTCAACCGAAGCCGCATAACCAAACACACGCTTCATAATCTGAAGCGTGTATCGCCGGCTTGCCCCTAAAGCAGGAGTTGCGGCACATAAAGCCACAACCATAACGCAAGTCCAAACCAATATGTTATATAGCCGTTGTCTCAATATCTTGCAGTTGTTTGTTCTTCTATTGCCGTTTATACATTTATTTCTGATTGTTCGTTTCGCTGTTTCACTTTGTTTCTTTTCTTTGTCTCTAATTGTTTCTTTTCTTTGTTTCTTTCTTTATTCTAATTGTTCCTTTCTTGGCAATATACTTGCAAAAGTACAGAAAATAAACGTTTCCTCACATTTTTATTCTAAAAATTTGGCGTTTTCCTCAAAAAACACTATCTTTGCACCCGCAAACTTATCCCATAAGGGTATAAGTCGGACTTGTAGCTCAGTTGGTTAGAGCAACAGACTCATAATCTGGAGGTCCCTGGTTCAAGCCCAGGCTGGTCCACGCTTCTATTACAGCGACTTACGCTTCGGCGTAGGCCGCTGTTTTTAGTTTCTGGGTAAACAATGCGTAAACAAACCTCTGCTTTACAGAAATCTTGCGATGTGAGGCATACATACACAAAACACTGTATATAATGATTTGTTTCTGTCTTATATAAGCCAGAAAATGCAAAGTCATTATATACAGCGGTGCAATCTTGTCCTCTTCTGTCGCTGAATGATAACCCTTCTACGAAAGTTAGGCAAACTCACTTTCCTCAAATAATTAGGAAGAGCACCATCACGGTCATGGCTTGCCCTAAATGCATAGCGATAGCAAAGGTAATGGCTTTTAATATATTGCCAAATAAATGGAGTTTCTTTGAGGTTGTTTAACTATCATACTTGCTGTAGAAGCATAAATTAAACTTGAAAACGAGTCGTACATTATCTAACACAAGGGAAAAGTGGCAATATTGCCAAAAATTCCGTATTGTTTATATAGATTCTGATAGAATTGTATTAACTTTATACGGTAAAAGTGGCAATATTGCCAAAAAAACTGTATAACAAAAAGAATTATGCAAATAAAAAGAGATTTCTATCTACAACAACTTGTAGATGGCAAGCAAAACGGATTGATAAAGATTGTAACAGGCATTAGGCGTTGTGGTAAGTCATTTCTTCTCTTTAAACTTTTCAGACAATACTTGTTAGATGTAGGAGTAGATTCAGACCATATAATACAGATAGCACTTGATGATATTGAGAATGCAAACTTGCGAGAGCCTCTCCCATTATATAAATGTATTAAGGCTAAGATGACGGACGAAGAGTTATATTACATTCTGTTGGATGAAGTACAGCTTGTTCCTCGATTTGAGGAAGTCTTGAACAGCTTGCTACGCATAGACAATGCAGATGTGTATGTAACGGGAAGCAACTCGAAATTTTTGTCGAGTGACATTATTACGGAATTTCGTGGCCGTGGAGACGAGATACATCTTTATCCTCTTTCTCTTTCTGAGTACTGCGAAGGGACAGGCTTGTCCCCTGCGGAAGCATGGAAAGACTACTACACTTATGGTGGACTGCCACATATATTGTCGCTTGGAACAGAAAAAAAGAAAATCGATTACCTTAACAATTTGTTTGAAAGTGTTTATCTGATAGATATATTAGAACGTCAACGTATCAAAAATAAGGCTGAGTTTGAAGAGTTGGTCAAGATCATCGCTTCTGGAATAGGTGCCCCTACCAATCCAACAAAATTAGAGAATACTTTTAAAAGTGTAAAGAAGGTAAACATTGATTCCGTAACGATTAGTCGCTATTTGGGCTATATGCAAGATGCGTTCTTGATAGAAAAAGCTGAAAGATACGATGTTAAGGGAAAGAAATACATTGGAAGTCTTGCTAAATATTATTTCACCGATATCGGTCTACGAAATGCCATATTGGGGCTACGTCAACAAGAAGAAACCCACATTATGGAGAATATCATATACAACGAACTGCGCCGAAGAGGCTGCAAGGTAGACATCGGTATGGTTGAACAACGCTTCGTCGACAATGACGGTAAGTGGCAACGTAAGCAACTTGAAGTGGATTTCGTTGTGAATGAAGGTAACCAGAGATACTATATTCAATCAGCATTGGCTTTACCTGATGAGGATAAACGTAAACAAGAAATGGGATCCTTACTTAGAATTAATGATTCTTTCAAGAAAATCATTATTGTAAAAGATGATATAAAACCATGGCGTGATGAGAACGGAATCCTTACAATAGGATTGTTGGATTTTTTAATAAATGCAGACAGTCTTGAGCAATAAGCAGATGTTATCCCTGAGCTAAAGGCACACTTTGGCACAAGTTGTGTTATTGATTACCAGCTTGATCGTTATTACGATGAAACGCGAGAGTTATTCTATCTTCATTATCTCAATCGTAACTATTCAAAAGAAGGTTTTAAATATAATGGGGAGGCAGGCATAGATGATTTATCAATAGAGATGATGATTTATTGCCATCTTTGGGACTCCTCATATTTCCTCAAATCACTTTATCGCTTGTCATGCATTTTGTGCAATGAAGGGTATCAATGGAATCCCAATATACCAGAGTTTGAGTCATGGATATTTAGAAATACGGTACAGAATATCAAATATAGATAACTCGTTGATTATCAACAAAAGTTTATAATAACAAAATATCACAGACTATCATTCTATTGGTCTCATAATCTGGAGGTCTCTAGTTTCTTCCCTACGGTCAGAGGGTCTCCCTTCGGTCAACAAATCTCAAGCCCAGGCTGGTCCACACTTCTATTACAGCGACTTACGCTTAGCGTAGGCCACTGTTTTTAGTTTCTGGGTATTTCATTTGTTATGCACCTTTTATACTAATTGTCATTATTCCAATATCGCCGACCCAGCACCCCTTTGCCGTGAAGCCTCATTATTTTGTTTTACGTGTTTGCCGAAGCCGAACACATAAGAAGCACCCAATTTTATATAGCAATGACTATCCACGCCATAACCAGACTGCTTGCGGTCGAAATACCTGCTGTACATCTCATTGTTTGAGTTCTTCCAACTCCATGTGAATGGATTGGCAATCAGAGCTGATACATTCCATGATGAGTTTCCCCATCCTATACTCAAGTAGTAGGTTTCTCTGCGTTTAGTCCATAATCCATTTATTTCACTTCCCGGTGCACTCTTGGATGAAAAATATTGAGCACCTATATTCCATCCTCCAAAATACCAATAAGCTTGCAGTGAGTAGTTCACATCTACATGATCTGAGTTGAAAGGTTCGCCGTTATGACAGAAAGGCATTGCTATCTGTCCTGCAATCTGTAATCTGTTTTGAAGCAGCCTCACTAGTCCGTAAGCTCCCGTTGTCAATGATGTGAAACCGCCCATAGGCTGTTCTATCGTTCGTAATATTCCGGTTGAGAATGGTGTATATACAAAGGCGTATCGGTCGCATACAGACCATGCAGTGGCATAGACTGAAAAGCTGATAATTTTATTCGGTATGCAGGTGTAAGTTATGCCATAGTCAAAACTCTTGTAGGGCTTAAGAGCAGGATTGCCAGTATAGCTCATCAACGGGTTTGACTGTATGACAGCTTCGCTACGGTAAGACGAGAGTGGCACGGAGGTCATATAATGAAATTCGGCTGAGATATGATTCTTTCCGTTGAATGAGTACTGAACCGATGCGTCCGCCCAAGGTTGGGTGGAATGTTCTATGGTTTGTCTATACTTCGAGTGGTCGTAATTGTATCCCACACCTAAATATATATAATATTTGTTCTTTGAAAATGAATAACCCAATCCCGGACCTATACGGTATGTTGTTAATCGGTCGTACATGTCTGTAGTTCCTGAATATCTTGTCGAAGCTCTGTAAAAAAGACCCTGACAGAAAATTTTCAGATTTCCATAGTTGCCGAACGAGTGATTGAACTGCAGTCTGGCGCGGACAGAATGAGAATCGTCCTCGGCATAATTTGGAAATTCAGCAGTCCCCTCCCTATAAAGGCTTGATTGCCGAGAATGGGTATATGAGTAAACTGGGTAGAAGTTAATTGTATTTCTCTTTCCCAGGATGAAATTCCAGTTGCCCGAATATGACAGAGAATTCTGACGCATGGCTTCGTTCTTGTCGAAACTAATCAAGTCTATATTATCAGGATTAATGCTTACATTTCCCGTAGTGTTATTGATAGGCGTATGGTCGAAAGCTGCTCCGACAATGTTGCTAATAGTGATTTTATCGGTATTGTAGACAACTTTCAGGGTAGGCCACAATAATCTGTTGTGTCTGTCGGCAGCTATAACCGATTCTGTCCGTCTGAAAGTCTTTTCCGAGCCGTCATTCTGAGGAAGTCGGTAGGTCTCAAGGATTTCTGCGAAATCATGTGTCGATTTACTATACGAAGCTCCCAATCCCAAATCAAAGGTGAATCTCTTTGACTGGAATTTACCAAAAAGGTTAAGCTGACCGTCATTGGCAATAAAGCGTTCCGAGCCTAAAGCCTTTAAATATCCTCCATATTCATACCTTTTCATGACAAAGTTCACGACATGTGCATTACCAAGAAATCTTGGGTCGGATGGATAGTCGTAATATTCAACCTTTTTGACATCAGTAGTCCTCATATTCTTTAAATCGTCTGTAGAAGCAGGAAGCCAGTCGATGAACATTGCCACAGACTTGTTGCTTACGGTGTTAATCTTTGTACTTGCTCCAAGTGCCAACTGAGGAATAGCCATGCGGTTAAGCAAATCTATTCCGCTTTGTGAGGCATTTTTCTGTTTTAAAGTGGGAAAATATGTTGAGACAGAGGCTGATATGTTTTGTTGATCAGCCTCAACCACTACCTCCTTTAATTGTATTGATAAAGAGTCTTTTGTTTTTACTTGTGCATCAAGAGGCAAGCATACAGATAGTGGTACTATGCAAACGAATAGCAAGAGCGCAATTTTGGTTAAGAGATATTTCATAAGCATTCTAAATTTTGTTTCAATCTAATATCTTCCTTTTGGGATGGGTTATTAGACTAACGTATAAGGTATAGAATTATGAATGGTTATTAACTGTTTTTAAGTGTAATGTATCTAACAGTTTTCTTTAAAAATCGTATTTTTGCCATTAACAAAGACAAATGGTATTTCCGATAACAATAAGTGTGATATGTTATGAAGAAACTAATAGCTTTTTTAATATTCTTGTTGGCAGCAATGCAGGGGGCAACGGCGCAAGAAGTGCTGGGGCAGCAAATACCATTGTCTTTAGATGATGACTATAAAAATACGGAGTTTCTTCCTGTTGCGCCTTCCTACTCTGACATTCTAATGATGAGGGCGTTATCTTCTTCCGAACTTCTTGCCATGCCTAAAACACCACTTACGCCTATGCCGTTCGCTACAGAGCCACCGCTTGCCTACGAATATGACGCAAGCCATTCAGGGGCGATGTCGACAAAGATTTCAAAAGACTTGAAGTTTACTGCCGTTGGAACATACCGCAGTTACATAGGACTGATGGATGTGCAGTCGGTAAGTGGCAACATGCAATATAGCTTTGGAGCTATTAATATGCAGGGTGCGCTTATTGCCAACCGCTATCACTACCATAGGGGCATCATCTCGCAATACGGCATATCAGGACAGATAGTCTATAGCTTCAACCCAAATCTTTCAGCCACCATCTTTGGCACCTATTATAATAGCAATCCATTCATAAGTATGGCGGCATTCCCATTCGTGCCTACAACAAGCTATGGTGGATATATGACCGTTGGCAACAACAGTTGCTATATGAACCTTGGCGTTGAACGCCGCTACAATACGTTCGAACACAAAATGGAGACAGTGCCTATCATTTCTCCTGCGTTCAAGATATCAAATAAAGTTACCGTCGAACTGCCATTGGGCGACCTCGTGAAGCATGTTGTTGAGGATGTGGTTATGAAAAATCGCTGAACAGTGGGCTGATAGTATAAACAAACTATTCATATTTTGTTCTTTATTGGCTTTATTTTATTACTTTTGTAGCGTTTTATTGAACAACTTGCAACGTTTCTTTAATAAACGGAATCATTTTGGGAGTTATAAAGCCGTAATAAAAACACAATAGATATGGATAACGTCAACGATTTTTTCGCCACGCTCAGCTCGTGTCTTTGGGGCTGGCCAATGATGGTATTGCTACTTGGCACCCACATTTTTCTAACTATCCGCCTGCGTTTCCCTCAACGCAAGATATTCACAGCCATCCGTCTGTCGGTACAACGCGACAAATCGCAGAAGGGAGACGTGTCGCAGTTTGGCGCGCTTGCTACCGCTCTTGCTGCCACAATAGGTACGGGAAACATCATTGGTGTTGCTACGGCGGTGGCATTAGGCGGTCCTGGAGCTGTGTTCTGGTGTTGGTTGACGGGCGTTTTCGGCATTTCTACAAAATATTCCGAGGCTTTGCTCGCCATAAAATACAGAGTAAAGTCTGAGAGCGGACGCATGCAGGGAGGTCCGATGTACACTCTGGAACGAGGATTGGGATGGCGCTGGATGGGAATTCTCTTCGCCTTGTTCACCGCCATTGCTGCATTCGGAATAGGCTGTACGGTGCAGGCCAACGCCATTTCTACGATTATGCATGCTTCGTATGGCATCAGCACGGAGTTGAGTGGCAGCATACTGATGCTGCTTACGGCTGCTGTGCTCATCGGCGGAGTTCGAAGCATATCGAAAGTGTGCAGTATGCTGGTTCCGTTTATGGCATTGCTGTATGTGTTGGGATGCGTCTACATATTGTGTGGCAATGCCTGCTACATCGTGCCGGCGATAAAACTGATAGTGCATTCGGCATTCTCGCCGGAAGCAGCAGGAGGCGGATTTGCGGGCGGTTCGGTCATGATGGCAGCCCGTTACGGCATAGCGCGCGGTCTGTTCAGCAATGAGTCGGGACTCGGTTCAGCCCCTATCGTTGCCGCAGCGGCACGCACCAAGAATCCGGTACGCCAGGCTTTGGTATCGTCAACGGGCACATTCTGGGACACTGTGGTGATATGTGCGCTCACCGGACTTGTCATTGTAAGCAGCATCATTGCCTATCCCGACATCGACTACAGCGAAGGTGCTGAGCTGACGAAGATGGCTTTCTCGAAGATTCCAGTCATAGGTCCGTTCATATTGAGCTTCGGCTTGCTGACATTCGCCTTCAGCACCATTCTCGGATGGGGCTATTATGGCGAGCGAGCAATGGAATATATCAAGGGAAAGCGCTGCACCTACGTCTATCGTCTGCTCTACATCGTGGCAGTATTTGCAGGCAGTGTCGCCAATCTCGCTATAGTGTGGAACATAGCCGACTGCATGAATGCCCTCATGGCAATCCCTAATCTGCTGTCGCTGATATTCCTGAATGGTGTAATCGTGCATGAGACACGCAAGTATCTGTGGCGCGACCGACTCGACCGCGAGATGAACGAGTAACCTTACACTTCGTTCTGCTCGCTTAATTGTCTTCGCAAAAAGTCCTCCAGCGTTTTCTTGTCGGGCAACTGTAGCATGTACGTGGAAACAAACAGCTGGTTGTCCATGCCCGCAAGAGCATACTCAACCATTTTCTTTCCCTTGCGAGTGCAGAGGAGAATGCCGATAGGAGGATTGTCGCCGGGTTGCATTTCGTTCTCGCGATAATGAGATACGTATGCGTTGAGCTGTCCGAAGTTCTCGTATGAGAATTCCTCGTTCTTTAGTTCGATAATTACTCCGCAATGCAGAATGCGGTTATAGAACACAAGATCGGGATAATAATATTCGTCATCGATGATAATGCGCTTTTGTCGTGACTCTAAACAGAAGCCCTTTCCAAGTTCAAGAATGAACTCTTGCAGATGACTGATTAGTGCATTCTCCAAGTCATGTTCGTCAATAACGTCCTGCGGTTTCAATCCAAGAAACTCAAAGGTGAAAGGTTGGCGTATCTGTAATTCTGCCGAATCATGACCGTGAACGGAAGGAAGCGACAACAGTTTGTCCGGATTGGTGCTGATACCAGCCCTTATATATAGGTTGGTACTTATCTGACGACGAAGCTCACGAACCGACCAAGTACACTTGATGCACTCCTGCTCGTAGAAATAACGGGCAAGAGGGTCGTCGAGAGTAAGTAACTCAACAATATGAGAGAATGACAGTGACGATATTATTTTTTTGCCTGAAGTTTTGAATTGGTCCGACACTGTCGGACTTTTTTCTTTTTGTTTATTATCAGACCAAAAATTATCGTTTGTTGACAATGCGTTAACTCGTTTTACTAATTGGTCCGACACTGTCGGACTAATTGCAGGAACTAAGTTCTCTGCCATCTGAGGATAGTGAAGGTAAAAGCTTCGAGAGTTTTTTAATAGGGTTATGTTTATTCCCTTCCTATTCACTCTCTCCTCCAGTTTCTTCAGCAGCTTTGCCCCATACTCTGCCCTATCCTTGCCGTGCTGTTCATATTCCACGATGTAATAACCTATGAGCCAGTTGCGCATTGTCTGCAAACGGTTGATCGCTTTGACCGCAGAAGACAGAGCGGCATCGTGAGTTGACTGAATAATGGAAGTCAAGTCGCCGAAGGAGTGAAGCTTGTTGCTCCAATCCTCAAAAGGAAGTTCCATGCCGTCATGGGCGTATGTTGATATATCTTTCATAATGTAGTTGTTGTATAGATGTTTACAAAGATACAGAAAGCAACTCACAATCCACCATAGAATCCTAAAAATCATAGAATTTAGGTATTGTGTAGAAGTTAAAACCGAGCTAATTTTGCAGCGGTGATACGACCGAGCAGAATGCTTGGCGGTGTTAAAACCAAGAACTTTAACCGCACATTTATAATAAAAACAACTGAAGATTATGAAGAAGACTGTAATCATCTATGGCACAAGCACTGGTACTTGTGAGGACCTGGCAGGCAGAATAGGTGCCAAACTGGGCGTAGACAACATCATCAACGTCACCGACCTTGACGACAGCGTCATCGCCGACAACGACAATCTGATTCTCGGCACATCTACATGGGGTGCTGGCGAGGTGCAGGACGACTGGTACGACGGACTGAAGACGCTCAAGGGTGCCAACCTTGAGGGCAAGACTGTAGCCATCTTCGGCTGCGGCGACTCCGAATCTTACCCCGACACCTTCGTAGGCGGAATGTCTGAGATATACAACGCAGCAAAGAATGCAGGTGCCAACGTTATCGGTGGCGTGTCTACCGACGGCTATACGTTCGACGATTCGGAATCGGTGGTTGACGGAAAGTTTGTGGGTCTGGCACTCGACGAGGTGAACGAAGACGACAAGACCGACGAGCGCATCGACGCATGGGTGGCTGAGATACAGCCCAGTCTATAATCAATACATCTGTCCTTACACTCACATCATAAACCTCAAATTCTCAATCATGCAGCAATCCACAGTATTACCGGTAGACATGAAGGTTCTGATGAACCACATCTACGAATACAAGAAGGGAGTGCGCCGAATGGTGCTGTTCACCTTCAACAAGAAGTATGAGGACTTCGCCATACGCCGTCTGGAAAGCCAGAACATCAAATACGTGATCCAACCCGTTGGCAACGACCGTCTGAACCTATACTTTGGCCGCGAGGAGTGCCTCAACGCCATACGCATGATTGTGACACGTCCACTCAATCTGCTCACTCCCGAGGAGGACTTCATGCTCGGCGCGATGCTGGGCTATGACATTTGTGCACAATGCGAGAGATATTGTGAGCGCAAGGACAAATGCAACTGTCATCTCAATTCGTAGATACCGTTTACGGATATAACCTATAGGAGGGCAAAGTCAAGACTCTAAGCAGCACGCCCGAAGGGGCAGAAGCCCATAGCCCAGGGCACACGCCCTGGGTAAAATATCACAAATACCAATGCGCCCTGTAAGGGCAAAAGCGTTAATAATCAATGCTTTTGCCCTTACAGGGCGCATTGCTATTTTCAATTCGTATACCCAAGGCGCTGCCTTGGGCTATGTGCTTTTTGGGCTTTCAGCCCGCATTGTTTGAGTTTTGACACGCCCTACCCTCCTATGGCAGCAGCTTTCAGTTTGCTGTATTTAAGACAACTGAACCACTTACAACCAATCATCAAACCACTAATAATCAGTCACCAAACCACTAATAATTAAACACTAAAAAAAATGTAGTCCTTTTGCATTGCAAAAGGGTTCGTTTTGGTGTGCAAAAGGAGTCCTTTTACAGTCCAAAAGGAGTCCTTTTGTAAGGCAAAAGGACCCCTTTTGAAATACAGCCGTTTTTTAAGTAGAAAACAGCAGCAATCCTACATATAGAATAAGGTATAAAACATTGCCGACCGAACTTGTTTGACACCGCTAATCATAGGAGGGTATAGCATCCCTGCTATACCCACTCAATCTACTGAAAATGAAGGCAGAGTGGGTAGGGCAGGGATGCCCTACCCTCCTACATTTGTTGCATTCAACCCATATAATTGACTTTTGCACACCCTCCTCCTACTGTCTTTGTCGGCGCAACTGCCTTATACGCTTCAGCCGTCGTTGTCGTTGCACACCGCGCAACACTCGCATTCCCGCTACAGGCCATGCCGGAATATGCTTCACCTGATGGCGTACCATCGGGATGTCCCACAACAGCATGAGGGCGGCAAAGAAGAGTCCGGCTATCAGAGTCCACCCGAACAGTATCTTGACGCTTTGCGCCAGAAATCCCTCCACAATGCCATTCATCATCTGCGGAAGGTCGACCGCCCTGGCACTCAAGCGCACACTGTCTACATAACCTGAACAACGGGCAAATCCATCAGCCACGTAGTATTTCATACCACGCGAGTGCAGCGCCGCACCCACAAGTCCACCGACGAACATGTGCAGCACATTGAACACCGACAACGCCTGAAAGAAGTGCTCGAACGACATGATGGCATGCAGACACCACATAAAAGAAATGCACAGAACGGCGTAGCTGAATCCGCGCCAGAGGATTGGTATGCGCAGCTGTTCGATGCTGATGTTGGAGTCTACAAGCACGTAGAATCCGCCGGCATATATACAGAAAGCCACCAGCGCCAGCGCTATCAGCTTGTACACGTTCCATCGCATCAGCTTGAGCCAGCCTATCGAGAACAGACATCCTGCCACGATGCCCGGCAACGACCACTGGTTGAGCGCCTCGTAGGTGTGGTCGGCGTAGTGCATCACCTCCTCGTAGTACACCATTTCGAGCACATGCTCGCACGAGAAGAGCGCCTCCACCACACCGATGAGCAGTATCACGGGCACCACATTGTGATAGGTCCACATGGCAGGTTCGATGTACGGCTTGGGATGGTGCATCATGCGTTGCAGACACACGGCGAGTGTGATGAGCATTGTGCCCATGACAAGGCGGAAGTCGGACGAATGCCACCAGTCGAGCCAGTCGCCATAGTTGAGCAGCCATGCCACTTGCAGCCACAGCACGCACCACAGCAGCGCGCCGAACCAGTCGATGCCCTTGAGCGGAACAATCTGCGGCATGGCGTGGAAGGGCCGCGTCAGCAAAGCCTGCACAAGCAGAACGACGAGCATCAGCGCAATGACGAGCCAGTGCATGTAGGTCCAGTGCATGTCGTAGGCAAACCATGCTGCGAGATAGGCAGCCACCTCGATGGAGCTGAGCAGAATGATGTGCAGTATAGGGAAGAACACGCCGAAGTCACGCTTGGGCGTCATCCACAGCTGAATGTTCGACATACACTCGAAGGTGCCTTGTATTTTAGCCATGCCGCACACCACACACAGCGCCCACAGCAGCGGCAGCGGCATACGGAATGTAGCCAGCAGATTGCACACCACTATCACGGCGGCAGAGGTCATGAGCAGCAGCTTGTTGCTGAAGCGGAACTTCATGCGGAAGAGCACGGGGAAGTATAGCGCCATACCGATGAGTGTGGCGTATAGACACATCTGCACGTCCTCGCGCATTATGCCCCACTCGCCCACTATATTGTTCATTGCACCCAGATACATGCCGTTGGACAGCTGGAAGCAGAACGCCAGAACGACGTATATCCACGGCCTTATCCACTTGGGCACAAAGTCGTGATACATGGGCATGGCGAACGTCATGGGAGGTCCGCCAGCCGCATGCTTGTTATTAGTGTTGTTGTCCATAGAGGCTACTTGCTGACAGTACATTCAACGTTCATGCCTGCACGCAACTTGGCGAGCTTCGACTTGTCGCCTTCAAGATGTATGCGCACCGGAATGCGCTGCTCCACCTTGACGAAGTTGCCCGTAGCATTGTCCTGCGGAATCACGGAGAAAGCCGAACCGGTAGCGTCGCTGATGCGCTCCACGGTGCCCTCAAACTCTACGTCGGGCACAGCGTCCGCCTTGATGCTCACCTTTGCTCCGAGGCTGATACCGGGCAGTTGGGTCTCGCGATAGTTTGCCACTACCCACAGTTCGGAATTGTCCACGATGTCGACCATAGCCTGACCGGGCTGCACGAGCTGGCCCACGTGTATGTTCTTCTTGCCCACCACGCCGTCGGCTGTAGCCGTGATGACGGTGTACGAGAGGTTGAGTCGGGCGAGCTTAATCTGTGCCTGCGCCACGTCGATGGCAGCCTTGTTCTGCGACAGACGATGGCCCTGCTCCTGCTCGGCACGATTCAGTGTGGCACGGCTGCGCACCACCTGCTCGTAGCGGGCCTTGGCAGCGAGATAGTTGGTGTGTATCTGGTCGTACTGCTGCTGTGTCACGGCGTCGCTCTTGAGCAGTTGGGCGTAGCGCTGGTCATCTTGGCGAGCGTTGTCGAGCCGTACACGAGCCTCGTCGATGCCGGCATCCGACACGCTCATGTTTTGTCGTGTCACGCCGATGCCCGAAGTCGTGGCCTCGCCGCCTGCCATTTCGCGCTGCAAGTTGGCTTCAGCCTGAGCCAGCTGGAGGCGGAACTCGCTGTCCTCGATTATCACGAGAGTGTCGCCCTTGTGTACGGGCTGATATTCGCTGAATCGTATCTCCTTGGTGAATCCGCCCACACGGGTGTTGACGGGTGTGATGTGCTGCTGCACGGTGGCGTTGTCGGTGAACTCGCCGTCGCCGAAATGCACGAAATGATTCACCACAAGCCATGCTCCGATAATGAGCAGGATGAGTACGCAGATGTTGTATATGGTTCGCAAAAGTTTCTTGTCCATGTCGTTGTTGTTATTTATTGGTGTTGAAAAAGTTGGTTGTCTTGTTACACATTATTATATACGTGCTGTCACATTATTATATATTGCCGGCAGCATAGCGCACGTTGTAGTAGGTGTAGGCTATGTTGATGTGGGCGTTAACTTCCTGCAGTTCGGCGTTGAGCTTCATGTTCGACGCGTCGATCATGTCGGTGATGAGCGCCAGCTGGTTGTTGTAGCGGTTGCTGACAACCTGATAGTTCTGCTGAGCCAGCTCCACACTCTTCTGCTGGGTGCGCAGTTCGACGAACGATTGTTTGTGCATTGTGTACGCCTGCTGCATGTTGTTGTTGACGGTTTCGGCTGCAACGCTGTGGGCGGTGTTGCTCAGTCGCAGCTGCTCCTTGGCTCGGCGGACGGACTTGTTGGACTTGAAGAGCGAGCTGAGCGAGTATTTCACGCCGACACCTATGTACCAGATGTTGAAGTTCTTGTCAATGGGCGGGAGGTCGTAGGTGAACGGTCCGGCAAAGTTGTCGGCTGCTACGACGGCTATCTTGGGCAGGAGTTCGCTCTTGCTCAGCTTCAGTTGCTGTTCAGCCATCTTCACGTCGATGGCAGACTGCTGCAAAACAGGCGAAAAATTGGCTGCTTCGGTTTGCAGCAACTGTTCCGAATCGAGGTTGTCGTCTATGGCTTCAAGATTCATGTCGGGCTCGATGACGACGTCGGCGAGTCCGAGCGTGTTGCAAAGTTGGTGGTTTGCGATGCTCTTCTGGTCCTCCAGACGTCGCTTGCCGAGTCTGAGCGACTCCATCTGCAGCTCGTATCGTGTCACGTCGTTCTTCAGTGCCATGCCCTGCTTCTGTCTCGACTTTATGTCATCGATGAGTTTGGCGGTGAGAGTGATGTTGCTGTCGTACACCTTGATGCCGTTGTTGAGCTTCATCAGCTCCAGATACTGTCCAAGAGCGATGAAACGCATCTGGTTGCGGGTCATCTGTACGGCGTTCTCGCTGCGTGCCTTCTGCAGTTCGGCAAGTCGGATGCCACTGTTGACGGCTCCGCCTGCATACACCACCTGCTGCGCCTCAAGCGCAAAGGAATTGCCGAAGTGGGGCTGGGTGATGCCCTTGGCGTTGGAGAAGTCGCGGTCGGTCATGAGCACGTTGCCGTTGTAGCTTGCCGTGAGCGACGCGTTGATGTCGGGCAGGCGCTTGCTCTTAGCCTCCTCTACGGCACGGCTGGCTACGTCGACGCCCGTCTTCTGCGCCGTGAGCACATTGCTGCCGCTCTCAATCAGACTGAATAATTGGTCAACTGTCATGCTGCGCTGTGTCTGAGCCATGCCGCTTCCAACCGAAAGCAGACACACGCAGACACCGCATAATAATCTTTTCTTCATTATTACGATGATGCTTATAAATAAAAAACATTGATTTTGCGACTGCAAAGTTACGCATTTCCGCAACGCCGATTATTTATGAATTATCTACAGGAATGGGACATTTCGGAACTACCGTGCCGTTTTGTCATTTAAAATAGCGATATTTGCAGCACAAATCAGAACGCAAGCTTATAGAAGAATACTGTAGATATGGAACTCAAGGATATAGAAATGCGCCCCAACCGCAAGGCTTCGCTGAAGACACGCAGTCTGGACGAATGGCTGGGCGAGTACGTAGTGATAGACTACGGAATGATTGTGCTGTGCAGGGAGGGCGAGGCTGACCTCAGGGTGAACTTCACGGAATGGCGGCTGAAGCCCGGCTCGGTGATAACGCTGTTTCCGGGCGACGTGGTGTCGATAACAAGCAAGAGCGAGGAGTTCAAGGCTGATACGCTGCGCTATGCCGCCTCGCTGCTGCGCGAAGCCAGTCTGCAACTGGAACATACCGTATACTCCGAACTGAAGACCGACCGCTGCCGCACCGAGTCGGCTACGCTGACGAGCATCGTGAGCAATATGCTGGCGCTGCTGCGTCTGTACTTCGAGCAGGAGGGCTGCATCTGTCTCGACCAACTGGTGATGCTGCAACTGAAGGCTTTCTTCCTGGGATTCTACGACTATCTGTATCGCAATCCTTCCGAGCGCAAGGCGGAGAGCGAGAGCCCGCGTACCAAGGAATTGTTCAATCAGTTTATGCGCGAACTGGAGCACCGTTACCGCGAGTCGCGCGACGTTAGCTACTACGCCGAACTGCTACACATCTCGCCAAAGTATCTCAACATGGTGACACAACGCATGACCAGCCACACCATCAAGACCATTATCAATCAGTATGTGGTGCTGCAGATAAAGCAATCGCTCACCACTGAGGAGAAGTCGATAAAACAAATAGCATGGGACTATCACTTCAGCGACCTCTCGTTCTTCTGCCGCTACTTCAAGCAGCACACGGGAATGACGCCGCAACAGTTCAGGAAAAGGGAGTTGCGCTCCCCCGTTGAGGGGGTGAGCGCAGCTCAGTTGTGATGTTGAAGTGGTGAGATGGTGTAGTTTGTTTGGTTGGTTGAGGTGGTGTGATGTTGAGATGGTGTGGTTTGTGGGCTAAATGTAGGAGGTTATGGCGTCCTCGCCATAACCTGAGCAAGCAATCCTATCACCAATTTATAGTCAACATTTAATTGCAAAAAAGCCAATATTTTAGTAATTTTGCGGAATGTCAATCCACACATTATTATGAGAATTAAAAACATTCATATTACATCGTCGTTATGGATTCTACGGGTTGTGCTGCTTGCAGCAACGCTGTCGCTGGCAATGCAGGATGCTGCCATTGCGCAGGAGAAGAAGCCTCGCCGTAAGTTCAAGGCTTGGCTGATGCGCGCCGACAGTCTCCGACTGGAACTCAGACGCTCCGCCGACCGTGGACAGATGCTGCAATGGACCGACTCTGTCATCATGGCCGAAATCAACAAGAGCAATATCAGCCCCAAGAGGAAGCAGCGCTACATGCGTAGACACCTCAAAATACAGAAGCGACTGGCACGTTACGACCGCCAGCTGTTTCGTGGCGACTCGCTCCTGGCTGCCAATTACCACAAGGTGAAGTATGATACTGCCTACATAGGACGCCCCGACGCACGATGGACCATTAAATACCGAGGCAATCTGTCGGGTGCCGACATGCGCACAACAAGCATTACGGACGGCGTGCAGAACCGCTCGCGCGTTACAGCCGACTGCCGTGGAACGCTCAGCATGGCTGTGGCTTACCGCGGATTGGGACTGGGCGTGGCTGTCAATCCTGCCAAGTTTGCCGGCAAGTGCAAGGACTTCGAGTACAACCTCAACTCGTATAGCAACCGCTATGGATTTGACGTGGTGTTCCTATCGTCAAAGACATATCACGGATATAAGGCTGCTGACGCTGAACGCATAGACATACACAAGGGACAGATTTCGCAGAATGCGCTCAACCTCAACTTCTACTATGCCTTCAACTATCGTCGGTTCTCGTTCCCTGCCGCTTTCAGCCAGAGCTATATACAGAAGCGCAGCGCTGGCAGCTGGATGATTGGAGCAAGCTTCGACGGCTCGAAGACGAAGCTGAACGACATGACCATACGACTCAACGAGTTTGCCGTGGGTGCCGGCTATGCCTACAACCTCGTCATAGCACGCCACTGGCTCTGCCACCTCTCTGCACTTCCTACTATGACGATTTACTCGCACGACTATACAAAGACCCGAACCTCTGCCGACGAGGACAACGCCCAGACTGCGACCAACACCATACGCCACGACATGAAGTATCATTTCCCCTCAGCAATCATCACGGGCCGTGGCGCCGTAGTATACTCGTGGCGCAACAAATTCGCCGGTGCCACAGCGGTGTACAACTACTCCGTAGCCGGCAACGAAGACCATCTGAAGGTGAGAAGAAACAAATGGAGAGTAAGAATGTTCTTCGGATTCAGGTTTTAGGAGCTGCGCTCCGGTTGTAATGTTGAGGTGTTGAGATGGTGTGGTTTGTGATAATTGGTTGAGATGGTGAGGTGTTGTGATGGTGAGATCGTGTGGTTTGTGGGCTAAACAATACAATCCAAATACAGAACGGCGGCCAACAGCGCGCCCCCCAAACAAAAAAAAAAAATAAAAAAGTTTTCTTTTGGCGAGCCCCGGCGTACCCCCGTACAATTTTAAAAATTAAAAAAATCACCACCCAAAACAACCCAACCAA
>URDM01000054.1 GCA_900546575.1 uncultured Prevotella sp.
ACATAGCAAAGCCCTGGCTTGTGAAAGTCAGGGCTTTGTGATTTTTTAAGAATCAGGGAGTTTTGACACACCCTCCTCCTACATTTGTTGCGTTTAAAAGAACAACTGTATCACGCCAATTTTGCCATACTACTTGAGATATTCTGCGAGCTTCGCTACAGCACGTGCACGGTGCGAAATGCCGTTCTTGATGTCCATACCGAGCTGTGCGAACGACTCTGTGTAGCCTTCGGGCACGAAGATGGGGTCGTAGCCGAAGCCTTCGGTGCCTTGTTTCTCGGTGGAAATGGTTCCGCGTACTACGCCCTCGAATAGGGTGTAGTCGGCAACGTCGCTCTTGCGGGCAAGGCATATTACTGTGCGGAACTGCGCACGGCGGTCGGTCTTGCCGTCGAGACGGCTGAGCAACTTCTGCATATTAGCCTCGGAGTCGTGGTCGGTGCCTTCGGCATAGCGGGCAGAATGTACGCCCGGTTCGCCTCCAAGCGACGGCACTTCGAGTCCGGTGTCGTCGGCAAAGCAGTCGTAGCCGTAGTTCTCCACTACATAACGTGCCTTCTGTATGGCGTTGCCTTCAAGCGTATTGGCTGTTTCGGGTATGTCTGCATGGCAATTGATGTCGCTCAGCGACAACACTTCAAAACGATTGCCAAGTATGGAGCGTATCTCGTCAAGCTTGTGCTTGTTGTTGGTGGCAAAGACTATAGAAAAAGGAGTACCATGACCGCCCCGCAAAGCCCCACCCCCTTGCCCCTCCCCCGTAGGGAGGGGAGTAGTATGTATTGACTGGTTGTGCATATTTGTTGAGTTATATTTATTATAAAGTATTGATTTTTATTCGTTTGAGGAGCCTTGCATATCACTCCCCTCCCTACGGGGGAGGGGTTCGGGGGTGGGGCTTTGCGGGGTTTGGCTTGCGCTTTGTGGGTCTTGGCTTGCGCTTTGGTGTTCATGCTGTTCCATTCCCTTCTTCACCTTCACCTTAATCTGGTCAAATCCCTCGCCATATACGCCGATGACGCTACTCTGACTGACGAAGGCGCGCGGGTCGATCATCTTTATCAATCGGAAGATGAGCACCGATTCGCGCTTCTTGGCAAGCAGACATATCACCTTCATCTCCTTGCCTGTGTACCAGCCGTGGCCGTCGAGGATGGTGAGTGTATGGTCGGTCTTGCGTGTTATGGCTTCGGCTATCTTCTTGTATTCCTTCGAGAATATCATGAACTGCACCGACTGGCGCTGCACGTTCATAACATAGTCGAGCATAGTACATTCGATGACCATCGTACACAGACCGAATACCACCATCTGGCAACGCTGTGGGAAGTCGCCGAAAGAGTCGATGGCGAGACAGCTGCCTATGATTACAAGGTCTACCATGATGAGTACTTTGCCGAGCGAAACGTTGTAGTGCTTGTTGACAACGGCTGCTATGATGTCGGTTCCGCCCGTACTGCCGTTGTTGAGAAACACTACTGCCAGCGCTGTTCCGGTGAGCATACATCCTATAATGAGCGACATGAAGTCGTTGCCCTCGCCCATCAGCTTGTAGAAAGTGCCGTCGGGCTGCTCCACAATCTTCTGTGCGAGTTCGAGCAATACGGTAAGTGCAATGGTGGCATATATGGTCTTGGCAAGGAATTTCAGTCCAAGCTCCTTCAGCGCGGCTACGATAAGTATGGCATTGATGATGAAGAAAGTCCACTGAACGGGGAACTTTGTGGCATAGAAGATAATGGCTCCTATACCTGCAATACCTCCAGTTACAATTTCGTATGGCATTAGAAAAACGGTAAATCCGAAGGTGTAGAGCATCAGACCGAGTGTGATATTGAAATAATCCTTCGTTTCTTGCCAGATAATTTTGCGGTCAATTGTCATTGGATTTTATAGTTAAAACATTATTTTCATTTGATTTTAAGCAAAAGAAGTCGTCAACTTAAGGGTGCGTCAAAACTCTAACAAAGTGGGCTGAAAGCCCAATGACCTCCATAGCCCAGGGCAACGCCCTGGGTGAAAAGGTTTATTGGATCTATCGCCCTGTAAGGGCAACTCTATTGCGCCACAGAAAGTTGCCCTTACAGGGCGCAATGTTTATTGATTGCTATTACCCAGGGCGTTGCCCTGGGCTATGGACTTCTGCCCCTTCGGGGCGCGCTGCTTAGAGTTTTGACGCACCCTTAAGTCGGCAACTTCCTTTGCTGTATATAAGTTATACGGAATGTCGCCGCGTATTATTTAATAACGACATTCACAATCTTCTTAGGCACAACGATCACCTTGACTACTGTCTTGCCGTCAAGATACTTCTGGCTCTGCTCGTCTGAGAGCACTGCCTGCTGTATTGCATCGTTGGTGGCATCGGCAGGGAACTTCTTCTGGAAGCGTGCCTTGCCGTTGAATGAGATGGTGAGCTGCACTTCGCTCTCTACAAGATACTTGGCTTCGAACTTAGGCCACTGTGCATCGCATACGGTTGTCTCGTTGCCAAGCACGTGCCAAAGCTCTTCGGCGATGTGCGGAGCGAACGGTGCGATGAGCACAACGAGCTGTTCGAGCACCTGCTTGTTGCGGCATTTCTGCTGTGCAAACTCGCTTACGGCAATCATGAATGCCGAGATTGAAGTGTTGTACGAGAAGTTCTCGATGTCGTCGGTCACCTTCTTGATGAGCTTGTGCAGAGTCTTCATGCTGTCGGCTGATGCCTCTGCGTCGGCAGAAGGGAGGAAGTTGTCGGTGCGATTCTCATAGTAGAGATTCCAGAACTTCTTGAGGAAGCGGAAGCATCCGTCTATTCCGTTGGTGTCCCAAGGCTTGCTTGCTTCTACCGGACCCAAGAACATCTCGTAAAGACGCAATGTGTCGGCTCCATATTTCTCGACAATCATGTCGGGATTGACAACGTTGAACATCGACTTCGACATCTTCTCAACAGCCCATCCGCAGATGTACTTGCCGTCTTCGAGTATGAACTCGGCATCGGCATACTCCGGACGCCATGCCTTGAAGGCTTCAATGTCGAGCACATCGGCTGAAACGATGTTGACATCAACGTGGATTGGTGTCACGTCATAGTCCTTCTTCAGTCCGGCGCTCACGAAGACGGGAGCCTTAGAGTGGTCGTCGGAGTTGATGCGATATACGAAGTTGCTTCGTCCCTGAATCATTCCCTGGTTGACAAGCTTCTGGAACGGCTCTTCCTTGCAGCTCACGCCGAGGTCGAAGAGGAACTTGTTCCAGAAACGAGAGTAGATGAGGTGGCCCGTAGCGTGCTCGCATCCGCCTACATAGAGGTCGACGTTCTGCCAGTAATTATCAGCCTCCTTGCTTACGAGGCACTTGTCGTCGTGCGGATCCATATAACGCAGATAGTATGCTGACGATCCGGCGAAGCCCGGCATGGTGTTGAGTTCGAGCGGGAACACTGTCTTGTTGTCTACCAGAGCCTTGTCTACCACCTGCTTCTTCTCTACGTCCCATGCCCACATCTTGGCGCGTCCCAATGGCGGTTCGCCAGTTTCGGTAGGCTTGTATGTTTCGATTTCGGGCAGTTCGAGAGGCAGACACTCCTCGGGAACCATCTGTGGCATTCCGTCCTTATAGTATACGGGGAACGGTTCGCCCCAATAACGCTGGCGCGAGAAGATAGCGTCGCGCAGACGATAGTTGACCTTCACGCGGCCCAATCCCTTCTCGGTGACGAACTTCTTGGTGGCAGCGATGGCCTCCTTAACGGTCAATCCGTTCAATGAGAAGCCGTCGAGGGTCTGCTTGCCTGCAACGGGCGAGTTCTGAACGATGCCTTCCTTGGCATCGAAGCTCTCTTCGCTTACGTCGGCACCCTCAATGAGCGGGATGATAGGCAGGTTGAAGTGCTTGGCGAAGGCATAGTCGCGTGAGTCGTGAGCTGGTACTGCCATGATGGCACCTGTACCGTATCCTGCAAGAACGTATTCTGAAATCCAGATTGGAATGTTCTCGCCGGTGAACGGATTGACGGCGTATGAGCCAGAGAATACACCCGTAACGGAGTGGTTGGCCATACGGTCGAGCTCGGTACGCTTCTTCACGTAGGCGAGATATTCGTCCACCGCTGCCTTCTGCTCGGCTGTGGTGAGCTTCTCAACGAGTTCGCTCTCGGGAGCCAATACCATGAATGTAACGCCGAAAATGGTGTCGGCACGTGTGGTGAAGATGGTGAAGTCGAAGTCCTGACCTGCCACCTTAAACTGCATCTCGGTACCTTCCGAACGGCCTATCCAGTTCTTCTGGGTCTCCTTGATTGAATCGCTCCACTGTATTGTTTCCAGTCCGTCGAGCAAACGCTGTGAATATGCGCTGGTGCGCAGACACCACTGCTGCATCTTCTTCTGTACAACGGGATAGCCGCCACGCTCGCTCACACCGTTCACTACCTCGTCGTTGGCAAGCACAGTGCCCAGTCCCGGACACCAGTTTACCATTGTCTCGCCCAGGTAGGCGATGCGGTAGTTCATCAATGTCTTCTGTTTCTCGACATCGTTCATAGCCTTCCACTCCTCGGCTGTAAACTCAAGGTGCTCGCTTTCGGCTACGTTCAGGCCCTCGGTGCCCTTCTCCTCGAAGTGAGCGATGAGCTTTTCGATGAGCTGAGCCTTCTGACATGAGTTGCAGAAGAACGACTGGAACATCTTCTGGAATGCCCACTGGGTCCAGTGATAATACTTAGGATCGCATGTGCGAACCTCGCGGTCCCAGTCAAAAGAGAAACCGATGTTGTCCAACTGCTGGCGATAGCGTGCGATGTTGGCAACGGTTGTAACCTCAGGATGCTGTCCAGTCTGAATGGCATACTGCTCGGCAGGGAGTCCGTAGGCATCATAGCCCATAGGGTTGAGCACGTTGTAGCCCTCCAGACGCTTGAAGCGTGCATATATATCGGATGCTATATATCCGAGCGGGTGGCCTACATGCAGACCTGCTCCCGACGGATAGGGGAACATGTTGAGTACATAGAACTTCTGCTTGTTGGGGTCTTCAGTGGTGTGATAGGTCTTGTCTGCCACCCACTGTGCCTGCCATTTCTTCTCGATTTCTCTGAAATTGTATTCCATTGTATCTTTTTTTGCTATTTATTTTCAGTTTTATGCAAAGTTACGATTTTTAGCTTATAATATATATAATAATGTGGAAAAAAGTGTAATCAAATAAAAAAGCCTTGCTCCGATTAAGAAGCAAGGCTTTTTCTGTTGTCCCAGGCGGATTCGAACCACCACAAACAGAACCAAAAACTGTTGTGCTACCATTACACCATAGGACAATGTGGCTGCAAAGGTAATAAAAATTCGCCTTGCAGCCAAATTTTTCGGATTATTTCACTGTAATGAGATAATAATTCTTCTTGCCACGCTGTACGAGAAGATACTTGCCGTCGATGAGGTCTTCGGCTGTAACCACACGGTCGAAGGCTGCAAGTTTCTCCTTGTTGAGCGATACGCCACCACCCTGAACGAGCTTGCGCATCTCGCCCTTTGAGTTGAACACCTTGACATCGTCGCGTGTGAAGAGGTCGACTGCGGGCTGTCCGAGCTGGTCGGCAGGCAATGTGAAGTGGGGCACTCCCTCAAAGATAGAGAGCAGTGTGGCCTCATCGAACTTCTGCAGTGTCTCCTTTGTTCCCTTGCCGAAAAGGATGCTTGATGCCTCCTGAGCCATTTCGAGGTCCTCACGTGAGTGTACCATTGTGGTAACTTCCTCAGCCAGACGCTTCTGCAGAGTGCGACGGCTCGGATCTTCGTTGTGTTCGGCTATGAGAGCGTCGATTGTCTCCTTGTCAAGGTCGGTGAATATCTTGATATACTTCTCGGCTTCGACGTCGCTGACGTTGAGCCAGAACTGATAGAAGGCGTAAGGTGTGGTGCGATTGCGGTCGAGCCATACGTTGCCGCTTTCGGTCTTGCCGAACTTCTTGCCGTCGCTCTTGGTGATAAGCGGACATGTGAGACAGTAAGCTTCGGCTTCGTTGCCGAGTGTACGGCGTATAAGCTCAGTACCAGTGGTCATGTTGCCCCACTGGTCGTTGCCTCCGAGCTGCAGGCGTACGCCATACTTCTGATACTGATAGAGGAAGTCGTAGCCCTGAAGCAGCTGATATGTGAATTCGGTGAATGAGAGTCCGTCGCGAGCCTCGCCGTTGAGACGCTTCTGAACGGAATCCTTCGCCATCATATAGTTTACGGTGATGTGCTTGCCCACCTCGCGTGCGAAGTCGAGGAAGGTGAAGTCCTTCATCCAATCGTAGTTGTTGACGAGCTCTGCCTTGTTGGGTTCGTTGCCATCGAAGTCGAGGAACTTGGCCACCTGCTTCTTAATGGCCTCCTGATTGTGGTAGAGTGTCTTCGAGTCGAGCAGGTTACGCTCCTGGCTCTTGCCCGAAGGGTCGCCAATCATACCCGTTGCACCGCCTACAAGGAGGTAGGGCTTATGGCCACAACGCTGGAGGTGGCGCAGCATCATGATGCCGCAGAGGTGTCCGATGTGAAGTGAGTCGGCAGTAGGGTCGGTGCCAAGGTACGCAGACACCATGTGGGTGTTGAGATATTCCTCAGTACCCGGCATAATCTGCGCGAGCATGCCGCGCCAGCGCAGTTCTTCAACGAAATTTTTTGCCATTTTATTGTTGTTAATATTAGTCTGAGCCTTACTGGGCCTTGCTGAGCCTTAATGGGCCTTTCTGAGCATTTTTAATGAGCCTTACTAGGCATTTCTAGGCCTTAATGAGCCATTGATGGGCATTTACTAGGCCTTTCTGGGCCTTGATGAGCCTTTGATGTAGGCCTTTCATTCAATTCTACATTCCTCGTTCAGCATTCCTCACTCTCTATGGTACCGGATCGTATCCCGAACCTCCGAAGGGATTGCATCGCAGGATGCGCCAAATGGAGAGTGCCATGCCCTTGAAGAATCCGTGCTTGAGCAATGCCTGACGCGCGTATTCGGAACATGTGGGCTGGAATCGGCATGAAGCCGGGGTGTAGGGAGTGATGAACTTCTGATAGAATCGTATGGGTTGTATCACAATCCAGGCGAGTGCATGTGAGAGTCGGTTCATTGTGGGATGTTCTTATTGTCGGTTGCCGACAGCTTCTCGACGAGTCGTGTGAGCAGATTGGCCATGCGCTTCATCACTTCGGCTGTGGGCAGAAGTCGGTCGGATGTCCAGATGAAGCAGAGCGAAACTGTCTTGTCGCCAGTTTCGGCGAGATGGCTGGCAAGGATGTGCTTGTTGAGACGGTAGGCCTCGCGCACCTGACGCTTGACGTAGTTGCGCTTGACGGCGCGCTTGAAGTAGCGCTTGGGCACGCTCACCATCATCTGCGCCATTGGCTGGTGTGCTTTGGCGGGCAGGGGGTCTGCCTGACGAGTGTCGGCCATGTACACCATGCGCAGCGGTGCGGCTGTCATTGCCTTCGATCCGCCTCCGCGGAAGAGGCGGTCAATCTGCTTCTTGCTGTTGATGCGCTCCGACTGTGGGAGGCTGTATGTTGATGTTGTCATGTTGTAACGGTGTTGTGTCGTGATGCTTATTGTATGGTGAACACCACCTCACCACCTCAACATCCCAACTACTTGTTGTTCTCCAGATAGTACTGCAGCGCTCCAGTCATCGAAGGGTGCTCCTTGGTTGGCGCTTCGAGATCGAGTCGGTAGCCGGCATCGGTCACGGCCTTGGCTGTAGCGGGTCCGAATGTGGCGATGCGAACGTCGCCCTGAGTGAATTCAGGGAAGTTCTTGGTGAACGCCTTGATGCCTGAAGGGCTAAAGAATACGAGCATGTCGCAGTCGAACGACTTGGCTTCCTCTTCGGTGAAGTCGTTGCTCACGGTGCGGTACATCACGCATTCCTTGTGGTGGAGCTTCTTGGCGTCGAGCAGGCGTTCGATGTCGTCGTTGTGTACGGAGCTGAGCGGCACGAGATACTTCTCGGTCTTGTGCTTCACCATTGTTGGTATGAGCGAGTCGATCTTGCCGGTTGTACCGAAGAACACCTTGCGCTTGCGATACTGCACGTATTTCTGTATGTACAGTGCGATGGTCTCGGTAACACAGAAGTACTTCATGTCCTCGGGGATTGTGATGCGCATCTCCTTGGCGAGGTTGAAGTAGTTGTCGATGGCGTGACGCGATGTGAAGACAACGGCTGTGAAGTCCAGCAGGCTGATCTTCTGCTGGCGGAATTCTTTGGGACTCAATCCCTCGACCTTGATGAACGGGCGGAACACGAGTTCTACGCCAAAGTCCTTGGCGATATCGAAGTAGGGTGATTTCTCGCTTGACGGTTCGGGCTGGGATATCAGAATCTTCTTAATCATTTCTCTTTGTATATGTAAGTATGTCGTGATTGTTCGTAAATGGCGTTATGCCTTCGGGGTGAGGGGTGAAGGGCTTGTCTGGCAGGAGTATTGTCAGTAATCCACCTTCAGGTTTGCCGTTGTTAGCATCAGTGCTCCGATGAGCATGGCGAGGGGCATCAGTTCAAGTGTGCAAAAGTACAAAAAAATTTGCAGAGAATGGCCTCCGTTTCTGAAAAAGATGAGATATGACTTGTAAAGCGCCAGCAATTTGAATATGCCGAGCACTATGGCGGTGCTGACGAGTGTCGTTTGTACGGACAGTTCGAAGTAGGCGCGCAGCATTACTATAGGGAACAGACACACGCCCTCCATTGCAAGCAGGAAGAGGAACGACTTCATCCATAGGTCGTTGCTGCGCCGGTCGAAGAACACCCACCCCGTAACGCTGTATGCCACCGCCTTGACCAGTGTGTAGACGATTATGATGGCTGCGAACACGCCTATGACCTGATATTGGTCGATAATGAACGTGTCGGTGATGTTGCGCTGTACGTAGAAGAAGAATATGAGTGCCAACAACAGACTGCTTTGCAGCACGAGGAAGAACTGGAAGCGCAGTTCGCCTGATGTCTCGCTGATGGATGTCATCTTCTCGTTGTGGGGCGGACGGAAGAAGTCTTTGGCCTGGCGCAGTATGAATCCTTTGGACTTGGCGTAGGCTATGAGGGCGAGCACGAAGCATCCGAGCAGCAGAAGCGTTATGACGTTGTCGCGTGCTATGCCGTAGGGTACGGGGTCGCCAGCCACTCCGAGTCGTCCGCCGAAGAGTTCGGGATGGAAGAAGGGCTTGCCGGTGAAGTACGACTCGCGGTAGTACTTGGGCATGTTCACGTCGCGCCACGACTTGCCCTTGCTGTGTCCGGGCAGATGCAGCGTGTCGGGCTGCTGGCTCCATGTTATCTCCGAGGGCTTGATATTGGCCTGAATGGCGGAGTCTTGCTGTTCGGGCGTAGCGTTGCGCGGCAGCCACGAGAGCACCTGTGCGGGCGTAGGCTGAAAGTGCTGGCGCTGCTGTGTAGCGGCTACGGGCTGTCCGTCCTCGCCGAGCACTATCTCCTCTACGTGTATGGAGTCAGAAGCTGTGTGAATCATTTATTTGTGGATTGGTTGGTATATGTTTGCCGGGCATGCCTTATGGCACACCCGGCTTGAAGTGTTACAGTCCGAATTCCTTCTTGATGTCGTCGACGCGGTCGAGCTTCTCCCATGTGAAGAGCTCGAGCTTCATCACCTTGGTCTCGTGGTAGCGCGAGGTGAATGTCTTCTCGACAATCTCGTTCTTGCGTCCCATGTGTCCGTAGGCTGCTGTCTCGCGATAGATGGGCTGGCGCAGCTTAAGTGTGCGCTCGATTGCCTTCGGACGGAGGTCGAAGAGCTTGCTTATCTTCTGCGCTATCTCGGCGTCGCTCATCTGCACTCGTGAGCGTCCGTAGGTGTTGACGTAGATGTTGACGGGCTCGGCTACACCGATGGCGTAGCTCACCTGCACGAGCATTTCGTCGGCTACGCCTGCCGCTACCATGTTCTTGGCTATGTGGCGTGCGGCGTATGCTGCCGAGCGGTCTACCTTAGAGGGGTCCTTGCCCGAGAACGCTCCGCCTCCGTGTGCGCCCTTGCCGCCGTATGTGTCGACGATGATCTTGCGTCCGGTCAGTCCGGTGTCGCCGTGAGGTCCGCCTATTACGAACTTGCCTGTGGGGTTGACGAAGTACTTGATGTCGTCGCCGAAGAGCGAGAGTACCTTCTCGCTGTGTATCTCGGCCTTAACGCGCGGCATGAGAATGTTGAGCACGTCGTCCTTGATCTTGGCGAGCATGCGCTCGTCGTCGGTGTCAAACTCGTCGTGCTGGGTGCTCACTACGATGGTGTCGATGCGCTGGGGGATGCCTTCTTCAGAATATTCCACAGTGACCTGGCTCTTTGAGTCGGGGCGCAGATAGGTCATCTGCTTGCCCTCCTTGCGTATGTCGGCAAGCACGCGCATGATGAGCTGTGCAAGGTCGAGCGTCACGGGCATATAGTTCTCGGTCTCGTTGGTGGCATAACCGAACATCATGCCCTGGTCGCCGGCTCCCTGCTCTTCCTCCTCGGCACGGCTTACGCCACGGTTGATGTCGTCGCTCTGCTCGTGTATGGCAGTGAGCACGCCGCAGGAATTGCCGTCGAACTGATAGTCTGACTTGTTGTAGCCAATCTGGTTGATGGTCTTGCGTGCGATGGTCTGCAGGTCGATGTAGGCATCTGAGCGCACCTCGCCCATGATTACTACCTGGCCTGTAGTGACGAACGACTCGATGGCGCAGTGTGCATTCGCGTCGTAGGCGAGAAACTGGTCAACAAGAGCGTCTGAAATCTGGTCGGCCACTTTGTCGGGATGGCCCTCTGAAACTGATTCTGATGAAAAAAGATAATTCATTTTTTCCAAATTTTAAAATTAAAAAATTAGTGGAAAAACACCAATTACCGCTATCCAACCTGTTCTGTCTGTGCGCACTGGCGCATAGTTGGAGTGTGCAGTTTTAGCATTTTTTAGTGTGGTTGCAAGCAGCCAAATTCTTCCACAGAGTTATACGTTTATCAAATCGGGTGCAAAGGTACTGCTTTATTTTGAGATAACGCAATATTTCCTGTTAAATAACTGAACTTCTTGACTACTTTCGATTGCGAAACTTCAGTTAAACAAGAATCGGCATGCTTTCCAAAAGGACTCCTTTTGCCTCTCAAAAGGACTACATTTGCCTGCTAAAAGGACTCCTTTTGGAGTGCAAAAGGACTACATTTGAAATGCAAAAGGACTACATTTTCCGGATGAGCAAAAAAAAATGCCCTGCAAAGGCTAAAGCATAGATTGACAAATGCTTTTGCCTTTGCAGGGCAATGGACTATTCCGTCAGGTCGACATGATTGACTGTTACGTCCTCATGCAGGAATATGCGGGCTGTCTCGCTGAATCGTTCTTCGCTCTCGGTGGTGAGATAGCGGCACGTTCCGCCTTGCGTAATGTTGCGCTCCATTTCGGGGTGACGCTTCAGATAATCTGCCAAAGAGTTCGCCACGTAGGTGCCTTGCGACATGATGCGTACGCCTTTGGGCACATTCTTCACTACCGAACTCATCAGCAAAGGATAGTGGGTGCAGCCGAGAATGATGGTGTCGATGAGCGGATCCTTGCGCATGAGCTGGTCGATGCGCTTCTTTACGAAGTAGTCGGCACCGGGCGAGTCGGCCTCACCAGCCTCTACTATGGCTGCCCAAAGCGGACATGCCACGCCCGAGACGTGTATGTCGGGAAACAGCTTGCGTATCTCCATCGAGTACGACTGGCTCTTGATGGTGCCCTCGGTGGCAAGCACGCCGACGTGGCGCGACTCGGTCAGATTGCCTATCGTCTCTGCCGTTGGGCGAATTATGCCCAGTACGCGGCGCGAAGGGTCGAGCACGGGCAGGTCGCGCTGCTGTATGGTGCGCAGAGCCTTTGCCGATGCGGTGTTGCATCCGAGTATCACGAGATGGCAACCCATTGCGAACAGCTTGAGCACGGCCTGCCGTGTGAACTGGTAGACCACCTCAAACGAGCGCGAACCATAGGGCGCGCGGGCGTTGTCGCCAAGATACATGTAGTCGTATTGCGGCAGAAGCTGGCGTATGCCGTGCAGCACGGTCAGTCCGCCGTAGCCCGAATCGAACACGCCGATGGGGCCTGGTTGTTGCGGAAAGTTCATCATACGGCTATTTGTTTAATTCGGCTCTGATTGCCTCGGTGGCGTCCTCGCCCATCTCGGGGTTGATGTACGGGCAGGCGTCGCCGTCGGTGTTGAGTATGAAGGCATAACCCTGCTGTGCTCCTACCTTTGCCACAGCCTCATTGAGCTTGAGCTTGACGGGAGCAAGGGGGTCGGTCTCAGCCTGCTTGAGCAGTCGCTGTGCCTCCTGCTTGAAGGCTACGTTCTTCTCCATCATTTCCTGTATCTCGGTCTGACGCTTGCGAAGGATTGCCGGAACGAGGTCGCGTTGCTCGTCGAGAAACTCCTCATACTTGGCATTGAACTCCTGTTCAGAGCGTTTCATCTCGCTCTCGTACTTCTGGCGCAGGTCGTCGATACTGCGTTGCGCCATGAGATATTCGGGCATCGACTTCAGTAGGGTGCTGTAACTGCAAACACCGAACCGTATCTGCGCACTCGCCAGCAACGGAAGGGCAAGCACGAAGAGTAGTAAGAATAATTTCTTCATAAATGTTGTCGCTTTTGGGATTCTTGGAATAAATGGAGTAGCCGTCTCCTCACTCTGTATTTGGCTTGAAAGAAAAAAGGAGGCTGCGGCTTATAAGCCATAGCCTCCTTTTGTATTGTATTTGCTTATAGTGTCAATTACTTCTTGGCAGCGGCCGGCTTGTTGAGCTGTGCCTTCACCTCGGCAGTAACATCCTTGCTCAGAGTGTCGCTGATGTAAGGTATGCCTGATGTGATGTCCATGATGTAAACATATCCGCCAGCCTTACCTACAGCCTTGATAGCCTCAACGAGCTTGTTGGTGATAGGGCTGATCTTCTCCTGCTGGAGCTTGGCGAGAGCCTGCTGGTTGTCCTGGGCAGTCTGCTGTATCTTCTGATACATCTGCTGGAGGCTTTCCTCAGTCTCCTTCTTCTTGGTCTCGTTCATTGTCGAGGCGTTCTTGTCGTAGTCCTGGGCCTTGCGCTGGAGCTCGTCCTGCATAGCCTTGAGGTCGTTGTCGTACTGCTTGGCAGCGGCTTCCACCTCGCCACGAGCCTTGATGAACTCAGGCATTGACTGCATAATGTCCTGGGCGTTAACGTGTCCGAATTTCTGTGCGAATGTTGCCAATGGCATGCACAACATAAGCATTAAGATAAGCTTTTTCATTTTCTTATTTTTTTTGTTATTAATTATTTTCTAAACTCTATGAATGAATTTTAAAATTGCAATTTTATAATTCCTTATCAGCTAAGCCGAACAACTCAAAATTGAACAATTCAAAATCGCAGGCAAAGCCGAGAACAATTCAAAATTCAAAATTCCTAATTCCTAATTCTACATTCCGTAGCCGAGCTTCTGCAGCACTTCGTTGCTGATGTCAATCTTGGGCGAGCCGAATATTATGCCCGAGTCGGAGGCACGGTCGAGCACGAGCGAGTAGCCGCGCAGCTCGGAGATTTCCTTGACAGCGGTGTATATCTCCTCCTGAATGGGCGACATGAGGCTCTCGCGCTTCTTGAACAGCTCGCCTTCCGGACCGAAGTACTTGCGCTTAAGTTCGCTTGCCTCTTTCTCCTTCTTCATTATCGCCTCCTGGCGATCCTTCTTCTGCTCAGCCGAGAGGAACACCATCTCGTTCTGGTAGTTCTTGTATAGTGTTGAAGCCTCAGTGTTGAGCGCCTCAACTTCGGCCTGCCATTTCTTCGAAACCTGGTTGAGCTGTTCGTTGGCACGCTCGTAGGCAGGAATGTTCTTCAGAATATATTCCATGTCAAGCAGCGCAAACTTCTGCGCGCTTGCCGTCAATGCCGTTATGGCAAAGAGACAGATGAATAGCAATTTCCTCATAGTTGTATTTCTAATTAAAGATTTCGACATTCTAAATCCAACATTCCTAATTCCGGACTAACCGGAATTAGAACTCCTGTCCAAGGATGAAGTGGAACTGCGAACCGCCCTTTGTGCCGAACACCTTGTCGAATCCGTAAGCCCAATCGATACCCATCAGTCCCACCATCGGGAGGAAGATGCGCACACCAATACCTGCCGAGCGCTTCATATCGAACGGGTTGAACTTCTTGGTTTCAGTCCATGAGTTACCGCCTTCGATGAATCCGAGACCGTAGATGGTGGTGTTGCCAAGGAGGAACGGATAGCGCAACTCGAGTGTCATGCGGTCGTAGGCATAGCCCTCGTAGCCGTATGGAGTGAGCGAACCGTTCTCGTAACCACGCAGACCGATTGTCTCTTCGGCGTATGATGTAGAGTATCCAGTCATACCGTCACCACCCATGTAGTAGGTTTCGAACGGCGACTTCTTCCACTTGTTGAACGATCCGAGCAATCCGAATTCGAGTCGGGTCATAAGTACAAGACACTTCTGTCCGCTTGTGAGTGCGGTGAACATGCGACCCTTGAACTTCCACTTGTGGTATTCTACCCAGCGGTACTTCTCCTGCTGCTCCTTATTATAGGTAGCCGACTTAGCGTTGGTGGCGAGGTGTTCGTAGTCCTTGCCGTCCCATGCCGACCATGGCGGAGTAACGGTAACCGATGCTACGAACTCTGAACCGCGACGTGGGAACAACTGGTTGTCGGTAGATGTACGCGACAGCTGAATGCTGAGGTTGAGGTTGTTTGAATTACCGTTGGTCATGAGGAAGTAGCTCCAGTTCTTCAGCATATAGCGTGTGTACGAGAGCGAGAGCGACAACTGGAAGTAGTCGTCTGGCCAGCGCAACTGCTTGCCCCATCCCAGTGAGAAACCGAACAACTTGATGTATTTGTCTGGGTCGTAGTACGACTCGTAGTTGTTGTAGTTGCCGTAGCTACCATAACCGTACATGTAGTTGTAGTAGTTGTTGAAGTAACCACTGTTGTAGTAGTTGCTCGAAACGGCGGTCTGCTTAGAGAAGTAGGCTCCTACTGAGAACTGTATCGGTCGCTTGCCTCCAAACCAGTTGGTTGAGTATGAGGTGTTGTACGACTGATAGTATGTACCGTTGGTCTGTGCTCCGATAGAGAGAACCTCACCGTCGCCGATCGGCATGATTCCACGATGCTCCTTGTTCTTGTTGAAGAGGTTGCGCATCGAGAAGTTGTTGAGCTTGAGTCCGATTCGACCGATTACACCGGTCTGTCCCCATCCGAGCGAGAACTCAATCTGGTCGTTCGACTTCTGCTCAAGATCGTAGTTGATATCTACCGTTCCGTTCTCTGGATCGGGCACCGGCTGCGGATTGACCTTCTCCGGATCGAAGTGTCCCATTGATGCAATCTCACGTGCCGAACGCTGCAATGCCTCCTTCGAGAAGAGGTCGCCCGGCTTTGTACGCAGCTCGCGACGCACTACATTCTCGTACAGACGGTCGTTACCGTTGATGCGTACGTGGTTGATGTGGGCCTGCGGACCCTCGAAGATACGCATCTCAAGGTCGATAGAGTCGCCTACGATGTTTATCTCTGTAGGATGAAGCGAGTAGAAGAGGTATCCGTTGTTCCAGTAGTTGTTGCCCACGGCGTCCTCGTCTTCGGTCAGACGCTTGTTCATAAGCTTCTGGTTGTAAACATCGCCCTTCTTCATGCCGAGTACGGAAGCAAGATAATCAGAGCTGTATACGGTGTTTCCCACCCATGTTATGTTTCGTACGAAGTACTTCTTGCCTTCGTCTACCTTTATATTTATGCTTACGTGCTTGTCGTCAACGTTCCATACGCTGTCGCCTAAGATTACAGCGTCGCGATAGCCGTGCTCATTGTACTTGTCGATAAGTTTCTGCTTGTCGGCCTTCCAACGCTCGGGAGTGAACTTCTTCGACTTGAGGAACGATGACAACTTGCCTGCCTCGTGAGTCTTGGAGAACGCACCCTTCTTGAACAGGCCGCCCTTTATCTGGCCAGCTCGCAAAGCATCGTTGCCCTCGATGGTGATGGTGCGAACCTTCATCTTCTCCTTCTTGTCGATGATGACGTCGAGGATGACGTGGTTTTTCTGCGTAACGTCGTCGCGCTGCACCACCTGTATGTCAGCATTCTTGAAACCCTTGTCGTCGAAGTATTTCTTGGCAAGAATCTTGGCACGGTCAATCATGTTGGGCGTAATCTGTGCTCCTTTAAGGAGTCCGAGCTTCTCCTCCATATCGGTGCGCTCCGACTTCTTCAGACCAATGTAATTGATAGTTGACACACGTGGACGCATCTGCAGGTGAATGTGCAGATAAGCCTTGTCGTGTACGAGCGAGTCTACGGATATAGACACCTCAGAGAACAGGCCATACTTCCAGTAATGCTTCACAGCGTCGGTAATCTCGTCGCCTGGCAGCTGAATCTCCTGTCCGATAGACAGTCCTGATATGCCCGTGAGCATATAATCCTCGTAGCCTTCAGCGCCAGTAACTGCGATGCCCGCAATCTCTACTGTGCGCGGTGTTCCGGCATAGGATATGTCCGGGTATACGATTTTGTCCTGCGCCTTTGCGATGATGCTGCATGCAATGATGCAGAGTGTGGTCAACACCTTTCTTATATTCATTGTCTTCTTATTGTTTTTATCTTGTTAATCCTGGGCGTATACTCATTACTTGCTTTCTTCTGCTTCCACCTGTTTGCCGGTCTTTCCGAAGCGGCGTTGGCGATGCTGATAGTCGGCAATGGCCTTGTGCAGGTCGGCTTCGTTGAAGTCGGGCCAGAAAGTATCGCAGAAATACAGTTCGGAGTAAGCTATCTGCCACAACAGATAGTTGCTGATTCGCAATTCACCACCGGTGCGTATCAGCAGGTCGGGGTCGGGAATTGAAGCCGTAGTGAGGCTTTGCGACACTGTGTCTTCTGTTATGTCGTCGACAGACAGTTGTCCGTCAAGCGCCTTCTTTGCAATATCCTTCATTGCCTTTGTTATCTCCCATCTTGACGAATAGCTCAATGCTACAACCATAGTCATGGCTGTATTATTGGCAGTATGGTCGATTGTTTCCTGAAGTTTGCGCTGCACTTCAACAGGCAGGCGTTCGATGTCGCCAATTACCTTGAAACGAACATTGTTCTTCATGAATATTTCATCCTCGAGCGACGACAATACTAGCCCCATAAGTGCGGCTATCTCAGTCTCAGGACGGTTCCAGTTCTCGGTAGAGAAGGTGTAGAGAGTGAGATATTTCACGCCAAGTCGAGTACACTCCGAAGTGATTCGCCTAACGGTTTCGACACCAGCCTGGTGTCCATAGCTTCTCGGTTTACCGTGTTCGGTAGCCCATCGTCCATTGCCGTCCATTATTATGGCAATGTGTTGTGGGATATTGTTATTATCGAGTTGATTGGTCATTGTTGCTTATTGTTTAATCGTCTTCGTTATGACATGTTCGGCATTTCGGCATAAAGCTGTATGTCAGCGTGAGTTGTATTGCCGAATAGCAGTCGGTATTCTTGAATAGTCCGCTGCTTTTTATGCCGTATGGATCTTTCACACCATCCAGTTTGTCGCTCATAGAGAAGTGTTCTGCCCATTCAAGTGCTACATTCAGCCTCTTGCCCGCCTTATATTTCACGCCAAGTCCTATCGGAACATTGGCAGTAAAGGCACTGTTGCCTTCGCCTCCGGCGTATGTGGCGCCCAATCCGGCAAAGATGAACGGCGTAAAGCGCTTGGCTCCGCGATAGTCCTGCCCCGTTCCGTATGGCCAGAAGTTGTATTGGTAGGTCACACCGGCATCAACAAGCGTCTTGTTGAACCTGTATTGCGACGCAGCGTAGTCGGGATAGTATGTGTTGGAGTCGGCAGACGAGCCTTTAAGTTTACCGTAAGCAGCCGAAAACTTCAACGCCATATACGGATTGAAAACCCGTCGCAACACCACCGAAGCCATTGGCTGCATGTTTTTGGTAAGACTTCCACCCAAATCACCTTGATATGTCACTACGCCAACGCCCGCTCCTATCTCCATACGGTATTGATAGTCGGATTGTGCCAGGCACATTGAGGGCATGGCACAAGCGAGTGAGATGACAAGGTTTTTAATCATACTTATATATATAATGTATATTACTCCTCAAAAGAGGTCTGCTCCTTAGCCCAGCCGAGACGGTTGATGCGTCCACGCCAGGTCATACCGTTGCGTGCATTGACAAGCCAGAGACTCTTGTTCTTGTCTACGGTCAGAGCATATGTGCCCTTTGTGGTGATGGCACCAGCCACGTTTTCGTTGAAATTGGCGGGCAAAACCACTGTAGCTGTATCCTCACGCCATGTTATGCCGTTGTCCAACGACTTGTAGAACTTAGGAGCCTTGCCTTCTGCCTGACCCATCATGTACACGCCATCATCGTATGCTACGGCACTTATACCGCTGAGAAGCGGAGCTGCATGTTTGTTGTCGGCAGCCACTCCGTAGTATGCCCACGGCTGGTTTTCGCTGTTGTCGGAAGCCTCATCTATCTTGCCCCAGATGGTGAGATACTTGTCGTTGGGATATGTAGCAGCATCGCGGGTTCCGAAGAGCATAACGCGGTCGGTCTTGGCATAGCCGTCTATCTCGACACTTGCATAAGTGGTCTCGCCGTAAGGCATAAGCGACAGTTCGTCGTCTATTTCGGCCACGGTCCATGATGCGCCGTTGTCCTTAGAAGCCATGAGTCGTCCGTCAGCGCTATAGCCGTACAGGCTGAATCGGCTTGCAGCCACAAGGCGTGTCACACCAGTAGCTTCGCCCATGTTCCATGTCTTGCCGTCGTTAGTGCGTACGATGTTGCCACCGTCGCTGATGTAAACGTAGTCTTCCTTGACAACAACACTCTTGTAAGCATCGGCTGCGAGCGCATGTCCGAGATTGGTTTCACACTTCGACCATTGTGTTCCGTCATTAGAATATACGAGAGTTGCGTTGCCGTCATTACCGAACAGCAGCAGTTTTCCGTTGACAGCAGCTGTCTTTATAGCCTGCAAGTTCTTCAATTCAGCACATATGGGCGTGGCATGCCATGCGAACGAGTCGGCTTGTTCCTTATGCACGTTCACATGTACGGTGTATTTCTTCACTGAAAGACCTGAGTTGCTGACCACCTGCACCTCGCGATCGACTGAAAAGTCGGTAGAATCGGTAGAATTGAAGTAGGTCAGCGAGTCGCTTGTAGTACTCTTTATCACCACAATTCCCGAAGAACTGTTCGACACTGAGCACAGAAGCTTCTTGACATTGACTCCACACGGCAGCGAATCGGGGTTATACACTTTGCCGTTCAACTGGTCTATATAGAACTTATAGCTGCTCAAGCTCAGTTCTTTCACAACGAGACTGTCGCGCAGACCGTCTTTAGTCTTCACAAATGTGTTCTGTTTAGCTGTCGTGACAGAGAAACTTGAGATTGCACAATCGTCTGTGTATGTGTAATCGTCGTTGCTTTCAAGGCATGAAGCCATCAAAAAAACTGTTGCGAGAAGCAGTGTAAAAGCTGCGAACTTACTTTTCATTATACTCTAACTTATTATTTTTAGCTGCAAAATTAATCAGAATTCTCCAAATAGAACTTCTTTTGTCTTTATAATTATGCAATTTATTGATTAATAGTCTTATTTTTAAGGTTGTTTAGTGTTTTTGCTGTGTTGGGTAACTATTCAGCGAATGCCATAGCATAGCTGTCCGTGCTCCCCCAAAGGGCACGGATAGCTTTATATGGTGATAAG
>URDM01000055.1 GCA_900546575.1 uncultured Prevotella sp.
ATCTTCGGCGCATTGAATGACGCATCGATTGCGTGGAAAGTAGCAGAACGTGTCGTAGAAGAGGGCGCACAGATTGTGTTGACCAATACTGCAGTGGCTTGCCGTATGGGCACCATCGACGAGCTCGCCAAGAAGACCAACGCAACCATCATCCCTGCTGATGCGACATCGGTAGAGGATTTGAACAACCTGTTTGTCAAGGCCCAGGAGGCATTGGGCGGCAAGATTGACTTCGTGCTGCACTCATGTGCCATGAGCGTGAACATGCGCAAGAAGCGTACTTACGACGATCTGGACTACGGATTCCTTGACAAGACTCTCGACATCTCAGCAATTTCATTCCACAAGATGCTGCAGGTAGCCAAGAAGCTCGACGCTCTCAACGAGGAGGCTTCGGTACTTGCCCTGACCTACGTGGCTTCACACCGCACATTCTTCGGCTACAACGATATGGCTGATGCCAAGTCGCTGCTTGAGTCGATTGCTCGTAGCTTCGGATATATCTACGGCCGTGAGAAGAAGGTGCGCATCAACACCATCTCTCAGTCGCCTACATTCACCACTGCCGGCAGCGGCATCAAGGGCTTCGACGGTCTGTACGACTTCAGCGACCGCATGTCGCCTCTTGGCAACGCCAGCGCTGACGAGTGCGCCGACTACTGTGTCGTGATGTTCTCTGACCTCACAAAGAAGGTGACTATGCAGACTCTGTTCCACGATGGAGGCTTCTCTAACATGGGTATGTCGCTCCGCGGTATGACTCAGTACAACAAGTCGTTCATCGACGAGAACCGCGACGAAAACGGCAATATTATCTACGGATAAATTGTAGCGCGGAGGTATCTGCGCTACAAGGTTGATGGGGTGTTATGGTGTTGTGGTGTGATAACTTTCACAGGCTACGGCGAGGACGCCATAACCTCCTATATTTTGCAGTGCATATTACTCCCCTCCCTACGGGGGAGGGGCCTGGGGTGGGGCTTTTGGCCTACGTCCCAACACAATATTTGCATTTTTAACCGCTCAAAACTGCGAACTGAACGAGCAAAGAAATCTTTGGCTCGAAATTCGCGAGTTTTGAGCGGTTTTGCGTAATACACTATAACACAGCGTATTATGATTCCAGCAACCGAAATATGCAATGAGTGAGAGCGCAAAAGGAGTCGTTCTGATTTGCTAAAGTTGTCCTTTAGGACTGCCAATGTAGCCCTTTTACACTCCGGATGCAGTCCTTTTACAACGCAAAAGGGCTTCTTTGCACTCCAAAGGTTGTCCTTTTAGGAGGCAAAGAAGCCCTTAATCGTAAGAAACGTGATGAAATATTGTGAGAAAACCTATACTAAGTGTCTCATAAAACTCTAGAATCGATTTTCATTTTGTAACACTTTTTTACTGCCTGTATTATATTTGCATTCTGAGTAGCAGACCCCTCCGCTACTCAGAACACGTTTATTTCAGTCGGAAGATATTGAGCGAGTTGGCAGGAATCTCAACCACTGCCCCACCCTTAGACGTTGTGATATAGGTCTCAGTAGGGTGAACATTTGTCGATTTCCTGCCGAGAGGGTTCTTATTTTATACAGAGTGAGTTCGATTTTCTTTCAGGCATCACATCCAAATACTCTCCGTTTACCTTTACTTTCACCTTGCACGGTTTGCGTTCAGCAGTAGACAGTCGCCATCGTGTCACCATTCCGTCTTTCCAATCCAAATCGACTTCTATATTGCCTCGTGCTTTTACGCCTTTCACAGAACCTGACGGCCATTTTACTGTAGATGTTGGCAGAAGTTCAATCACACCTGACTGCGACTGCACGAGAGTTTCAAGCATTGCAGCAGCCACTCCGTAATTAGCATCCATTTGCAATGGCAGGTTCTGCGTAGTTAGCAGATTGTCGAGCGTATTGTTGCAGAGCAATCCCTCAATCATATCGTGAGCACGCTCTCCATCCCTAAGTCTTGCCCACAGACACGAGCGCCACGCCCATGCGAATGCACGCAGACTGTTGCCCGAAGTCTTACGCAACTCCAAAGAGCGACGCGCAGCACGAGCCAGCATCGGGGTCTCCTCCATATTTATTTGGTTTCCCGGATACACAGCAAACAGGTGCGAAGTATGACGATGGTCGGTAACGGGGTCACGGTCAATCATCCACTCCATAAGATTGCCCATCTTGCCAATTCCAGGCTGATGCATACGCGCCAACTCACTGCTGAGACGTTCGGCAAAAGCCTTATCAACGCCAAGCGTACGTGCCGCCTGTATAGTATTGGCAAAGAGAGCAGAAACTATCTCCTGATCGTGCGACACGCCATCTTCACCACGTGGCCCTATCTCAGGCGACCATCCGTTAGGCACCACAAGCGTACCTTCCTTTATATTGGCAAGTTCGGGATACTTGGCAACATCCACCACTTTATATTCGCTCTCAAACCCTCGCCCTCCCTCACCGAGGGTCTTCAAGTGACGTTCCCAATATTGGCTAATCTCCTTCAACACCGGATAACCGATACGCTTAAGATAGTCAATGTCGCGTGTAAAGGCAAAGTGCTCCCAAAAATGCAGCGCATACCATGCAGAGCCAGGCAGATTGACCTGCCATCCACCACCGCCAAACGGATTGTGAGACGTATAGACTATCCATCCATCGCTCGTACGGTCGTGACTTCCTATCGCTTCAAGATACTCATTGGTAGACATACGGAACGGTTCACGCATAGCATACAGATAATCAAGCAGCGAATTATGGCACTCGCTCAGATTGGCAACCTCAGGCAACCAATAGACCATCTGCAGATTGATGTTACTGTGATAGTCGCTTCCCCATGGAGCAGTTATGTGTGCGTTCCATATTCCTTGCAATCCAGCAGGCAGACTACCTGGGCGCGACGATGCTATCATAAGATAGCGTCCGAAATTGAACATCAGGTTTTCCAGCCCAACATCCATACGGCTATTCTTGTATGCCGTCAGACGCTCTGCCGTTGGCAGAGCTGCAAGCGAAGCGTCAGAACAATCCAAAGTCAGACTCAGTCTGTCGTACAAAGCCTTATAGTCGGCAATATGACGGGCAGAAAGAGCGGAATAGTCAGTATTCTTTATGGCTTCAAGACGCCTGTTAGCACGTTGTACAGCATCTTCGCCACGGAAATTCCGCTTGAAATCCATTACATAATTGGTTTCCACAGCAATAAGCAATGTACACGAATCGGCACCTTCCAGTTTAAGACAACCGTCTTCAACAGTCAGACTTCCTCCACTATTGCGCACTTCCACAACAGCCATGCCGGTCATTCCATTACCAAGACGACTTGTCAGCGTCAGCCTGTTACCAACTACACTTGTCCTATCATCGCTCCTATGTGTAGCAAAAAGAATCTTGCCATCCAGCCCCTTATCTTTATCGGCAGTATAGTGCACCACCATTACCTGATCCGGATAACTACAGAACGACGTGCTCGCCACAGCTATTCCCTTACGTACAGCTGTTGACTTAATAGTTCCTTCATCGAGACAGATGGCTCTACAGAAATTATTCTTTGCTACTGGACAGCCGAAATCGACAATCAAGTCGCCTATTGGTTGCGAACCTCCGAATCCATCAGCGCCAATCTCCGGACCATTCTCTCCCCCGAAGCTCTTATCACCTTTTCTGTTTATGGTTCCCTTGTTCAGTCCACCCGACCAATACGACACCTCATTAAGCACATATCTGTCACGTCCGCTACCGTTAAGCACAGATGCAGCCAAACGTCCGTTGCCTATAAAATAGGATTCCTGTTCCCACAACCGCACAGGATTGGGATACTTGCCACGCGTCAGGACATTAGTCAATGTATTGAGATAGTTGGTCTCCTCGCCCTGTTCCCAATATCTTGTTTTATTAGGCAAGCACTTAGCCATAGGTTGCAACAGAACAGCGTCACCCTCGTACACGCCATCGTACAAGCACGATGTCAGCCCATGCTCATTCTCGTTCTCAATAACCTGCGTAAAGGCAGGCTTGTCCGACCATACACGATGCGCCCCACCACTCTGCGCACTCAATGATGCACAAGTAGCAAACAGAGCGCACAGTACAACTGCAAATCTACTTATCATATATTCTTATTGAGTTCAAGCACAATAACCTTAACCTCATCCTTATTGGGTTTCAGTCCGCCGAGCGTCACCGTCTGCCCTTTCTGCTTAACAGTCACTTTACTTCCTCCATCCAATGCATAGGCTTTGCGTACACGATAGCCCTTGTCCATAGCCGGCAAGGCAAGTTCGTCGGAAGTGTACTCGCCCAGTAGATAAACATAGATACGGTTGTTCTTATAACAGAATCCATACTTTCCGTCGACGGGTTGCCACGGACCGGCATACGTTCCGTACACTGCCTCAGCAATACCATCAACCCAACTGCCGAACTTAGCCAAATGGCGTGAGGTAGCCTCGGGAATACATCCATGACGGTCGGGACCTACATTGATAAGAAAATTCATTCCGCGAACAAGGCAATCAGCCAAATAACGCTTCAACTGACCTACACTTATCATCTTACTTTCGTCGTCCATTGCAGGAGAATATCCCCACGGTCCGGCTATTGTGAGGCACTTCTCCTGAATACGCTCGCGTATCTTGCCCGTAACAGGTTTCGGACCCTCGTCGCAAGTATAGTCACCTATCCATCCAGTACGTGGATTCATCAGAATGTCGGGCTGATGCTTACGAACCATACCTACCAATCCGAGCCAACGACCGTTGGATTCGTCACGGTCAAGGAAGTAATGATTTACCGGCCACTGATTATCAGGTTCAACATATTTATACGATTCCCAGAAATAGGCAGCATCACGGTCGCCGCCCTGCTCTGCCAGCCATCCACCGTCCCAGAATATCATGTCAATCTTGCCATATTCGGTCATAAGCGTACGCGTGTCGCTATACAATTCTTCCTTCATGAGTCGTGCGTTCTCCTTATGCCACGCAGCTGTTGTGTAACCGAACTTATTAGGTTTGCAATCAGTACCCGTAACATCGTAATAGCCCGGATAGCGCCAGTTGATAAGCGTCTTGTACAATCCTACACGCATACCACTGTTGCGACATGCGTCAACATACTCGCGCACAAGGTCGCGGTTGAGTGTCTGGCGCGAAGAAAAAGCATTCATATAGTGACTGTCAAACAAGGCATATCCATCGTGGTGCATCGTAGTGAGCACGGTATAACGCGCTCCCATCGAACGTGCCACGTCCATCCACTGCTTAGGATTGTAGAGACTGGCATCGAAGTATTGGTCGCCACTTTCGGCATAAGCCAGTTTACGGTATTCCTCAGGCTTTATTCCTTTGGTGTTCATGTTCCATTCGCCACGTGCCGGACCAGCATACAGTCCCCAATGAATGAACATGCCTATCTTGGCATCGTGCATCCACTGCATAGCCGAGTCGCTCTGTTGCTTCACTTCAAAATCAGTTTTTGGAGCCGACATCTTGTATCTGGTAAATCCGGATACATTACCGTTATCTGCCGACAAATGCTGATTGCTGCTGCCATAAGCAACCGACGCATACAAAGAGCCTAAAAACAGCGATGCAACAAATAGTAGTCTTTGATATTTCATATAAATAATAGGTTTAGGTTTCTTGAAAAAGTCACGTTATGCAAAGATACACATAAGTTGTAATAAACAAAGAATAAGTGTGCCAAAATGAATTTATAAGTACAAATCCATTTCGGCACACCTTTCTTATATATGCTTACCGCAGTTGTTCATAACAACACGGTAAACATCCAATCATCTGATTACCTATAACCGGCAATTCATTTACTGATAGTTAGGATCCTGTACAAGCACACCATGAGCCTTGTCGATTTCGCCCTGAGGCAACGGGAAGTACTCGAAAGCAGAGGTTACCACTTTCTTGTAAGCAGGATAAGCAGGATCTACGGCACCGTCAACAGTCTGCTGAAGCAGTTTCCATCTCTTCAACTGGAAATAGCGCAAGCCTTCAAAGCAAGTCTCCACACGCCATTCATTGCGTATGCGTTCACGCAAATCAGCCTGTGTAAGGTTTGCTCCGTCAATAGCAGGCTGATGCGAACGAGTACGTACAGCGTTTATTGCCTTAAGAGCCTTTTCGGTAGGTCCGTTAACCTCATTCTCAGCCTCAGCTATCATAAGCAACACGTGAGCATATCGCATAATTACTACGTCAGCATCCGACACTGTGTTATAGTCTGGCATTGACTTTGTTGGCTGCAGAATCTTCTTTACACCAAAACCAGTGAATGAAGCATTACCTGTTTCTGTCACCTCAACATTGTCAGCACCTGCAAGTCCGTCGCGTTCAAAACTTGTAAAGCGTGTGTTAACCACTGCATCAACAAGACGCTCGTCACGGTTCTGGAACATCTTGGCACGCTCTGCTCTTTTCTGGGCTTCTGTTGAAGATGACGAATAGAGCACGCTCTCATCAGGACGAACTGTAAGAGGCGATTCACCCCACTTCTTGCCATCAGTACATTCGAAAGCATTGACAAGGTCGGTTGTAGGATCAAGACATGCCCATGCACCGAAGTAGAGGTCAAAGCTATTGGTAAGGTTAGGCTGCTGATAACGTACCGAGAACATTATCTCGGGCGACGAACCCTGATTGGCTGTGATAAAGTTGTCGCGTGTGCGCGGCATCAAGCTGTTCTCAGGAGTATAGTTGCTGATTTCAGCCAATGTGTTCAACACTTCCTGCATCTTGGTCTTGTCGGCAGTGCCATCTTCATTATATGCATCAAACAGCAGTATTCTTGCCTTGAGAGCACGCACAGCATCAGCGGTGAAATGTCCCTTGCCCTCACCTGTATTATAGGCAGTGTTCCAAAGACTTGCAATAGCCTGATCGTAATCGCTTACAATCTGATTCTTGATGTCTGCGCGCGAAGCCTTCGGCTGATACATATTGTCGGTGGTAAGTGTAGAGGTTACGAGCGGCACTTCACGGTAGCACTGATACAACCATGAGTAATAGTATCCACGCAAGGCGTGACATTCGCCAAGCATATGCTTGCGATCTACGTCACTTATGTCTCCACCCTTGTAATTGGCAAGGTTCTCCATAACAAGATGTACTCTTGTTATGCCTTTGTAGCATACGTCGTACACCTGCGATACGTAACCGTCCGAATTAGGCGTAACGTCACCCTTTGCCAGGGTGAGTACCGAACCGTATGTTGTTTCATTGTGACGTCCAATGGCATTATCGGTCAATCCGTCAAAACAAGGAACAATCTCAGACAATGCTCCCGGCCAGTTGTACACGACAGAATATGCTCCCGCTATAGCCGACTCAAAATCGCTCTTGCTCTTCCAGAACACGCTCTGTGACGGCGAAGACGGCGGCTGCTTATCAAGAAAGTCTGAACATGACGACAATCCCAACGCCAGCACACCCACAGCGAATATGTTTTTTATATATTTCATAGTTAGTGCTTTTTTAGAATTCTACATTGATACCGAATGAATAGATTTTGTTCTGCGGATACACTGCATCGCGTCCGTCAGAATCACGCTCCGGGTCAAGACCCTTGTACGAGGTAATGGTGAGGAGGTTGTCACCCGAGAAGTATACGCGTACTCTCGACAGAGCCAACTTGTTGGTCCATACCCTTGGCAACGTATAGCCGAAAGTGATGTTCTTCAAGCGGAAGTAAGACGCATCCTTGAGGAAGTATGAGTTAGCTCTTGTATTCTTTGAGCCACCCATATTGTCCCAATAGAGTTTCGGATGTGTTGCTCCATACGGATTCTCCTCAGTCCACATTCCCTTAATATAATCGCGGTTGGGTGCTGAACCCTGACGGAATGGATATACACCCCACTCATTGGTGTAGAACTTCTTGTCTGCTACGCCCTGACCAATGAGCGAAAGGTCGAATCCCTTCCAGCTTGCACTTGCGTTGATGCCATACTCAAAACCGGGGAAGCGTCCCGAGAATGTACGACGGTCGTAGTCGTCAATCTTGCCGTCAGGCTTGCCGTCGGGTCCTGAAATATCCTTATACTTAAGGTCGCCAGGCTTAGTATCGTCATTATACTGCTTGGGGGAGTTGTTTACCTCGTCCTGATCGGCAAATACTCCGATACACTCCAGCATGTAATACTCGTTGTAAGGAAGTCCCTCACGACGAATGTTGTAGCCGCTGATTTCCTCGGCACCAAACTTGGTGAGCTTGTTGCGCGAACGGTCGAAATACACACCAGCAGTATACTGCATGCCTGCGAGAGCACCCTTCTTAACCATATCGCTATAGTTGACAGCCAACTCGATACCTGTGTTCTTTACAGTTCCGTTGTTTACAGTAGGTGCAGACAATCCGAGAAGTCCAGACACCTGCGATGAACGGAGAATGTCCTTAGTCACCTTGCTATACCAGTCGAATGTAACGCTAAGACCGCGAAGCACCTTAAGGTCGAAACCGAAGTCGGTAATTGTGGTTGTCTCCCACTTGATGTTTCTGTTGGCATAGGCAGTCTGCTGATAGCCAGACACAACACCGTCAGTTGTCTTAGAGAAAGGATAGTCGTAGACATGCGAGATCATAGCCTGATACGGATAGAGTCCGATGTTCTGGTTACCTAACTGACCCCAGCTTGCACGCACCTTGAAGTTGTCGAGCCATGAACAGTTGAGCTTCTGAATGAACGGTTCCTCTGTCACACGCCATGCACCTGAGAACGACGGGAATACACCCCAACGGTTTTCCTTAGAAATACGTGAAGTGCCGTCATAACGCATATTTGCCTCAAAGAGATAACGTTCCTTGAAGTTGTAGTTCAGACGACCAAAGAGCGACTGGATAGCCCATTCCTGCTCGCCACCGCCGTTCGACCAATTCGCTGTGCTACCGGCATCGATAGTAGGAAGATCGAACGCATACTCCTTACGGTAAGCACTCAATGTCTCGGTCTTCTCATTCTCCTGGTTGTAACCAATCATAGCACTGATGTTATGAGCCTTGTTCATCAGCGAGAGGTCGTAACGCAGATATGTATATAAGTTGGTGTAGAACACACGGCTGTCAGATACTGTCAGACCTGCTCCACCCTTATCAAGGGTACCCGACTGTTCTCCAGTGTGATAGTTGTATGTTGGTGTTGAGCTTCCCCTCCAGTCCTTTGACTTGCTTGAGTTGAGTCTGGCAGCTCCCTTAGTGTACCATGTCAAGCCCTTCAGCAGCTTCACTTCAAGCCACATCTGAGCGTTGATGTCGAAGTTGCGCCAGCGCTTCATGGCATTGTCACCGATGATAGCCACCATATTCTTGTTGTGTGCCTCATTCGGATATGCGCTGCTGGTCCACTTTTTCACACCAGATCCATCGTCTGGAAGCCACGGCATATAGGTCGGGGCCTGCGACAGTGTAGAAAGGAATGCGTCAGACTGTCCCTGACGTGGCTGGTCAATCTCGCCATACATCATGCTGGTATATGTACCAAACTTGATGAAGTCGGTGAGGTGAGCAGTCAAATCGACAGTAGCGTTGTACTTCTTGTAGTCGAAACCACGCATTGTACCCGGCTGGTCTACATAGTTAAGTGCCACATTGTAGGTGGCCTTTTCTGTACCGCCAGTCATATTGAGGTTGTGAGTCTGAACCACAGCCGTACGGAACATGTAGTCCTGCCAGTCGAAACTTGGATACTTGTCGCTACCAGCATTGTTGCGGTAAGCCTCAATTACGTCAGGATCATACAATCTGCCTAATTCTGAGTTCTTGCGGGCCAGGTTTGCCAACTCCATATATTCTACCGAGTTTGTAACACGGTCGTACAAACGTGTAGCTGAGTGGAGGCCTACGTTGCCATGATAAGAGATGTGAGTCTTGCCCTGTGTACCTTCCTTGGTGGTAATCAAGATTACACCATTGGCAGCACGGGCACCATAGATTGCAGCCGAAGCAGCATCCTTAAGCACAGAGATTGATTCAATTACGCTTGGGTCGAGCGACGACATATCGCCCGGAACACCGTTGATAAGGATAAGCGGATCAGAACCGGCTGATGAGAAAGTACCTTGACCACGAATACGGAACGAAACACTCTCCGAACCAGGCTGGCCATAACCCTGATTAACACGAAGACCAGGAACCTGTCCCTGCAACATTACCTGAGCATTTGCTACCGGACGCTTAGCGATGTCGTCGCCATTGACTGCCGATACCGAACCGGTCAGGTTCTCCTTCTTCTGAGTGCCGTAACCTACTACAACAAGTTCCTGCAGGCTTTGTGAATTTTCTTTCAGCACAATACGATCAACATGACCATTCTTTGCTTTCACTTGCTGTGAAGTGAAACCAACGTATGTCACGTCAAGTACGGCATTGGCTGATGATGCTTTGAGTGTGAAATTACCATCGATGTCGGTAACTGTTGCGTTTGTTGTACCAGCTTCTACAACACTCGCACCGATGATGGGTTCTCCGTTTTGATCGACAATCGTGCCTTTGATTGTCACGCCAACCTTACTCTGCTGTATAGCTGAGTTAGTAAGACTTGGAGGCGTACCGTCCGCTGCCAGCACTTGATTCTGACCCAATACGGCCATAAAAGCAAGCAGCAGTGATTTGTCAAGATACTTCATAATGGTTTGTTTTAGGTTTATATAATTATTTCTATGACATTCGTCATGTCTTTTATCCAAGCTGATTAGATTGTCCTTTGCAAATTTAGCTCAAATAATTAAAAAAAGAAAAAAATAACATTTGAATCGGGGGGGGGTAACAAAGATTAACTAAAACAAACCTTAAACGTTTCTTTTGTATACATATTTTCACATAAAAAAAAGAGTGTACATTCTCATTTCTACGCATTGGTGTTGCATAGAAATATGAGAATGTACACTCTACTTATATATATAATAAGGTTTTACATTATATATAATAAGGTTTTACAGCGATTCGAGCATTCGCTTTATTACTACTTCTGCCGAGATCTCACGGTTGGCGGCTTCGGGAATGACGAGCGAATTGGCTGACTCTATTACGTCGTCGGTGACGATGAGTCCGCGACGTACGGGCAGACAGTGCATGAACTTGCCGTTGTCGGTTACTGCCATATGCTTGTCGTCGATAGTCCACGACATATCTTTCGACAATATCTTGCCGTAGTCGTCGGGATTGGTCACACCCGGACAACTCCAGTTCTTGGCATAAACGAAGTCGGCACCCTCAAGCGCCTTCATCTGATCGTACTCGATGCGGGCACCAGCGGTGAACTTCGGGTCAAGCTCGTAGCCGTGAGGATGAGTAATGACGAAGTCAACATCGGCTGCTGTCATCCACTCGGCAAACGAGTTGGGCACAGCCTGTGGCAAAGCACGGCAATGAGGAGCCCACGTAAGCACTACCTTTGGACGTGCCTTGGCCTTGTGTTCCTCAATGGTGATGAGGTCGGCAAACGCCTGAAGCGGATGCACGGTGGCTGTCTCCATGGCAAAGACGGGGCGACCGCTGTACTTGACGAATTGCGAAACGATTGTCTCGGCATAGTCATACTCGCGGTCGGTGAGTCCGGCGAAGGAGCGAATACCGATAAGATCGCAGTAGCTGCCCATTACCGGGATAGCCTCAAGCAGATGTTCCGACTTGTCGCCGTCCATGATGACGCCACGCTCGGTCTCCAGTTTCCATGCACCGGCATTCACATCAAGCACTATGACGTTCATGCCAAGATTCATGGCAGCCTTCTGTGTAGACAGACGTGTGCGCAACGAGTTGTTGAAGAAAATCATCAGCAATGTCTTGTTCTTGCCAAGATGCTGGAACTGGAAGCGATCGCGCTTCACCTCTTTTGCCTCGGCAAGCGCTGCATTGAGGTCGCCAAGGTCTTGTGCGTGGAAGAATGTTTTCATAATAATATAAAAGCCCCACCCCTAGCCCCTCCCCCGCAGGGAGGGGAATGGTATGCTGGGCTACTTTATTTTATTGTTTATTTAAATCTTATTATTTTTTAATCAGAAAAACTCCACCTTCAAATCATACCAATCCCCTCCCTACGGGGGAGGGGCTGGGGGTGGGGCTTCTATCCTCTTATCTGACCCTCACCATCTATCAACCACTTATATGTAGTCAATGCCTGGAGTCCCATCGGACCGCGCGGACCGAGCTTCTGAGTACTGATGCCTATCTCAGCACCAAGTCCGAACTCGCCTCCGTCGGTGAAACTTGTGGGAGCGTTCCAGTAGACACAAGCTGCATCTACCTGTTGCTGGAAGAGTTGGGCGTTATGTTTTGATTCTGTTATTATGGCTTCGCTGTGTCCCGAACCGAATTGACGGATATGGGCGAGCGCCTCGTCTATGTTCTCTACCGTCTTGACGGCGAGTGTGTACGACATAAACTCGGTGCCATACACTTCGTCAGCCATTTCGGACGTGACACGTGTGAGCTTGGCTGCGTAACCATTTGCAGCCAGAACATCGTAAGCCGGAGCGTCGGCATAGACGTGTACGTGCTTGGCTGCAAGCGGAGCGAGCAACTGCGGCAATGCTCCTATGCGCGAGCGATGGATGATAAGGCAGTCGAGAGCGTTGCATACACTCACTCGTCGTGTCTTGCCATTCTCTATTATGCGCGCTCCCATAGCAGTGTCGCCCAGTTCGTCGAAGTAGGTATGCACCACGCCGGCACCAGTCTCAATGACCGGAATGCGTGCCGTATCGCGCACAAAGTCGATCAATCGTCTGCCGCCACGCGGTATGCAGAGGTCGATATATCCCACCGCGGTGAGCATCTCGTGTGTTGACTCATGCGTAGCTGGCAACAGACACACTACGTTTTCGTCGATGCCGTGCGCCCGAAGCACTTCTTTGATGAGTGCAACGATGGCACGGTTGGACATGTCGGCATCCTTTCCACCTTTCAAAACGCAGGCATTGCCAGTCTTGAAACAGAGCGCGAAGACATCGAAGCTGACATTGGGACGTGCCTCGTACACCACTCCAACGACACCATACGCCACACGTTGCTTGCGCAGAAGCAGTCCGTTGGGCAGCGTCTTTTGATCGAACACGTCGCCAAGCGGATTGTCCAGATGCGCCACATTGCGCAATGCCGCAGCAATGTCGTGCAGTCGTTGGGGCGTGAGTTGCAGACGGTCGTACAGCGGATTGTCCTCCGACATACGACTAAGGTCGTCGGCATTGGCAGCAAGCAGCTGCTCTATATGCGCCTCGGTAGCGTCAGCAAGGTGCAACAGCACGGCGGTGCGGTCGGCCTCGGTAAGACGCGACAGTGTATAGGAGGCGGTGCGAGTGGAATGGAATGTATCTATCATATAGGGAAAAGCCCTACCCCCGACCCCTCCCCCGCAGGGAGGGGAGTGGTATGCTGGGCTACTTATTTAATTGTTTAACGAATTATTTTTTATTTTATTAAAAACTCCACCTTCAAATCATATCGCTCCCCTCCCTGCGGGGGAGGGGCTGGGGGTGGGGCTTTTTGGGGCTTTTCTGTATTTTACATAAACTCCGTAAACGGTGTGTCCTTATCTCTGTCGAGCACTCGCTGCAATATATTCTCGCGCGTGCCGTTGGCTATGAACACGTGTATTCCTTCGTGCGCAACGCTGAGAGCGGTGTTGCACTTGCTCGTCATACCACCACGTCCGAACGAGCTTTTGCTGTCGTTGACATACTGCTTCACCTCGTCAGACGAGCTTACGGTACGTATTGTCGGTTGCGTGCCGTCGGGATTGGGCGAGCCTAACACTCCGTCTACATTAGTTAATAATATAAGGTTGTCGGCATGCATCATACGGGCCATGAGTCCGGATAGCTCGTCGTTGTCGGTGAACATCAATTCGGTGATTGACACGGTGTCGTTCTCGTTGACAATGGGGATTATGTTGTTCTCAATCATCACGCTGATGCACGACTTCTGATTCTTGTATTGGCGTTCGGAGATGAAGTTCTCCTTCATCGTCAGCACCTGACCGACATTAATGCCATATTCGCGGAAGAGCGAATAGTAGAGGTTCATGAGCTTCACCTGTCCCATAGCCGAGTAGAGCTGACGCTGTTCGACGCTGTCCAAAGGATGCACGGCGTGCATCTCGCCCCTTCCGCAAGCTACAGCACCCGACGAAACGAGTATCAGCTTATGGCCTGCTGCGTGCAGCATTGCAAGCTGATCGACAATCGACGAGAGCCGGCTCACGTTGACATGACCGTCGGGGCGCGTCAGTATGTTGCTTCCTACTTTTACTACTGTAAGCATAATTTAAATGTTGAATGTGGAGTGTTGAATGTTGAATTGTTGCGGCAAGACGCAATGAGGAATGTGGAATGTTGAGTGTTGAGTGTGGAATGTTTAATGATTAATTCTTCATTGTATCATTCTTCATCGGCTCTGCCGATCATTCAACATTCAACACTCAACATTCAACACTCTTCTTGAGTCCTTCAATCACGGCATTGGTAAATCCTTCACGCTCCATTGCGTTCAATCCACGGATGGTAAAACCGCCGGGAGTGGTCACCTTGTCGATTTCGGCTTCGGGATTGGCGCCGCTCTTCTGAAGCAGCAGTGCAGCGCCCTTGATGGTCTGCAAGACAATATCTTTGGCTACATCGGCCTTGAAGCCCAGCTCTACCCCACCCTCTGTGGCGGCTCGCACGTAGCGCATGGCGTAGGCAATGCCGCACGAAGCGAGAGCCATACCGGCTCCAAACTGGCGTGCCTCAACCGTAAGGGTGTCGCCACAGGTGTCGAAAGCCTGCTTGACAAGCTGCTCCGAAGCGTCGGTTCCGCACACTCGTGTGATGAATGTCATTGATGCGCCTACTGCAATGGCGGTGTTGGGCAATGCGAAGAACGTAGAGGGGCACTTGCCATTGTACTCCACCCACGACCTCAACTGCTCTGCCTTCAGTCCGGCTGCAACTACAACGACTGTCTGTCGTTCGGCATCCAGAACGTCGCTTATCTCCTCCATGACACTCTCTACGAGCCACGGCTTCACTACTACAAACACTATATCACCCCATGCGGCAGCCGCACGGTTGTCGCTACTCACCTTCACGCCCTGCTCTGCATAAGCGGCGAGGCGCTCTGTGTGGGGATTGGAAATGTATAGGTCGGACGCCTGGAACTTACCAGACTGCAAAAAACCGTCGAGCATGGCTCCACCCATAGCACCGACACCGATTATTGATAGTTTCATAGAAAAGATAAAAAGCCCCATAAAGCCCCACCCCCGGCCCCTCCCCCGCAGGGAGGGGAGTGATGTGATGGGCTACTCTATTTAATTGTTTAACGAATTATTTATTACTTTATTAAAAACTCCACCTTCAAATCATATCACTCCCCTCCCTACTGGGGAGGGGCTGGGGGTGGGGCTTTTATTATTTAATCAAAAAACTCCACCTTCAAATCATACCGCTCCCATCCCTACGGGGGAGGGGCTGGGGGTGGGGCTTTTATTATTTAAGACACTTTTCAAACTTCTCCACAAACTCATCCGCCTGTTGCTTTGTCAAGCACAACGGCGGAAGCAGACGCAGGATATTGGTAGAGGCGCATCCCGTGAAGCAATGCTCCTCGTGGATGAGTCGTGAGCGAACGTCCTTATGAGGCACGTCAAGCTCTATGCCTATCATCATGCCACGTCCGCGCACGTCGACGATATGGCTGTTATGCTGCTGCATCTCCTTGAGTTTGCCAATCAGATACTCGCCCACCTCATGCGCATTCTCTACGAGATGCTCGCTCTCCATGACGTCGAGCACGGCGAGAGCGGCTGTGCAAGCCAGATGGTTGCCACCGAACGTAGTGCCGAGCATGCCATAGACGGGCTTGAACTCGGGCGAGATAATCACGGCACCCATCGGGAAACCGTTGCCAATACCCTTGGCGCAGGTGATGATGTCGGGACGAATGCCGAGCCACTGGTGGGCGAAGAACTTGCCGCTACGTCCGTAGCCGCACTGTATCTCGTCGCAGATGAGCACCGTGCCATACTTCTTGCAGGCTGACTGCAGACCCTTGGCAAACTCCTCATCGACCATACGTATGCCGCCAACACCCTGTATGCACTCGATGATGCAAGCGGCAACGTCGCCCTTGGCAAGCTCGCGCTCCCATGCCTCAAGGTCGTTGAGGGGCAGATAGGTCACGTGACCGCAATCATTGATGGGCGCGATAATCTTGGGATTGTTGGTCACCTCAACCGCCAGCGACGTACGACCGTGGAACGCTTTCTCTGCCGAGAGCACACGTGTGCGACCGGTATGGAACGAAGCGAGCTTAAGAGCGTTCTCGTTAGCCTCAGCGCCTGAGTTGATGAGAAACAACTGATAGTCATCATAACCGCACGCCTTGCCCAACCGTTCTGCCAACTGCTGTTGCAGAGTGTTGATGACGGAGTTGCTGTAGAAGCCGAGCTTCGACAACTGGGCGGTAAGCATCGCTGTATAATGCGGATGACAATGACCTATAGATATGACGGCATGACCGCCATAAAGGTCAAGATACTCGGTGCCGTGGTCGTCCCATACGTGACAACCGGCACCCTTGGTGATATTAATATCGAATAGGGGATAAACGTCGAATAGTTGCATATTATAAAAGCCCCACCCCTGGCCCCTCCCCAGCAGGGAGGGGAATGGTATGCTGGGCTACTCTGTTTAATTGTTTAACGAGTTATTTTTTATTTTATAAAAAACTCCACCTACAAATCATACCACTCCCCTCCCTGCGGGGGAGGGGCTGGGGGTGGGGCTTTCTGTTTATTAAAACGCTGACGGTTTCAGCCTCAGTCCGAGGCTTTCTTCCACTCCGAACATTATGTTCATGTTCTGTACGGCCTGTCCCACAGCACCTTTGAGCAGATTGTCGATGCATGAAGTGATGAGGAGTTTGTTGCCGTACTTCTCGCAATGGATGAGACACTTGTTGGTGTTGACCACCTGCTTCAGGTCGATAGGCTTGTCGACGTAGTGGGTGAAGGGTGCATCGCGGTAGAAATCCTTGTAGGCTGCAACGATGTCTTCTATCGGAGCATCGGTCTTAACCACCTCAGTAGCGAAGATGCCACGGGCGAAGTCGCCACGATAAGGGATGAAGTCGATGGATGCCTTGAACTCGCCGTTGCCCGCGAGCTGCTGTACCTGACTCAGACTCTGGCATATCTCCGGCACGTGCTGGTGCTGGAAGGGCTTGTAAATGCTCATGTTGTTGTTGCGCCAAGAGAAGTGGGTGGTGGCACCAGGCTTCTGTCCGGCACCCGTCGAGCCCGTAATGGCATTAACGGCAACGTCGTCGTTGAGCAAGCCGAGCTTGGCAGCGGGCAGCAGTCCCAACTGTATGCACGTGGCAAAGCAGCCTGGATTGGCAACATGCTGCGCCTTGGCTATGGCGTCATGATTGATTTCGGGCAGACCATATACGTAGTCATTGCCCTCACGCTTTAGGCGGAAGTCCTGCGCAAGGTCGATTATCTTCACATGGGCAGGTATCTGGTGCTCCTTGAGGAACGCCTCGCTCTTGCCATGACCGAAGCAGAAGAACACTACATCGACCTTGTCGAACGGCATATCGGCACTGAACTTCAGGTCGGTTTCGCCATACAGACCCTCGTGCACGTCGGCTACAAGATTGCCGGCATTGCTCTCGCTATTGGCAAATACTATCTCCGCCTCGGGATGATTGATGAGCAGACGTATGAGTTCGCCACCTGTGTAGCCTGCTGCTCCTAAAATTCCTATTTTCATAAATAATAAAAGCCCCACCCCTGGCCCCTCCCCCGCAGGGAGGGGAATGGTATGCTGGACTTGCTTTGATTTATTGTTTATTTAATTCTTATTTTTATTTAATTAGAAAAAACTCCACCTGCAAAGCATACCACTCCCCTCCCTGCGGGGGAGGGGCTGGGGGTGGGGCTAGCTCCTATACCCTCTCCTTCGGCATGACAATCCAAAGCAGTATATAGGCGAGTGTTCCGCTGAATGCCGTGCAGACAGAAAGCAACACGTAAGCCACTCGAACGAGCGTAGGGTCAAATTCAAAATAATTGGCAAGTCCGCCACAAACGCCACCGAGAATACAGTCGGTCGACGAACGCTGAAGTTTTCTATTCATAGTCGAAAAGTTTTTTATTGAACTTTCGCAAGTTCAGAAGTTATAGAATTTAAAGAAGTTATAGAATTTAAAGCCGTATGTCTTATAGCTGAATATTCAGCAAAAAGAGTAATGGCTATAAATTCTAGCGACCGTAGGGAGCGCTAACTTCTTTAACTTCTGAATTCTCTGAAATTGCAAAAGTTCAGTATTTTTTATATACCTGTTTGACGTTGCGGAGGACTAAAAAGTTGCATAATTCATACGAACCGTAAGGCCTGCCTCTGAAAAGGAGTCCTTTTGGGTTGCAAAAGGGGTCCTTTTGGAGTGCAAAAGGAGTCCTTTTAGACTGCAAAAGGAGTCCTTTCGGAGTGCAAAAGGACTACATTTGCAAAGCCCCTGTTTTCGTATTACTTTTTTAGCGCTTTTCGTCGGGATGGATGCCGTAGTAGACGCGCAGCGGAGTAGAGAGCACCTTGATGAATCCCTTAGCCTCCTCAGCTGTCCATCCGTGCTGCATCTCGCCGTATTCTCCGAGTTTCGACTTGAGCAAATCGTCCTTGCTGTCTACACCTACGGTTTCAAATCCTAACGGACGAAGTTTCAGAATTGCCGTGCCGTTGACGTTGCGCTGCGACGATGTGAGCATCGCTTCGATGTCGGGCATGACCGGTTCGAGATACTGACTCTCGTGCAGGAACATGCCATACCAGTTGGCTACCTGGTCTTTCCAGTACTGCTGCCACTTGCTCAGCGTGTACTTTTCGAGCAGACGGTGAGCCTCGATGATGAGCTTAGGAGCCGCAGCCTCAAAACCTACACGGCCCTTGATGCCGATGATGGTATCGCCTACGTTGCAGTCGCGACCAATGCCGTAGGCTGCGCCAATCTCCTCTAGCTTCTGTATGGCAGCCACTTTGTCGTCAAACTTCTCGCCGTTTACGGCTACAATCTCGCCCTTCTCGAACGTAATCTTCAGTTCCGACTCGTCCTCACGTGTCACGTGCTTAAGGTATGCCTCTTCGGGCAAGCCCTGGGTGGAGTCGAGTATCTCGCCACCGCAGATGCTGGTGCCCCATATACCTACGTTGTACGAATACTTCAGCTTGGTGAAGTCGGCAAAGAATCCGTTCTCGTTGAGGTAGTCAACCTCCTCCTTGCGCGAGAGAGCCTTGTCACGTGTGAGTGTGATAATCTCCACACCCGGTGCCATTACGAGGAAGGTCATGTCGAAACGTATCTGGTCGTTGCCGGCACCCGTTGAACCGTGGGCTATGGCATCGGCACCTATCTCCTTGGCGTAGCGCGCTATGGCTATGGCCTGGAAGATACGCTCCGACGAAACTGAAATGGGATAGCAGTTGTTGCGCATCACGTTGCCGTAAATCATATACTTCAACGACTTCTCGTAGTACTCCTGCGTAACGTCGAGCGTTACGTACTGCTTGGCTCCGAGACGATAGGCGTTACGCTCATTGGTTACCAACTGCTCTGCCGAGAAACCGCCTGTATTGGCGCACGCTGCGTGTACCTCATAGCCTTCCTTGGCCAGTTTCATTACTGTGTATGAGGTATCAAGACCTCCTGAAAATGCTAC
>URDM01000056.1 GCA_900546575.1 uncultured Prevotella sp.
TTTTATTAGTTATATTACGTTAATTAACTCCCTCATTTTCAAACGATTACGTTAGAATTAACAGAGTATTGATAATAGTCTCATGTCTATTTGTCTTGACTGCACACAGCCAAGACAAAATGTTTGTATCGGAGCGCATATTCATAGCATTGGCAGACCAATTTGTCCTTAAGCACGACACGGTGAGGATTATGGGACAATTGCTGTCAACAGACTACAACGACTTTTATCCATATAGTAAATATGTATATGTAGAGCTTACCGATAAAAACAAACAAGTTGTTGAGCGCAAGAAAATACGTTGCAATGACAACGGATCTTTCTTCACTTCCATCCTTTTACCTGACAAGAGTCCAAACGGCATATACTACGTGCGTGGCTACTCACAATTCATGCGCAATCGCGAAAGCCAGCAGTTCCCCATGGTGCCACTTTATGTGGGTGTCATGCCACAAGAGCAAGAAACGAAGGAAAATATATATGCGGGGTTCTTTCCAGAAGGCGGTCATCTGGTAAAGGGGCATGTTCAGACTGTTGGCATATATATATGTAACGAACACAAAATGCCAACAGCAACCAAATTCGTCATCTTGAACAGTCTACGCGATACAATATGCAGCGGAAAAACAGACACTAACGGACTTGCGTCAATATCATTCATACCCGACGGCAATAGATACTTGTTGTCTACTGAAACCGACGACAAAGCAACACATAATTTTCTGTTACCAGAAACCGTGGAAATGCCAACATTAAGAGCTGCAGTCAACCGCGAGAGACTTGTTTGCTACGCTCTGGCAGATACTGACAACAAAGGACCAATTGACTCCTTACAAATAGCCATGTACCACTCCAGCTTCGGCATCAAAAAGTTACATCTGAGAAAAGGAGCCTGCATGGCTGACTTGTCGGGATGCACACCTGGACTTATTACATTGTGGCTATGCAATAAAGAAGGAAGCATTCTCGCCCAACGTGTACTATGGATTGGCGGCAGCCCAGATACTGAAAACGACGGAATCACAGTAGACACAAACGGACAAGCTGGCAGCAACATTTCAATAAGCACTAATGACACAATCGGGAAAAGTTCGGTATTTGTAAGATTTCTCCCCGAAAAAGCAGGCAAAATCACCACTGCCTTAGAAATGCTTAATTTCACCGACGAACTGTTGTCACCAGTACCTTTTCCAGAGACATACTCTGACAGCTCAAACATCCAAACTGACCAGAATATCAATACATGGCTATTGTCTGCCAGCAACAAGATGATTGGTGCAGATGCTTTGAGAGCAGACAGCATATCATACAAATATCCCATAGAGCAGGCGTTATGTATATCAGGAGTCGTGAGAAATGGCAAAAGACCTCTACAGAATGCCAATGTGCAAATATACAATGTGCAGAACAACGATGCCGTATCCGTAAATACCGATGCAACCGGACATTTCAATGCTACAGTCAACGACTTCGTGAATGGCAGCAAGTTATACATACAAGCATACAACAGCAAAGGAAAAACCGGTACATTTACCTACCAACTTGACGAAGAAGACTATCCGCCAGTGACGGACATTTCCTACAACGTACCATTCGCCCAAGAACTCACCGACGAGAATCTGGCAAAGATTATAGAACCGATAGACACGGTGCGACGTCATAAAGTGTCAGAAGTAGTAGTAAACCGCAAACATCCGAAAGAAAAGCCATACGAATGGGTACGCACCAGAAATGTATTCAACTACTACGACCGTGAATTCCTTGACAAGCACCCTAACATACAGACAGTAAAGGACGCTGTACTATATACGTCAAAAGTGATTGTCAGCAACCAAGACAGGTCGATAACGTGGAAAAGCAACAAACTGCAAGGGCTAATGCCGCAGCATCTAAGAGTAGAAAAGATGCTCAGCGATGACGACGATCCCATAGTATGCAGCCAAATAGCCGTTGTAGTGAACGGTCTGAAAATAGAACATGGAATAGACGGCATTCTGGGATGGCCCATAACCGACATCGAATCGATAGAACTTGTCAGTCCTTTAGATCCACGCTCATTATGGCATTATGCCGGCTACGGATTCTTTGACATTAAAATGCGCACAACGGTAAGAACGACACCGGTAGTTTCCAACGGGGTCACCATCCAGCCTCTCGGAATCGCAACACCCACCGAACCTTTCATATGGCGACTGCCAACAAAAGCCGGTACATACAGAATGATTGTGGACGTAGTGTCAGCCGACAGAAACATACGGCATGTTGTCAAGACAATAAATGTAAAATAAAAAGCCCATACATGCCGCCATACCCAGGCATGCATAGCTTCATTTGGGGGATAAGACAAAAGGCAGACAAGTCATTGCGACCTGTCTGCCATATTTCATTTAGTACAACTACTTACACATATATGTTATGCCTCTGCAGGCTGTTCGAACGGAGTAGCGGTGCGTGGCTGCTGCTGTTCGGGCAGATTGATCTTGCCAAACTGCTGCTCATACTTCAGGATATTATCGTTGAGGGCCATCAGAAGGCGCTTTGCGTGCTCGGGAGCCATCACTACGCGGCTGCGAACCTGCGGCTGCTGCATACCGGGAAGCATACATGTGAAGTCGAGGATGAAGTCTGACGAAGAGTGAGTGATAAGTGCGAGGTTAGCATATACACCTACTCCGATTTCCGGCTTCAGCTCAATCTGAAGACCCTGGGGCTGCTGATTCTGGTTGTTTTCTTCCATTTTCTTATTTGTTTAGGTTTAAAAATACGTTGTTTAACTCAAAACAATACGCCCCGCGCAGCCATAACCTTGTGTGGTCAGACTTCGTGGGGCGTATGTTTGTAATGCAAAGATAGCATTTTGTATGCTAACCTGCAAATTTTTATACGTTTATTTCAGTTTCAATTTCACAAAAACGGGATAATGGTCAGACGGCAAGCGGCGTACAGCCGGACGGAAGTCTATCTCCTGCGGAGCGTCGCTTGCCTTGTGTGCCTTGTCTACTTTTGGCGCAGTCCAATAGCAGTCGGTGAGAATTGCGTAGTTGTCAACGAGGAAATTGGGCGACACAAACACGTGGTCGATACGGCTGTCGGTATAGGTATCGTTGTTGTAAGCATTGAAAGTGCCGTTCTCGGCATAACGCAGACGGGCTGCGGTATAGCTGTCGCGGAGCTGGCCTGACTTGGTGAAGATGGCATATATCTCGTTGTTTTGGTCTACATTGAAGTCGCCCGTGAGTACAACGGGGGCGCTGCCTGCTATCTCGCGTATCTTGCGCACTACAAGTTTGGCACTTTCTCTACGTGCCACTATGCCCACATGATCCATGTGGAGGTTGAAATAGAAGAACTTCATGTGCGAACACTTGTCCTCGAATTTTCCCCAAGTACATATTCTGATACATGCCGCATCCCATCCAAGATTGGGTCGTGTCGTGTCCTCAGCCAGCCAGAACTGTCCTTTGTCGAGCAGTCGGATATTGTCTTTCTTGTAGAATATGGCGGCATACTCACCCCCACGCTTGCCGTCATCACGACCTACACCTATATAGTCGTAGCCGTCGAGCGTAGCGAGCATGTCCTTCAACTGCGGATACAGAACCTCTTGTGCGCCGAAGACGTCGGGCTGTTCGAAGTTGATGATGCCGCAGACGCGTGGACAACGCTGTTTCCAACTGTTTCCGTTCTTGGCATCCGAATTGTTTTGATAGCGTATGTTGTACGAACCGACAAAAAGGTTTTGGGCATTCAGGCCCGTTGCTGCCATTACAAGTAGCAGCGAGATGATGATTTGTTTCATTTTTTGTTTTTAGGTTTATTTTAATTATGATTAAAGTCTTGTTCAACTGCGCTTGCGTTGCGCGTCCCATATCTCCCAACTGTTGATTATGTTCTGCCAAAGGATATAGCATCCGGGACCAACTGACGACAGCGGCGTGAGATAGGCGCAGGCAATCCATATTGCAAAGGCGGTGTTTTTCTGTCCCAAAGCCTGACCGGCGTTGACAGTCTGACCGAAGCGCGAGCCTATCACTCTGCCGCAGGCAAACTGAAACAGACACAGCAGTAACGAACAAACTGCTATAACCAGCAGGAATGTTATGGTCGTGTTTGCATGAAGGATGTTTTTCATGGTCGTACCCGACACTATGAGGAGCGAGCATCCCCAGAGATAGTACGACAAATCCTTCACCGACGTGATGCGCTGGCAGAGCCGCTGGGCATGATGCTTCACCAAGTAAGCCAATATCATAGGCACTACGAGCACGGTGAACACCTTATATAATATGAGCGTGAACGCCTCGAAGAAATGTATGTCGGCTGCCTTGTCTATTATCGGGAAGCAGACGGGTATGAGCAGTGCGGTGATAAGGTTGGAGATGAAAGTGTAGGTGGTCATCTCCTCAAGGTTGCCTCCAAGCTTCTGGGTGACAACGGCGGCTGCCGAAGCACACGGGCAGATGATGCAAGTGAGCACGGCTTCGGCAAGTATAAGGCTGTCGCCAACAAGACGAAACGCCATTATCACTGCCACTACTGCCGCAACTGTCAACACCTGAAACACGCCTATCCACAGATGCCACGCCACGGGGCGCAACTTACGGTAGTCGACCTTGCAGAATGTCACGAACAATACAAGGAACATGAACGTCGGGAGCATCGTGTCGAACACAGGTTCGGCTGCCGTTGCAAATCCGTCGAGCGCAGGTATGAGCGCAAAAATCAGATAAACGATTATGCCGGTGCCTATAGCTACCGGCAGAGTCCAGTCTTTTATGAATCTAATCACCTGCATATAGTCATTACTTTGCGTTAAGCAAGGGCAAAAGTACAAAATAAATGGCAATATAAAGGGCAAATATCAATAAATATGGTTCATACGATATTTGTGACAACTAATATGCACTGGCTAACTGCTCAGGATGGTGTGTCATAACTCAATTATACGGGCTGAAAGCCCAATAAGCACATAGCCCAAGGCAGCGCCTTGGGTTTACGGATTGATAAAAGCAAAACGCCCTGCAAGGGCAAAAGCATTGATAATTAACGCTTTTGCCCTTACAGGGCGCATTGTTATTTGGAACACTTTTACCCAGGGCGTTGCCCTGGGCTATGGGCTTCTGCCCCTTCGGGGCGTGCTGCTGTGACTTTTGACACGCCCTCGCTTCAATCTGTTTATGCCTCAAGCTTCTTCTCCAGACGCTCGCGTATTGCAGCGATGAATCCGGCAGAAGTCTTAGTCTGTGGAGTAACGCCTTCCATAAGTCCGGCGAGGTCCTTAGTCACGATGCCCTCGTTGAGTGTATCGAAGCAAGCAGCCTCAAGCTGGTTGCCGAAGTTGACGAGTTCGGGCAGATTGTCCATCTCACCGCGCTTGCGCAATGCGCCGCTCCATGCGAAGATGGTAGCCATCGGGTTGGTAGATGTCTCCTCACCCTTCAGGTACTTGTAGTAGTGACGTGTCACAGTACCGTGAGCTGCCTCATACTCATACTTGCCGTCAGGCGAAACGAGTACAGAGGTCATCATTGCCAACGAACCGAATGCTGTAGAAACCATATCCGACATAACGTCGCCGTCATAGTTCTTGCATGCCCAGATAAAACCGCCCTTCGAACGGATAACGCGAGCCACAGCGTCGTCGATAAGAGTGTAGAAGAACTCCAATCCGCGCTTCTCAAACTCTTCCTTATACTCCTCGAACACTTCGTAGAAGATGATCTTGAACTGTGCGTCATACTTCTTTGAGATGGTGTCCTTGGTCGAGAACCAGAGGCTCTGGTTGGTATCAAGCGCAAACTTGAAGCATGAGTGAGCAAACGAGCGGATAGACTTGTCGGTGTTGTGCATAGCCTGAAGCACGCCAGCGCCCTTGAATGTGTGCACTACTACCTCCTCGTGCTTGCCACTTTCGCCGTCGAATACGAGCTTTGCAACGCCCGGCTCGTCAGCGCGAATCTCAACGCTCTTGTATACGTCGCCGTATGCATGACGTGCAATGGTGATTGGCTTCTCCCAGTTGCGTACTGCCGGATGGATGCTCGGTATTGTGATAGGAGTACGGAATACGGTACCGTCAAGGATAGAACGGATAGTTCCGTTCGGACTCTTCCACATCTGATGGAGCTTGTACTCGTCCATACGCTGATGGTTAGGTGTAATGGTGGCGCACTTCACAGCCACACCAAGACGCTTTGTAGCCTCAGCTGCATCCTTTGTAATCTGGTCGCCGGTCTCGTCACGTTTAACCAGACCGAGGTCGTAATATTCTGATTTGAGGTCGACGAACGGAAGGATAAGCTCATCCTTGATCATCTTCCACAATATACGGGTCATTTCATCACCATCCATCTCCACAACCGGAGTGGTCATCTGAATTTTCTTTTCCATAGTAGTATGATTTTTGAGTTTTGAATTTTGAGTTTTGAATTGTTGCCGATGGCAATTAGGAGTTTTGAATTTTGAGTTTTGAATTGTCGGCTACGCCGATTTTGAATTATCCAATTTGGAATTGGCATCCGACAATTCAAAACTCAACATTCAAAATTGCTAATTGCTTCATCGCTTCGATGAAGCATAGTAATTCATCAAGCATCCGTCTGCCAATATCTGGCGCTCGTTGGCGGTCAGATTCTGGAAGTAGAGGTGTATAGGCTTAACGCCTTCCTTGGTGATTACCTGAGCGTCAATCTCCTCCTTGCCAGCGAGTATAGCCTCGCGAATACCTGGGATGAACACCTTATCGCCCGGTTCGTAGTTGAATTCAACATCCTTAGCGATGGTGAACGGAACGATACCCCAGTTGATACAGTTAGAGCGATAGCGCTTTGTAGCATACTCGTAGCAGATGTTGGCATCGCCACCGAGCACCTTCTGGCAGCTGGCAGCCTGCTCGCGTGCCGAACCGTCGCCCGGACGATTAGCGAATACGCATGAGCCGAACGATGTATTCTCAGCAGTAGCGCCCACAGCCTTCAATGCCTCAGCCACGTTGTCGCTTACATTGCCCTCACGGCGTGCGAGGTCCTGCTTCTGAATCTCCTTGCTCAGTCCTACGTATTCAGGTACACGGCGTGAGAGAGCGAACTCAGAGAGCTTCAACGGATTAGAACGGTAAGAGCTGGTTTCGCCCGAAGGAATAAGCTCATCGGTCGTTGTGACGGGGTCGTGGATAACGGCAGCAAGCTCAACGAGCATGTTCTCCTGCATCGGATACATCTTAGGCCAGTCCTTGATGTTCGGACCATAGCGCAGTTCGGTCTCAGGACGAGCCTTGCCGAATCCGTTGTAAACACGGCACTTGTATATCTTGTCGTCGTAAACGTATGGTTTGTGTGTGTTCTCGTACTCAACGTCGGTAGCAGCTGTGATAATGCCACCGTTGGCAGCAGTAGCTGCGATAGAGCGTGCGTCCATAAGGGCTACCAATGAGAGCTGACCCTGACCCGGCTTCGATCCCTCACGGTTGGGGAAGTTACGTGTTGTATGACGTATACTCAATCCGTTGTTTGAGGGAACGTCGCCTGCGCCAAAGCACGGACCGCAGAATGCTGGCTTCATAACAACGCCTGCCTCTATCAAGTCGGCTGTTATGCCCTCGCGTGTCACTGCCATCGAAACCGGAGTTGACTGCGGATAAGCCGAAGCTGTGAAGTAGTCGTTGCCGATATTATTGCCCTTAAGTATGGCAGCAGCCTCAGCGAGGTTGTCGTATGTACCGCCCGAGCAACCGGCGATGATGCCCTGGTCTGCCTGCACCTTTCCGTCAACCACCTTGTCAACAAGATGCACGTCCACCTTATCACCGAAACGCTTCTTTGCGTCTTCCTCGATGCGTGTGAGAATGCCAACGGGATCGGTCTGGAGTTCGTGTATTGTAACGGCATTAGACGGGTGGAACGGCAATGCTATCATCGACTCCTGTGTAGAGAGGTCGATGCGTATCATCATGTCGTAGTAAGCTACGTCGCCCGGCTTCAGTTCGCGATAGTCCTGCGGACGCTCGTGTATTTCGTAATGGTGCTTCACCTCGTCGTCGGTAATCCAAATTGAGCTCAAGCAAGTGGTCTCGGTGGTCATGATGTCGATGCCGTTACGGAAGTCGATAGGCAGATTCTTCACGCCAGGACCGGCAAACTCCAGCACCTTGTTCTTAACAACGCCGCTCTCGAATGTAGCCTTGACGAGCGAGATGGCAACGTCGTGCGGACCAACACCCTTCTTAGGTGCGCCCTCAAGCCATACCAATACCACCTCAGGAGCGTTGATGTCCCATGTGTTCTTAAGAAGCTGCTTCACGAGCTCGCCGCCTCCTTCGCCGACACCCATATTGCCCAACGAGCCGTAGCGTGTGTGTGAGTCGGAGCCGAGTATCATGTTGCCGCACTTCACCATCATCTCGCGTGCATACTGGTGGATGACAGCCTGGTTGGCAGGAACGTATATGCCGCCATACTTCTTGGCAGCCGAGAGACCGAATACGTGGTCGTCCTCATTGATAGTTCCGCCCACAGCGCAGAGTGAGTTGTGGCAGTTGGTCATTGCATAAGGCAGCGGGAACTCCTCGAGTCCGCTGGCGCGTGCAGTCTGAATAATACCTACGTATGTTATGTCGTGCGACATCATAGCATCGAAGCGAATGCGCATCTTGTTGCCCTTACCGCCGTCGACATCATGCGAGCGCAAAATGCCGTATGTGATAGTATTCTCGCGGGCCTCATCGGGGGTCATACCCTGATAGTTGTCGCGGATTTCAGTTCCGTTGAGGAGATAGACTCCATGATTGATAAGTTCCACCATAATGTCAATGTTTTTAGATTTTCAAAATATAAAGTTAGTAATTATTTGCGATTTACAGTTGTTTGCGTTAACAAAATTGACTAAAATGCATTAAAAACACACTTTTTCGGTATATTTGTTGCAAATTATTCAATCTTTTCGCGTTATTCCGAACAAAAAGACAACGAGCGCAAGCATGTCGGCACTGCCTCCAGGCGAGATGTTACGACTAACGAAGTCGCAGTTCAAGTCGTCAATTCCTGCTTCGGAGAAGTCCTCAAGCAGGTGTCTTGCCTGGGTCTTCACTTGCTGCATTGTGGCGTAGTCGGTGCGGTAGACAATGTTGGTATCGTCGAGGTCACACATGATGCGCAGCAGTGTCTTGTGCTTTACGTACGAGTCGTCGCCCTTGATGCGTGTCTCGTAGAACGGAAGCCATTCCTCGAAGAGCTGGCTGTAGCCTTCGCGGGCGTTGTCCAGGGCGCTCTTCAGGCTGCATCCCGACTGTGCAAGCTGCTTGGCTCGGCTGCCGTGTGTGCCGCTGGTGTCTGGAAAACCGTTGGCAAATTGTGTTATTGTGGCAGAAAGCAGGTCGCCGGGCACGTACTCTTTGCCGTGAGTAGTTGTTGCCACTTTGCCTCTACCTATTATATATGTCGCTGCTGTCACTGCCAGTCCCATCGAGAAGAGCGCTCCCTTGTAGGTATTTACGCCTCCGGTAGACTTGAACATGGCCTTCTCTGCCTCAATGCCTATGCGCACTATGTCGTCGTGGGCAGGCAATTTGGGGCTGTCATAGCCCAGTGTGGCGAGCTTAACGAAGTATGGATGCATTGCACGTATGCTGCGCATCATCAGCGCATGGTCCATGTCGCGGTGTGCTCCGCTGTCGTGGGTGTCCACGAGTCCCGGCTTTGGCGTAGTGTTCAGCTCTGCCTTGAGCGCCCGTGTTGCCAAGTGGGCTACTATATAAGGTACTGTAGTCGGCGGAACAAGCCGAGCAGCCAGTGCGAGATGATTCTCTACTATCGCCTTGCGCACTCTCGATGCACTCACCGCTACCCCACTCTTCTCCAGTCGTGCCACCTCGCGCACGTCAGGCAGCATGCTCTTCATCAGCTCGTTGTAGCGTCGGGTCAGCGGGTCGTCGGGTTCGGTTCCCACGAAGCGCACCGTTGCGCCCAGTGCCGGAGCTATATATCGTCTATATAGGTCGATGTCGAGTGTCATCTGTGTGTCGGACGCATCCGAAAGACACTTCAGGAAATATGTGGGGAATGTGGTTGCGCTTATGGAATATTCGCTGCCGTTGCACACCACCACATTATTAATATGTGCCACTCCCCTAACAATCATCGCCTTGCGCTCGTCATAGCCGAACATCGAGCAGTCTTCTCTCACCACCAGTATATATAATGTGTCCACTTGTTGTGCCGCCTGCTCTATGAGATAGCGATGGCCGAGTGTGAACGGGTTGCAGTTCATTATGATTATGCCGCGCTGCGGCATTATCGGGTGTGTGGTTGAGGGGGTGAGATGGTGAAGTTTCACCGGTTGGGGTGTTGTTGAGATGATGTGGTGATGTTCGCAATTGGATTCTTCACTCTTCACTCTTCGTTCTTCACTCTTCACTCTTAACTCTTCACTGTACCTCTTTATTCCCCCTATGCCTGTTTCCATCAGTATCGCCTTTGGTGCTTCGGCGAGGAGTCGGAACGACATGCTCTCGAACATCTGCCGGTTTTGCGGTTTGGTGAACAGCTTCACGCATTGATGTCCATCGGCATTGGCTTGAGCTATGAGATGCGACACAATCTGGTTGGCTACAGCCTCGCCCTTATGTCCGTCAGCCACTGCCACGCATTTTATTACGCCTCCTTTCAGTCCGCCGCCTGCCACTATCTCGTCAGTCGTATCGTCGACAAGGGCGGCGTAGTAGTCTACATCGTCAAGACGCAGGCCGTTGTCGCCCAGAAACTGTTCTATGCGGCGACGCTGACGGGGTATGGATGGATTTAGCTGTATCAGTTCCAATGTGAGTACGGATTGTTAATGTTAATGACTTTTGTTAGTCGTTTGATTGCGTAAAGATTTAAGTTGATTGCTTCAGGGCATAGTCGTCAGTCATCTGCTTTATCCTTGCCCATATCTCTTCTTGTGTGTGCCACCGCATTCGCATGCAGTATCTGGCTTCGTGATCGCATACGAGACAGCGTCGGGGTTGTCCCCCTACTCTGTCGCGCGACACCGGGATGCCTTGCTTGTCAATCACGTCGATGTCGAACAGACGACCCAACGGATGTGTGTCCTCAATCTCTACTGCCACGCGCTTGGCTTCAAGCAATGGCAGCGGGGTAATCAGATAGGCTTCATAGCCAGTATTAAGGTCGCGTTCGATAAGGCATCCCTCATCATTAGTTTTCAGTTCATTGGTTAGTAATTCAGTTTCAGGTATCAGTTCATCACTTCTCATTAATTCGTCTGTGTTCTTCACTCTTCGTTCTTCACTCTTCACTCCGAACGCCTTTCGCATAGCCTCAACGGCAGCATGCGCTACGGTGAGCGACTGAAGGTTACGCTTCACGCTTCCTGGCATAACCACCGTCAGACACACCAGTGTCTTTCCAGAGTGTTCAGCCATCAGCTTCTGCTGCATAGCATGGCGTGCATCGCGGCTCGCCAGAAGTTCGTCAAGCGTAATAGGCATATTTTTCATTTCATTAGTTATTTACTGAGTTGTTGCGTGTCAATGGCATTGAACCATCTGCACGATTAGGTATCTCTCACAATGCTATTGTGAGGGCGATCTTGAAGCGAAATGAAAAGGGAATGAGGGCATCCACCGCAAGGGCTAATAACACTACCCACGTAAATACGAGAACACTCCCTTCCATAAAATGCTGAAAAGAACCGCCTTCGATACTTACGCTCACGCGAGTGGTATGTATAGATTTAATTTTATGGCGTAAAGTTACATCATTTGCTCGAAACAAACAAATTTTTACGCCTAAAAATTCGTATATTCCGCCATTATAGACTACTTTGCTTGACAAATGCAAAATCATAGGAGGCTATAGCGTCCCAACAGTCAAAAAAAAGGACTCCTTTTGGGTTGCAAAAGGGCTCCTTTTGAAGTGCAAAAGGACTCCTTTTAGAGGGCAAAAGGACTCGTTTTGGAGGGCAAAAGGAGTACATTTGGAAAGGGAGGATAAAAACAAGAGGGTGTGCACTCTATATTTCTTGCGTAGAAACATAGAACACACACCCTCGTTATTAATATTGTATAGCGAAACGTTGGCTATTAACGTTCACGATACATGACGTTCTTGATACGTGCAAATCCCTCATACTCCTTGTCGAGAGTGAGTGTACCGGTAGCCTGATCGAACTTGTAGAAGCGCAGCACACCACCGTTGCCGTCGGTGCTTGAAGTCTTATACGAACCTACGATGAGCTGATACTGCTGGGCAGCGAACTCTTCGCTCTTGTCGGAGAGCATCGTTGTAGGATGGAGGAAGAGGTTGAACTTAAGCATTGTAACTTCCTCGCCCGGCAATGTCAGAGCCAGGTTGGCTGCATGATTGATGAGGTGATAGCTGTACACCTTGTCGCCGTCGTTGTAGAACATATAAGGATACTGCGAGTGGAAGGCAAACGACGTAGCCTTGTCTACACCAGTAGCGGCTGTAAGCGGCTCGTACATAGTCTGAGTTATCTGACCGCTGCTGAGGTTGATGCCGTACACATAGCGCTGCTTGGCATCGTCCTGCAATACTGAATAGACAGTACTTCCCGAGAAAGTAGTGTTGACCATAGTAATGAGGTCGCGACCGGTTCTATACGAGAACAGTTTGTCGGAAGGGTCATCGAGCGTTGAGCACATGCTTGATTTGCCGTTGTCAGAACCATCCAATACAACAAACTGCTTATTGTCCATATCATAGAACAGCACCTTATTAGCAAGATAATCCGCAGGGCGTTGAGCCGATACACCAACAAACGGAGCGGCATGGAACTCAGGGTTGCCACCATCAGTGAATGTATTGCACGCATCTTCATAACGAGCGCCCGACTTCGAGCTCTTAACGTAGATGTTTCCCTTGTCAGTAATGGCAAACATCTTACCCATACTGAGTCCGTTAAGTTCTACCACTTCTTCATTTTCAGGTGCCACCATAAACTCCGATGTAATGTTATACTGCGATGTCAGTGTGGTCTCATTAAGCGTATAGGTGCCATGTTCGGTGCAATACCACAAACCATTGCGTCCATAGTAATTGAACGGATAGGCATCCATATACATCGACCGTGCGCCCTTAAGTTTGGGATCTTTAGAACCGAGCAGATTGGTTACTACATTGATACGTGTCGGCGAGATGCGCGACACGAGGTCAAGACGAGCGTTGCCATCCTTATCATCGCACAGAACCATCCATCCTTCATATGTAGCCGATGTTACCTTAACGGGCACTTTGAAGTTGGTGGTTACACCTGTCGTCTTGTTGGTGACCATATACTGTATCACATAGTCGCCCTGAGCAAGGTCGGCAAAGTACTTAATGTCCTTTGCGTGTTCTTCGTTGATGTCCTTCTGACGTGTTCGAGTGTCCTCAAACGTGCCACCACTCTTCCACAACAGACATCCGAACTCGTAATTGGGATTGTTGTCGATTGTCCCGTTTTGCGATGATGTGAACGTAGGGTTCAACTCTATGTAATCGCTCTTCTGCACAACGCTTATCTGATCAGGGAAGCCGTCACCCGTAATTTCCTCCATTTCGGTATAGTTGTAGTTGCCCTTATCCTCGTAGCATGAGGCGAACATGGCAGTCGTAGCCAGCAGCGCCAATATAGTATGCTTTGTTATTGTTTTCATATACTGATGTTTAATTGTTCGAACCAAGCTTTGAATAGTCTACTGCATACGACGGTGCCAACTGCATGTACTTGCCGTCCTCGTCGTAAACCGGTGTGCCTGCATTTGCCATTTCCTGCAGATACTTCTGCGTTTTCTTGGCTATGTAAGACATTGTACCGTAACTTACCTTACCTCCATACGCACTCCAATCAGAATGCAGAAGATCCATTACCTTGTTTACTACCGTCTCCTTAGCTACCGACCATGCTCCCAAACAGTCTGCGCCATACCAGCTCCAATACATAGGTTCTGTCCAGATGTTGTTGTATATGAACTTGAACTGAGTGCCACAAAGTTGTTTGCCAGGTTCGCTCCAGCCTACCGTACTCTTATACGATTTAAGTTCGGCAGTGAAGTTTTCGTTGTCGCTAAGTTGGAAAACAAGTCGCAGAGACTGCTTGCGGAGTCTATCCGTCTTCTTCAACACCACAAGCACGCGAGTAGAATTCTTGCCTGCGGGTATAAAGCAGTCGTCGCCTGTGAATACGTAGTCTTCATTCTCCACAGCGGTAGAAAGTTCCTTATTGACCGAAAGCTTGAATGGACGGTCGTAATCCTTCACGTCGCCCATTATCTTTACTGGTAGATAGAGTTTGTACTCTACAACTTCTTCCTTATAGTTGGCGAAGGTAAACACCATTGAATCAGAATAAGCCAATGGGGTTCCGTTTATGTCGGTAGTGGTAGTACGCTGAATGTATATGCCGGACTTCTTTCCGTCAAAAGAAGTGAAGTCTTCCTCGGAGCAAGCCGCCATAAAAACGATAGCTACTAAAGCCAAAGCCGTTGATAATATCTTTCTCATAATTATCTGTTTTTCGTGTTATCTGTTTTCTTTCTCACTCGACGGAGTAGGCAGCACGTATACGGCTGTCGTTGGGTTTACGCTCGACCACTGGTTGCTGATATTGCCGTTGAATACGCCTCCAATTGACGAGAACGTGCGCTTGAACATAAAGAATATCTGTCCCTCGCCCCAGAACTCGCGTATGTATTCAAGTTTGAGCTGCTGGTCAAACTCCGAGGCCGAAGCCGAAGCGTTCAAAGGAGTAGCACCACGCTTGTTGAGTATTGCGTTGAGATATTTGACTGCTCCTGTCATATCGCCCTTCTTCTTCATACAGTCAGCTGCAATATAGTAAGCTTCGCTTATGCGCATTAGCGGCATAAGGACTGCAAAGAGAGGCGAAGCGCTTGCATCGTAGGTTACCTCCTTGAACTTGCCGAAGTTGTAGTAGCTGCCGTTGTGTATCCACTGCGACTGGAAACGGTAGTCGGCCTGGTTGGGGAACAGCTTCTCTATATAACCTGCGTATGGTCGGTACATATCGGTAGAGTTGAGGTTGGCGCCATCGAATACGTTCTTATAGATGTCCGAGCGCTCGCTATTGAATACACCGAAGAGCACCTCAGTTGAGAATATACGGTCAGGATTGTAGGTGTTGCCCAGCAACTTGTCTGGATTGACAAACGGCAGGAGGTGCTTCACGTCCTCATTGTCGGTTATCTTCTGTGCCTCAAGCAGAGCGTTGTCGGTGTCGCCAGCCCACTGATATACACGAGCCTTAAGCAAAGCAACAGCGAAATAGTTAAGTCGCATCTGGCGATAGCTGCGATAATTATCGTTGTCATCGTTATTCTCTTCAGTCACACCAACAGTCTGTATCGGGTCAACAGCCTTCAGGCATTGCTCGGCAGCATTGAGGTCGGGCAGCAGATGGTCGTAGACAATCTCCTTCGACGACAACAAGTCGTAAGCCTTCGGCTCGGTAGAGTCGTTGTAAGGTATAACGGCTGTTTTCGAATCCTGGCTGTATACAGTACCGAAGAGACGCAACATGTCGAAATGCAAGAATGCACGAAGGGCAAGCAAATCGCCCTTTATCAGGTTCTTGTCAATGTCTGGGAGCACGCCTTTCTGTTCGTCTACTCCCTGAAGGATAACATTGGCATTGAGAATGGTCTGATAAGCCTCCTGCCAAACATAGTTGAGACTGCTCTGAAGGGTTGAGTTGGTGTACTTGAAGCCCGACCAAAGGTACTTGGGCGAATACTGATTAGTACCAGCCTCATAACGCTGTCCCATCAAGTCGATGGCACCATAGCTCAGCGTATTGCCGTAAAGTGTGGTAGAGGCAAGGCGGTTGTACACACCATTTACAGCTGTATAGAAACCAGCCCTTGTAGAAAACTGCTGCTCGGCAGTGGTCTTGTCCTTCGGCGTATAGTCGAGCCAGTCGCTGCAACCTGAGAACACGAACGTGGCACACGCAAGAAGGAGTATGCTGAATATGTTGTTTGTTTTCATAATAGCTATATATTATAATGTGAGTGAAAGCGCAAACGAGAAGCTGCGGGCGAATGGATATGATGTACCGCGCTCCTGCTTGATAGACGAAATGCGGAAGATGTCGTTCATGTAGGCATTGACGCGCAGACCGCTGAGTCCGAGGCTGCGTGCTACCTGCGGTTCAAACTCGTAGCCTACCTGCAACGATTCGAGCGTGAGCGTGTTCTCGCGCTGTACGAAGCGTGACGACATTGGGGTATTCTGAGAGTCGGCTATATTCTTGAACTGAGCATAGTCGCCCGGCTTCTGCCAACGGTCGTAGAGGGCACGCTTGTCCTGGTTGCTGCTGAGCGAACTTGACGATATGTTCTCAACCTTGTTGAATACCGAAGTATTGAAAGCATCTGCACCTATGCGATAACGCAGGATTGCACTGAAGGTGAGACCGCGATAGCCGAAGTTTGTGCCGAATGTACCCTCGGCATCAGGACGTGTATTGCCCACAATCACTTCGTCGTCATAGGTGAAGTCGTAGGTATAGCTACCGTCTTTCTTGATAAATAGTTCGCGACCAGTAGCAGGGTCAATACCAGCCGAGCGTACTGCCCATATATTATCTGGGTCGGCTCCGTCGTAATAGCGCTGTGTGCTACGGTTCTGTCCGAAGTTATTGAGCGATGAAAGCGTATTGCCAATACCGTCAAGTTTGGCACTCTCCGAACGCAATGTTCCACGTACCGACCATGTGAGGCGTTCCTTCAGATTGCGGATGATGTAGTACTGCAATGTAGCAGTGAAGCCCTTTGCTATCTGTTTGCCAAGGTTGGTGTTGTAAGATGTAGTGTATGCACCGAGCGTAGAGTTGTACGACATGGGCAGACCTGACGAAGCAGGCAGACCGATTGCGATAAGCAGCGGGTCAGTGCTCTTGTAGTAGTAGTCCATTGTGAGCGACAGACGATTGTTGAACATCGTGAGGTCGACACCGATGTTACGGTCGAGTGTAGTCTGCCATTCAAGATTGCGATTACCCATATTGAGCAATACCGAACTCAAGCCGAAATAGTTGTATGCCGTATATGAATACTGGAATGTAGTGAGCGACATTGACGAGTCGTAGTTCTGGTTGCCGGGGTTACCTACCGAGCCACGAATCTTGAAGTAGTTGATAAATGGCAATGCATTCTTCACAAACTCCTCGTTGTGCAAGTTCCATCCAAGACCGAGCGACCATGTATTGATGTACTTCTTGTTGGATCCGAATACCGATGAACCGTTCAAACGGTAGCTCACATCCATAAGATACTTGTCCTGGAAAGAATATCCACCAGTGAGGTAAGCACTAACCGAACGGCTCACACTCTCGCTGTAGGTAGGACGTCCACCATCGGGATAGCCCTTTGAGAACGAAGGATAGGTGAAATCGCCTGAGGGGAATCCCTTAACCGAATAGCCCTGCAATGTCGACTTGCTCTCATTGATATTGGCACCAAGAGCAACGTTGATGCGGTGGTCTTGCTTTAGTACTGTAGCGAAAATGGCTGTAAGGTCGCCCTCAACGTTAGTGGTCTTAGTATTGCCGTAGCTATAGCTACCACGCTCCAGAGCATTGGTTGACTCGAAGCGAGTGTCGTCAGGCGAAACGAAGTTCTCGTTGTCCTTGTTGTAGTGGGTCAAACCGAACTTTGCACGCAGACGTAACTCCTTAAGAGGATTGTACTCCATCTGGAAGTAGTCGCTAAGCATGAGCTGGCGCGAACCGTCACGACTGTTGAGGTTGTCGTTATACATAGGGTTGCCTACGCGCGACTCATAGTCGTTGTTGGCAAGGAACTTGCTTATGTTGCCTTCGTCATCATACTTCTTATAATAAGGATTGGCAGCGGCATACTGCGCAAACGACACAATAGGATTGTCGGCATTGGTCTGCTGAGCTGTAAACTTATTGCTGAACTGAAGCTTGCCCACACGATAGGTAAGGTCGATGTTGCCACCATATACGTCACGGTTCGACTTCTTCATCACACCATTGGTCTTGTTATAGTTCAAACCTATACCGAAGAGGAAACCACCCGAACCGCCATCAAGATAGAGTTGGTGACGATGGTTAATACCAGTACGCAACGGTTCTGACAACCAGTAGGTGTCTACTCCACTGGCTATGTCTTTCATGTGCTGCTGATAAAGATTGTCGAGGTCGATAATTCCTGCTGCAGGAAGATTGCTATTGGTGTACTTGCCTGCCATCTTCTCGAACTCAAGTTTCTCACGTGCGTTCATAAGATTATAACCGCTGAGGTCAGGTATGCTCACGTCGAGCGAACCATTGTAGCTGACGCGCAACTGGCCTACCTTAGGCTTAACAGTCTCTACAACGACAACGCCATTGGCAGCCTTTGAACCATAAATCGCAGTAGAAGCAGCGTCCTTGAGAATTGTCATAGACGCTATACGGTTAATGTCAAGATTATAAATAGCTTCGAGCGACGACTCGAAACCATCAAGTATGAAAAGAGGTTGGTTGGGGTCTTCAGACAGTTCGTCGCGCATACCGAGCATGCTCGACTTTCCACGGATTTCGATGTCCGGAAGACGGTTAGGGTCAGAGCCAAAGAGGCTGTTGTCCATAACATTGAAAGAAGGATCGAGACTACGAAGACTCTGTATAGGATTCTGAACGCCTACAGATTTAAGTTCATCACCCGAAAAAGTGGCAGACGAACCTGTAAATGTTTCCTTGCGCTTGGTGATGACACCAGTAACAACTACTTCACCTAAACTACCTGCATCTTCCTGCAGCACTATACGCAAGGGTTTCAATTCGCCCTTGGCGTTGACCGAAACGGTCTGTGGCTTCATACCGATGTAAGAGAACTGAAGATCGGTGCGTGTTCCTTCAGGCAAAGAAATAAAGAAACGACCCGTTGCATCGGTCACAGTTTTCTGATGGGTCTTAGTAGACGTAACGCTTACACCAGGAAGGGGTGAATTCTTGTCATCTACTACTCGGCCCTCAATACGTTTCTTGCCAGTCTGTGTGTCATTCTGAACTACGGACGAAAACTCATGTCTGGGGGGGGGTAATTTTGGAGATACCCGGTGCAGCTTGAGCCGTCGTGGCCAAACACAGACATACAAAAGGTATGGCCATGTGCTTTGCTCTTTCCTTTTTCATAAGTTAATGATTTTAGTAAATATTACGGTTAATCCATTTGCTTAAGTATGGTACACATCAAAAAAAGCAACATTATGTCGCATTTTTACGTACTACAATGGCAAAGTTAATAATATTATCTAAATTGCATTAACATTTAGCGATATTTTTTGAAAAAATGCAAGAAAAATGAAATTATTAGCGGCAAAAAGGGAATATGGGCTGCTAAAAACGAGCAAAAGAATGCATCAACTAACTGCGCAGGTTATGGCGAGGACGCCATAACCTCCTACCGCTTGCACTGACTATCAACTCCTAAACTTGAACTGCTATTATCCCAAATCGGTCATTAGTATCGCGGATATGCTTACGTATAGATATAAAGAACGGGGGAAAAGAAATACACTACATCA
>URDM01000057.1 GCA_900546575.1 uncultured Prevotella sp.
AAGTTATCTACTGATACGATATTGTTGGCTGGGTTGGTAGCAGCATGAGTCAGGGTTGGCACCTTGTAGGAAGCCTCCTCCAACTGCTTACGCTGGTTTTCATCAATACGGAGTCCCATACCATTCACGATAATCATATCGTAATCGTCCAGATGGTCGAAATCATCGGTAGTGATTTCGCTCAGCTTAATCATCGCATTGTCGTTGGCATGCGAAATCTGTCCCAGCGCAATAGCCTGATAGTTAAGGAAAGCGATGCGGGTAGTACCCACCCAGGCAGAGTAAGCCTTCGCCAAACCTCCCAGAACGATCACGGCCAATAAGGCCAGGAAGATGTGTTTCTTTTTAATTTTTCCTAATCCTTTATTCATTTCTATTCCTTATTTTCGGGTTGCAAAGTTAAGGGTTGTTAAAGAATAGCGCAATACCTAGATTTTGTGATTTCCATGTTTTACATACCTAAAAATCGGTATTGGAATATTACGTCACACGTCTTCATTCACAACAAATGAGTATAGCCTTGATTTTGCATCAAGATAAGTAATAACAAAAAAAATCGGTTTGATTTTGTCTGAACAGCGACAAAATCAAACCGATTTTTCTATATAGTCTTTATAATTCTATTACTCAGCAATAAGCGAGAACTCAGCAGCCGATGCGTAGTCGACACCATAGTGTGCATTGAGCGCACGGAATCGTACGTAGCGTGCCTTTACTGGCTTGTCGAACATCACAGTCTTAAGCTCGCCTGAGCGGTCGAACTCTCCCTTAAGGATTGCGTTGCCCCATGTCTTACCGTCGTTGCTAACGTAAATCTCGTAGTTCTTGATACGGCCGTAGCCCGTGTCCTGACGTGGCATAAACTTGAATCCCTTGATTGTCTTAGGCTCAGAAGCGTCGAAGTCTACCCAGTGAGGATACTTGGCAAGAGTGATAGAGTACATGGTGTGCCAGATAGTAGTCTCGTCGCCATCAACAAGATTTACGGCATCGCCCTCCTCAGGCTCTTCCGACGATACGAAGGCTATCTGCAGAGGCACGAAGTCTACCTTGTCGAATGTCATCGAGGTCTTCTGGCCAGGTGTTTCCTTATACCATGTGGTGATGGTTCCACCCTTGCTCATGTCTATTGCTCCTGTGTACACCGTCGGCTTCTTGGCTCCGTTGAGAGCATAAACGATGGTGCGGTTCTTAGCTGGAGTTGAGAGCAGAACCTTACCGGTCTGCTTGTGCTCGATGCTGATAGGCTGCTCGCCCGAGAGCGAAACCTTCGAAGCCTCAGCTACGGCTGAAGCTGTAGCCTGTGCCGGACGTATCACGAACCCGAAGTTGTAGTTCTGGCTGTATGTACGGTCGTCCTTAAGCGGACCACCCTGTCCGCAACTGGCTCCACCAAGTCCTGTCACCTTAGCGTCGAGGTGCAGATAGGTTCCGTCAGAAGCCGGCAACTCGTTGGCATGAGCTACAACTGTCATCTGCTGGGCACTCCATGGCAATGCCGATACCGACATTGTGCTGTCGGCTACGAACACTACGCTCTGCTTGCCCTGCTCGGTGAGTGCACACCAGCGTACTTCCTCGCGGTTGCCCATCGACTGCGGCTTCGGCAAGAGGATATCCTGCTCGCCTACAATGCCACGATGATGCTCTATAAACTGACCGGTCTTGCGGTCGTTGTAGTTGTTGACGGGTCCGCGTCCGTAGTAATCGAACTGCTTGTATGTGTTAGGCAACTTCATAGCGTAGCCTATTCGCGGCAGGATGACGCTGTTGCGGTTGGCAGAAATTGCACTGTTGAGCTCTATAGAACCGTCCTTGTAGATAGTATATACCTGATTGGTGGTGAACTTGAAGTCGTTCTTGCCAAGCTTCTGTTTGTCTACACCGAAACGATAAGCCGACTGTGGGTCGCGGTCGCGGTTGCCGTAAACCTGACGACTGCCTTCCTTACCCTGGCTCTCCACAGTCATACTGATCTGCAGCGAACCGTCCTTCAGCTTCATAACGGTAGGCTTGCCTACTACACGATGACCGAGATCGTAGAGTCCGAACTTGAACCATGCGTTGGGATAGCCAATACCAGCGTCGTTATCGGTAGGCGCACGGAAGGCATCAAGCTTCGGTCCGTTGCCCTCAGCGAATACTGTATTGCCGCCATACGACAAGCTATTGAGTGCTCCATCGGTCAGGCTGAATGTAGCGTTGAAGTTGTCGCCATTTACAGTTACAGTCTTTGCATCCTGAGTATAAGTGATGTTGCCCTTGGCATTAGCCACATCCTTAACGGCTACGGCCTTCATGTCGGCACCCTTCACACGCAACTGCTCCTCCATCTGTACATACCCCTTCTTAGCCCAAGGCATATCCTTGCCCTGCAGGAACTGCACCTTGACGAAGTATTCGCTCTTAGGATCGAGCTTAGAGTAGTCGTAGTCGAGAGTGTACTCCTGACGCTCACGCGGACCAACGATGTTCTTTGCGCCCATGAGCTGTCCGTCGTTCTTGATGCACTCGCCGTCCTTCCACAACGACCATACTATCTGATAGCCACGCAACGGCTCAAAGTAGTTCTTGTTGAATATCTCGATGCGGCCCTTGGTCATATCAACAGCCTTGACGCCCACATTCTGATAAACCTTCTTCACCTCAAAGTACTGTGCCTTGGGCGAAAGGTCGGGACGCATGATACCGTTCATACAGAACATACCGTCGTTAGGCTTGTTGTCCATGCCGAAGTCGCCACCATAGCCCCAGTACTTCTTGCCGGTCTTCGGGTCGACGTTGTACAAAGCCTGGTCTACCCAGTCCCAGATGGCACCGCCCATAAAGAAGTTGGTGCTTTCTATCGCATTCCAGTAGTCAACGAGGTTGCCTACAGCGTTACCCATTGAGTGTGCATACTCAGAGATATGATAAGGATACTTGATGTCGTACTTACCCTTCACAGCCTCCTGCACCCATGGTATAGAAGGATACTGGTTTGAACCCATATCCACGATGTCGTTGTTGCGCTCATACTGCACGGGACGACTGGTGTCGTATGCCTTTATGGCTGCATAGCAGTCTTTGAAGGTGTCGCCAGGACCAGCCTCGTTGCCGAGACTCCATATCACAACCGAAGGATGGTTGACCGTAGCATGTACCATCTCCATATTGCGTGCAACGTGGGCGTTGCGGAACTCCTTGACGTGCGACAACGACTCCTTGCCATAATAGTACTGATGGCTCTCGATGTTGGCCTCATCCTCAAGATAGATGCCGTACTTGTCGCACAGATAGTACCAGTATGGAGCGTCGGGATAGTGACAGTCGCGCACGTGGTTGATGTTGCCGCGCTTCATAAGGAACACTTCGTGCTCCATCTGCTTGCGTGTCACATAGTGGCCTGTAGCAGGATTGTTCTCATGACGGTTCACACCCTTCATCTTGATGGGCTGTCCGTTGAGATAATAGTAGCGGCCTGCCAGTCCGAACTCGTCCTTTTCGGCAGGTGTATCCTTAATCTCTATCTTGCGGAAGCCTACGTTTGTAGAGAATGTCTCTACTGTATTGCCCTTCTTGTCCTTCAGTTCGCCTACGAGAGTGTAGCGATGCGGAGCCTCAGCACTCCACGGCTTCACGATGTTGCCAGCCTTAAATGTAACCGAAGCTGTGAGGTTGCCGTTCTTGTTGATGTCGCCTACAGTAGCAGTAGCGCCAACACCCTGCACGAGAGTGTTCTCATCGGAGTAGAGACGGTTTTCGTAAAGCTTATAGTCAATGGTATATTCCTTTACAGCCTTAGTAGTGAGGTTGCTCACGTTGGCTGAGATATGCAGCGAAGCGTCGGTATATGTCTCGTCATAATCAGGGATAGCCTTGATATCGCGCACCTGCACCTTGGGCTTGGCTGTAATAGAAACGCTGCGGAATATACCCGGCAGACGGAACATATCCTGGCTCTCAAGGAACGAGCCGTCGCTATGACGGTAGACCTCAACAGCCACTACGTTGCTGCCTTTATTATTTAAATAAGGTGTAATGTCAAACTGCGCGAGGTTGCGCGAGTTCTTTGCAAAACCTACATATTTACCATTGATGTAGAGATAGAAGAAAGAGTCTACACCGTCGAAGTTGATATACACCTCCTTGCCCTTCCAATCGGCAGGCACATCAAACGTTCGGCGGTATGAGCCTACTTCGTTACGGTTCTTGTAGGTCATCCATGTCTGAGGCGGAGTACGCATTACACCACCCTTCCAGTCGCCCACTTTGACACTGTGCTGGAATATTACACGCTGGTTGGAATACAATGGCATTCCATACTTGAAAGTTCCATCGTCCTTGGCACCTGCCATGTTCCAGTTCATAGGAACCTGCACACGATCCCAAGCCGACGCATCGTAATCAGTACGATAGAAGTCCTTCGGACGTTCATCAGGATTCTTTGCCCAATGGAAAAGCCATTCGCCGTCGAGCGTTTTCCAAAGCGAAGAGTTCTCGGGCAGCACTCGGCGTGCCTCGTCCACGTTCTTGAACGAGAAGAACCACGCATGTGGCTGCTGCTTGTTGTAAGCCACTGAGTCAGGACTCTGCCACTCCCATCCAGTAGGAGCCTGCATCTGTCCGTAATAGAAACCTCCAAGCTGTGTGGTCTGAGCGCACATTGGCGATGCCATCAGAGCAGCCAGAATGGTCAGGGTTGATTTGTTCATTGTTGTTATTAAATTTATAAGTACTTTGTTTTGCTATCTTATATGATGAATAATCTGTCCTTATAGGATGAAGGATTAATCCTTATACGTTGAAGAATATGTCCTTATACGTTGAAATATTTGTCGAGTATTTCCTCGGCCTTGCCGTCTGAGTTGTCGATATCTTCTATTATTTCACCCTTTTCGAGCAACGCCACACGTGTGGAAATATCCACGGTGTGCTGCAGATTATGGCTCGACACTATCACAGTTGAACCTGTAGAACGGTTGAATTCGGTCAGAATACGTTTCAGTTGGTTCTGGCTGCTTGGGTCGAGAAAGTTGAACGGCTCGTCCAGTATCACGAGTTGCGGACTATTGAGCAATGCTGCCACGATGCCAATCTTCTGCTTGTTGCCAGCCGAAAAGTCGCGTATGTACTTCTTCTGTCCCATTATCTCGTCGCTCATGAAGGCCTTGAACGCCTCAAGACGTTCGTTCACCTGCTCCTTTGTCATTCCCGACACCTTGCCTACAAACTCAAAATACTCCTCAGCGGTAAGGAAGTCGATGAGAAAAGAGTTGTCGATGAAAGCGCCAGTCAGCAGTTTCCAGTCTTCGCTCTTTGCCGGATCAATCTCGTCGGACACCGCCGTAGGGTCTGCAATTGACTGCTGCAAATCGGCAGCAAGCATCTGCTTATTGGGAATCATAATGACATTGCCCTCTGTAGCCTTTGCCAAATCGAGCATCAAGCGGAACAATGTGGTCTTGCCGGCACCATTGTTGCCAACGAGTCCTAACACCTCACCATCATTAATGGTAAACTGCCGGATGTCAACGGCAGTATGTTCGCCGAAACACTTTTTGAGATTATTGAGTTGTATACGCATCTTTTTTGTGGCAAATTTAATGATTTTCTGACACAACAGCAAATTTTACGTGACATAATATAGCATTATGCCACGCTTAATTCACTTGTTCTCAAGTTCCATCTTAAGGAATTTCGGAGTGTAGCCTTCCTTCGATTCAGCCACTTCTTCGGGCGTTCCGGCTATAAGCAAGCGTCCGCCGCCACGTCCACCTTCCGGTCCTATGTCGATAATGTGGTCGGCAAGCTTTATAACATCAAGATTATGCTCGATTATTATAACCGTGTTGCCACGGTCGACAAGCTGCTGCAGCACATCCATCAGAATGCGGATGTCCTCAAAGTGGAGTCCGGTTGTAGGCTCATCGAGTATGTAGAGCGTCTTGCCTGTGTCGCGCTTACTCAGTTCGGTAGCCAGTTTCACACGCTGACTTTCACCTCCCGACAGCGTTGTCGAGGGTTGTCCGAGCTTGATATATCCCAGTCCCACGTCCTGTATGGTCTTTATCTTCTGCAATATAGCAGGCACATTCTCGAAGAACTCTACCGCCTGGTTGATGGTCATATCCAACACGTCGGCAATGCTCTTGCCCTTATAGCGCACCTCAAGCGTCTCGCGGTTGTAGCGTTTGCCGTGACATACCTCGCAAGGAACCATCACATCGGGCAGGAAGTTCATCTCTATGGTCTTGTAACCGTTGCCCTTGCACGTCTCGCAGCGCCCGCCTTTCACGTTAAAAGAGAAACGTCCGGGCTTGTATCCTCGTATCTTCGCCTCGGGCAGAGCCACAAACAGCGAACGAATGTCAGAGAATACGCCTGTATATGTAGCCGGATTGGAGCGTGGAGTACGTCCTAATGGCGACTGATCCACATTCACCACCTTATCTATATATTCTATTCCTTCGATAGAATCATATGGCATCGGCTTCTTGAGCGAACGGTAGAAATGTTGGGAAAGGATGGGCTGCAACGTCTCATTGATAAGAGTTGATTTGCCCGAACCGCTCACTCCGGTCACCACGATAAGTTCGCCAAGCGGGAACGACACATCAATGTTCTTCAGATTGTTGCCGTGTGCTCCGTGTATAGTTATCAACTTGCCGTTGCCTTTGCGTCGTTCGGCAGGCACAGCAATCTTCCTTTCACCGTTGAGATAGTCGGCTGTGAGCGTATGATGACTCAACATGTCCTGAGGAGTGCCTTGAAACACCACCTCACCACCACGCATTCCAGCCTTCGGACCAATGTCTACAATCCAGTCGGCAGCAAGCATCATGTCCTTGTCGTGCTCAACTACCACCACCGTATTGCCCATATCGCGCAACTGCTTGAGCGAGTGGATAAGCCGCTCGTTGTCGCGCTGGTGCAATCCGATGCTCGGCTCGTCGAGGATATAGAGTACGTTGACGAGCTGCGAACCTATCTGTGTGGCAAGACGTATACGTTGGCTCTCACCTCCAGAGAGCGTTGCCGACTGTCGGTTGAGCGACAGATAGTCGAGACCCACGTCCAACAGGAATGATATGCGTGTACGTATCTCCTTCAGAATTTCCGCAGCTATGGTGCGCTGGCGGTCGTCGAGATGTGCCTCAACATCATTAAGCCACTCGTTGAGTTGGCTTATGTCCATCGAGGCAAGTTCGAATATGTTCTTGTCCCAAACCTTATACGACAACGATTCGCGGCAAAGTCGCTGGCCGTGACACTCCGGACACTCGCAAGTTGCAAGGAATTGGTCAGCCCATTTCTGTCCGCTCGTAGTGTCGTCGTTCTCCATTACCGAGCGCAGATACTTTATCACACCGTCGAACGTAGTGAAATAGTCGCTCGATGTATGCACCACCTCTTTGTCGATACGCACCGTTTCGAGCGAACCGTACATTATTTCGTTCATCGTTTCTTCCGGTATCTCGCTCACGGGAGTCTTCAACGTCAGTCCAGCCTTGTCCAATATGGCTGATATTTGCCAGAAAATCAGCTGGTTCTTGTATTTGCCCAATGGCACGATTGCGCCTTCGTGTATTGACAAAGTGTCGTCGGGTATGACCTTCTTGAGGTCGATTTCGTTGACATAGCCAAGTCCCTTGCATTTGGGGCAAGCTCCTTCGGGCGAGTTGAACGAGAACATATTGGGCGCAGGGTCGCGATAGCTGATGCCCGTTGTAGGACACATGAGTCGCTTGGAGTAGCTCTTTGCCTCGCCTGTGTTCTTGTCGAGAATCATCAACAGACCATCGCCCTGGCGCATAGCGGTCTCAATGGTCTTCTTCAGGCGGTCGTCGAATCCCTCACGCATCTGCATTTTGTCAATCACCACTTCAATATTATGGTTCTTGTAGCGGTCGGTCTTCATGCCGGGCGTTATGTCCATTATCTCGCCATCCACCCTAACATACAGATAGCCCTTGCGCCGAAGCGTCTCGAACAGTTCCCGATAGTGTCCCTTACGTTGTCTTACGAGTGGCGCAAGGATATAGATGCGGTGTCCGGCATACTGCGTATTGATCATTTCGAGAATACGCTCCTCGGTATATTTCACCATCTTTTCGCCCGTAGCATAGCTGTATGCCGTTCCAGCACGTGCATAAAGCAGTCGCAGATAGTCGTATATCTCGGTCGTAGTGCCCACGGTTGAACGTGGATTGCGGTTGGTTGTCTTCTGTTCAATTGAAATAACGGGGCTCAGTCCGGTAATGTTGTCAACATCGGGACGTTCCATTCCACCGAGAAAGTTGCGTGCATAAGCCGAGAAAGTGTCGATATACCGACGCTGTCCCTCTGCATATATGGTGTCAAAGGCAAGCGACGACTTGCCCGATCCGCTCAGTCCGGTAATGACGGTGAGCGAACCGCGCGGTATCTCCACGTCGATATTCTTGAGATTGTGGACGCGTGCGCCCCACACATTTATCTTGCCTTCTTCTGAATAGCTACTCATAAGTATTGATTGAGTTTCGGTTGTTATCTGAATTTATTGGTCTGTAAGGCGTGCAGACTGCCGTTATTCGGTTCCGCCTGCGGTCGATTCGGTATATCCGCGCAGCAGATTAACATCGCTCTTGATGTTGAATTGTCTGCCGTCAGCCCCCTTTGCCTTCACCATCACAAAGTAAACGCCCTGCGCTACATCCCTTCCTTTGTACTTACCGTCCCATCCTCCGGCAGGATCGGACCATTCATAGAGCTTCTGTCCCCACCTGTTGAAGACGGTGGCTTTAAACTCCACGATGCTCTGATAGCCGCTCTTGGCACGATAGACATCATTGATGCCGTCGCCATTAGGCGAAAAAGCGTTGGGCATTTCGAGTTTGCTCTCCGATATCGACACCGTGATCGGAGTGGCATCAGCCCAATACTCGGCAGTATAGGCTATAGTATCGGTGCCGAGAACGAATGTGGCATACAGTTCGATGATATGGGTGCCGGCCTCAACAAAGGTGTATTCGGTGTCTTCGTCGTATCGTACGAGGTATGGCGAGGGCGCTCCTTCCTTCCTGAACCGCCACTCATAGTGGGCGGTATAAGCCCCTACGTCTGCCGTTCCGGCACTAAGCGTAACCGTTAGAGGTGCCGAGCCAGTATAGCTCAGCCCCGTATCGTCGCCATCTGGTGTATGAAACGTTGCAACGGGGTCGATAGTGGGCACCACATCGGCATGGGCGTCCATACAAACCAGGCCAACAAGAAGCATTAATATTCGAAGGATGTTCATAATATGCAAAGTTAACTATTATATTGCACATTACAAAGCCAACGCATTGTTTTAATAACTTTATTTATAAGACAAACATTTCATTTTACAATATATTTTATGTACTTTTGCAGAAAAATCAATAACAACTATGACACGTTACTTCAGACTTATTTTGTGCTTATGCGCCTTGATGCTGACCGCAGCCATGTCTGCACAGACTATCAAGTGGCAGGAATTGTACAAGGTGAAGAAGAAAGACACCATATACGGCATTGCCAAGAAGTACAATATCACTATTGACGAGCTGATAAGCGCCAACCCCGCTATGCAGAAGCCCGACTACACTCTTCAGAAGGGCGACCAGCTGCTCATACCCTACCCCACCACAACGCCGGCAACAGCCACAACACCTGCCGCAACTGCATCAAAGACACAAACAGCAAGCCCCGTCACACACAAGCGCGCGGCCGACGGAAGCGTGCGCATAGGCGTAATGCTGCCGCTGCACAATGTTGATGGCGACGGCCAACGAATGATTGAATACTATCGCGGCATACTTATGGCGTGCGACTCATTGCGCTCGCAGGGCATTGCCACACACGTTTATGCATGGAATGTGCCTATCGACGCCAACGTACAGCAGACCATCAACGACGACAATGCACGCCAGTGTGACGTGATTTTCGGTCCGCTCTACACCAAGCAGGTCAAACCCATTGGCGACTTCTGCCGCAAGAACGGCATACGTCTTGTCATTCCGTTCTCTATCAACGGCAATGACGTGGCGCAGAACGAACGCATCTATCAGATATTCCAGACTCCTGCACAGCAGAACGAGGCTTCGGTCAATGCTTTTGCCGAACGCTTCAAGGGTCGTCATGTAGTGATTGTCGACTGCAACGACACCACAAGTCGCAAGGGCGTATTCACTTCTGCCCTGCGCAAACGCATGGAAAAGGCTGGCATGACATACAGCATTACCAATCTGAAGTCGTCGGAACAGTCGTTTGCCAAAGCTTTCAGCACAACCCTGCCCAACGTTGTTGTGCTCAATACCGGACGTTCGCCCGAACTTAATGCAACCCTTGCCAAGCTCAACACACTCACAGCTGCCACCAAGGGATTGAGCATTTCATTGTACGGATATACCGAATGGCTGATGTATACAAAGGTATATACCGACTATTATTTCAAATACGACACATACATCCCTACCACTTTCTACTACAATCCGCTTGCCGGCAAGACCATTGCCATTGAGCGTGCCTACCGCCAATGGTTCAAATCGGACATGAGGCAGGCACTACCGCGTTTTGCGCTGACCGGATTCGACCACGCACAGTTCTTCATTCGCGGACTGCACAAGTATGGCGACCGATTTGACGGAACCCAGCAGCAGAACACATACACTCCGTTACAGACACCGCTCAAATTCAAACGCGTAGGAACGGGAGGCATGCAGAACTCAAGCTTCATGCTCGTACACTACAAACCCAACAGAACTATAGAGTCGGTATCATACTAACACACCATAATTAATATATGTTTCAGACATTAAGACTTAAAACCGTTGCCCTGCTGGCAATGTTGCTGACGGCATCAACAGCCATACACGCCCAGATAGGCGAACACCGCAACGACCTTGCCATTGGCTTTAATGCCGGCTATATAATGAGCAGCGTAGGGTTTACGCCTAAAGTTACGCAAGACACCCACACCGGAATCACAGCCGGACTGTCAATGCGCTACACCTGCGAGAAATACTTCAAGACTATATGCTCGATATCTGCCGAAGTGAACTATGCACGCATAGGATGGAAGGAGCGCATACTTACAGCCAACGACGAGCCGGTGATAAACCAGACAACGGGTATGGCAGAAGCCTATCAGCGTGACATCAACTACATCCAGGTGCCCATATTCGCCCACTTGGCGTGGGGACGTGAGCGCAAAGGTGTACAGTTCTTCTTCAAGGCTGGTCCTCAGTTCGGCTACATGATAAGCGAGTCGACAACCACCAACTTCAATGTCAAGGATGCCAACTTTACCGATCGCGCCAACAAAACATGCGCACAGGACACCATGGCTGTAGAAAACAAGTTCGACTTTGGCATCGCTGCCGGATTGGGTATGGAATATTCCATTCCGCACGTAGGCCACTTCCTGCTCGAAGGACGCTACTACTACGGACTCGGCAACATATACGGCGACTCAAAGCGCGACTACTTCGGCAAGTCAAACCACTCGAACATCGTAGTCAAACTGTCGTATCTGTTCGACATAACGAGAACGAAAGGCATCAAGAAGTAACACCCCTATATCAAAGAAGTAATAAAATTTTAATCACCATTAATAAATAACCAATTTAAATTCTTATGTTCGAAAATCAACCTAAAGGTCTATGGGCCCTCGCATTGGCCAACACCGGAGAGCGCTTTGGTTACTACACCATGCTCGCAGTGTTCTTGCTGTATTTGCAGGCTAACTTCGGTTTTGAGACTGGAGTAGCAAGTACGATTTACTCTACCTTCCTTATGATGGTCTACTTCCTGCCCATCATTGGCGGTATTGCAGCCGACAAGTTCGGCTTTGGACGTATGGTTACCACTGGTATCTTCATTATGTTCATCGGCTATCTTGTCCTTTCGCTTCCGCTCGGAAAGGACACCGTTGCCATTGCTGCAATGGGCGTATCGCTCATCCTCATCGCATTGGGAACAGGTTTGTTCAAGGGTAACCTCCAGGTAATGGTGGGTCGTCTGTACGACGAGGCTCAGTATGCAAACAATCGCGACTCTGGTTTCTCACTCTTCTACATGGCTATCAACATCGGTGCTATGTTTGCTCCTACAGCAGCCATCAAGATTATGGACTGGGCTAGGGCAAGTCTTGGCGTATCGCCTGAGGATGCCTACCACTTCGCATTTGCCATTGCATGTGCCTCATTGATCTTAAGTATCGCTATTTACTACCTCTTCAGCTTCACTTACAAGCACGTCTTGGCCAACGAGACACAGCAGAAGTCGAGTGCCGACACTAAGTCGGAGGTCAAGGAACTCACTCCTGCCGAGACTAAGGAGCGTATCGTATGTCTCTGCCTCGTGTTTGCTGTGGTTATCTTCTTCTGGATGGCTTTCCACCAGAACGGCAACACTCTGACACTCTTTGCACGCGACTTCACACAGAAGACTTCTGAAGGTCTGCAGTCAATGGCATTCGACGTTACCAACCTCGTGGCTTGTATCTTCGTAGTATACGGCTGCTTCGGTCTGGCACAGAGCAAGACCGGCAAGGGCAAGGGCATCTCGCTCGGCGTAATCGTAGCAGCCATTGCATTCCTCTTCTACAAGTACAACACGCTCGAAGGTGCCGTTGAGGTTCAGGCTCCTATCTTCCAGCAGTTCAATCCTTGCTACGTTGTAGCCTTGACTCCGGTGAGTGTAGCCCTCTTCTCTTGGCTCAACAAGATTGGCAAGGAGCCTACATCGCCTGAGAAGATTGGTCTTGGTATGCTCGTTGCAGCCCTCGGTTTCGTATGGATGGCAGTAGGCTCTATGGGTCTTGAGCTTCCGTTGACACAGGGCGACCCCGCTACAGAGGGTACACGTGTAAGCGCCAACCTCCTCATCTCTACATATCTCATCCTCACATTTGCCGAATTGCTGCTTTCACCTATCGGTATCTCGTTCGTATCGAAAGTAGCTCCTCCCAAGTATGCAGGTTTGATGATGGGTCTTTGGTTTGGTGCGACAGCCATCGGCAACCAGTTGGTAATGGTGCCCGGCATCATGTGGGGCCAGAACTTCAACCTCGTTACTATCTGGGGTGTTCTTGCAGGCATCTGCCTCGTATCGGCTCTGTTCATCTTCTCTATCATCAAGAAGCTCAACAAGGTAAGCTAATATCACCATTAATAACAAGACTTATGTCAGCGCGGGCAGCAACAACGATTGCTGTCCGCGTTTTTTATACCTATTTTTAGGTAAAATTAAATCCCAGACGGTTAAAAAGCCAGACTGAATCCGCCACATTGCACGTTTTTAGGTAACTTTGCATATACGTATAATGAACTTCATTCATACCAGACGCAATATACAATACACATTATATATATTATGCAGACCAAGACAAAGAAAATACTGTTCGCACTCTATGCACTCGTGATTGTGTGCATGGGGGCAGCCACCATCGTCGAGAAGTATCAGGGTACCGACTTTGTGGGGAGCCACATATATGGTGCATGGTGGTTTACGCTGCTATGGGCGCTGCTTGCCGCCACCGCCACATTATATTATATAAAGCATCGCACACGCTCGTGGACCGGCACGGCATTGCACCTTTCTTTTGTAATAATACTCGCCGGAGCCTTCATTACGCACATAAGCGCCGAGCGCGGAACGATACATCTGCGCCAAGGACTGCCCACCGACCGCTATACAGTATACGACTGCGACATGAACGCCCACCCTGCCACGCTGCCGTTCAGCATACGTCTCGACCGCTTTGACGTGCAGTATCACGCCGGAACAGACGCTGCGCAAGACTACGTGTCGCACTTCACGCTGACCGACAACGGACAGACCACACAAGGCAAGGTTTCGATGAACAACATATTCAGCTACGGACCGATGCGAATATACCAGGCTTCGTACGACAGCGACGGTCTTGGCGCAACCCTATCTACCAATTCCGACCCCATAGGCATACCCGTCACTTACGCCGGATATGCCCTGCTGTTCGTCTCGCTCATCGGTATGCTCTTTGATCCGCGCGGTGCCTACCGCGGGTTGCTGCACAGTCAGTTGCTCAAAAAGGGTGCACTGATTGTGACGCTGCTATTCACGTTGATGCCAGCCTCAACCCTATGGGCTGCCAGAGATACCGACAACGTAAAGGCTCACTATCTGCCAGCATCAACAGCCGAGCAGTTCGGACGCCTCAACATACTCTACAACAGCCGCATCTGTCCCGTACAGACCGTGGCTATCGACTTCACCAAGAAGCTATACGGAGCACGCTCGTACAAGGGACTCACCGCCGAGCAGGTGTTCACGGGATGGATATTCTGGGGCGAGGAGTGGATGGACGAACCCATACTGAAGATGAAGGACGGCGAAATGAAGCAGACACTCCAGCTGCCAGACTACGTTTCAGCCAACAACTTCTTCAACAACGACATGGGCGGATACACCATAGGTCCGTACATCAAGGAATACTACGAGGGCAATCACGACAAGTTCCACACACAGGCAGCATCGGTCGACGACAAGATACAGCTGCTTATGGACCTGCGCCGAGGTCTGCTGCTGAAGATATTCCCCAACACCGTCAAGGCGAACACTACATGGTATGCGCCCACCGAAGACCTGCCCAAGACCATAAATGCCGAGCACCAGCGCTTCATGCAGACCATCTTCACCCTGCTCTTCGATGAGGCGGAAGCCGGAAACTACAAGCAGATGGACGAGATAATAGGCAAGATACAGAAGTATCAAGTCAAAAATGCCGGCACATCGCTGCCTACTGCCAGGCAGACCGAAGCCGAACGCACATACAACAGCATTCCGTTTGCCACGATACTCTTTATGGTGTGCCTCACGATGGGTGCGCTCACCTTCTTCTACACGATAGTAAGACTGTGCCGCGAGTGTCGTCTGGAGCAGAACCACGACACACGTGCCGGACGCAAGTCGCCCGTCGACACACTCGTAACGGCATTGTCAGCCATCGTTATGCTCGCATCGCTTGCCTCACTCACCTACTGCCAGTATCTGCGATGGACCATCAGCGGAACGTTGCCTATGTCTAACGGCTACGAGACGATGCTCTTCGTGGCATGGATAGTGCAGGTTGTGGCTCTCGTGTTCAGTCTGCGCTTCCGCATACTGCTCACATGCGGATTCCTTATGTCGGGATTCTTCCTGCTGGTGAGCCACATCAGCCAGATGGACCCGCAGATAACGCACATCATGCCCGTGCTCAACTCGCCTCTGCTGAGCATCCACGTGTCGATAATAATGATAGGCTTCGCCCTGCTTTCGCTCCCGCTGATAAACGGCATCACCGCCTTAATAGTGCGGATGGTCAACCGCAACGCCTCAACCGTAACGCTCGCACTGCAACAGCTGTCACTGCTGTTTCTATATCCTGCCATGGCAGCCCTCGGCATCGGCATATTCGTAGGTGCTATATGGGCCAATGTGTCGTGGGGCGAATACTGGGGATGGGACCCCAAGGAGGTCTGGGCACTCATCACATTCATGATTTATGCCGTGGCTCTTCACCCCAAGACGCTGCCGGCATTGCGCCGTCCTATGGTGTTCCACGTATTCATGATAGTGGCTTTCCTCACTATCATAATGACATACTTCGGTGTCAACTACGTGCTTGGAGGCATGCACAGCTACGCTTAAATCAGCATCGTTTTCGATAGAAATAAGAACCGTTTTCGAGAAGGACTCCTTTTGGCTTGCAAAAGGGGTCCTTTTAGTATGCAAAAGGAGTCCTTTTGAAGAGCAAAACGAGTCCTTTTGGAATGCAAAACGAGTCCTTTTGGAATGCAAAACGAGTCCTTTTCGAAGCCATAAATTCAAAATTGAATAATTCACAATCGCAGGCGTAGCCGAGAACAATTCAAAATTCCAAATTCAAAATTCAAAATTCAAAAAAGAATCAAGTCATTATTTAAGCCGAGGGCTTAGGTTTTGTCAGAAAAATAGCGTAAATTTGCACAACCTACTTAAATAACACATTTACCACTATGAACAGAAAGCAAATTGGCAAATCATTAGCCATGTTGGCATGCGCAGCCATGCTGAGTGTGAATGCGTCGGCTCAGAAGGACGTGAAGGCTCCCGCCCCAATCCTGCCGGTGCCCGAACAGAAGCAGATTGACTGGCAGAAGATGGAGACATACGCCTTCATACACTTCGGACTCAACACCTTCAACGACCGCGAATGGGGATACGGCGACTCCGACCCGAAGACTTTCAACCCCACACGACTCGACTGCGAGCAATGGGTGAAGACCCTTATTGCTGCCGGAATGAAGGGCGTGATATTGACAGCCAAGCATCACGACGGATTCTGTCTGTGGCCTTTCGAGGGCAACGACTACAACGTGAGCAAGTCGCCTTGGCGTGGCGGCAAGGGCAATGTAGTGCGCGAACTGGCTGACGCCTGCAAGAAGTACGGACTGAAGTTTGCCGTATATCTCTCGCCGTGGGACCGCTCACGTGCCGAATATGCCACACCCGACTATCTGCCTTACTTCTACGCACAGCTGCGCGACCTCCTCACCAACTACGGCGAGGTGTTTGAGGTATGGTTTGACGGTGCCAACGGTGGCGACGGCTACTATGGCGGAGCCAAGGACCAGCGCACCATCGACCGAAAGAACTACTACAACTACCCGCACATATTCAAGATGCTCGACGAGATACAGCCTAATGCCGTGGTATTCGGCGACGGCGGCCCCGGATGCCGATGGGTTGGCAACGAGAAGGGATTTGCAGGCGAGACAAACTGGGCTTTCCTGCGCAAGGGCGAGGTTTATCCTGGCTACCCCAATTACCACGAACTGACATACGGACATGCCGACGGCAACCAGTGGACAGCTGCCGAGTGCGACGTATCAATACGTCCGGGCTGGTTCTATCATCCCGAAGAGGACGACAAGGTGAAGTCGCCCGACCAGCTTGTCGACCTTTACTACCGCAGCGTAGGACACAACGCAACATTCCTGCTCAACTTCCCGGTAGACCGCGACGGACTCATCCATCCTATCGACTCGGCCAACGCAATAGCCTATCGCAACATCATACAGCGCGAACTCAGCAACAACCTCGTGGCTGGCATGAAGGCTCGTGTCAGCAGCGAACGTGGCGGACAGTTCACAGCAAAGGCTCTTACCGACAACTCTTGGGACACTTACTGGGCAACTCCCGACGGTGTGACCACCGGCGACATTGAATTCCGATTCAAGAAGGCACAGCGCATGAACCGCATCATGCTGCAAGAGTACATCCCACTGGGACAGCGTGTCAAGAAGTTCAGCGTAGAATATCTCAACAACAAGGGTCAGTGGCAGACCGTAGAGCAGCCCGAGGAGACCACAACCATAGGCTACAAGCGTCTGTTGCGCTTTGCCACCGTCGAGTCGAAGGGCATTCGCGTGCGCATACTCGACTCACGCGGTCCGCTCTGCATCAACAATATCGGTGTGTATGACGGCGGAAAGAACGCCAAACTGACATGGAGCAAGGCTGCCGAAGACCTCAAGTCGCTGCCGTTCACTATCGTAAAGAAGGGCGCAGACGAGGTAGTTATCGACCTTGGCGAGGCTAAGGACATCACAACCCTGCAATATCTGCCCGACCAGAGCGAACACCGCAAGGGTCTGGTTCATACCTACAGCATCAGCACTTGCGACGCTAACGGCAACGTACAGAAGACTCTGAAGAAGGACGAGTTCTCAAACATCCAGAACAACCCGATTCTGCAGACCGTGACTTTCCCAACTGTCAAGACACGCTACCTTAAGTTCAAGGCTGAGCGCATGGTCAAGGCAGGCGAGAATATGAACTACGAGGCATTGGGAGTGAACTAAATCCAGAACCCAACAATACATAAAAAGAGGGCGTGCATTCTATGTTTCTACTGATGAAACATAAAATGCACGCCCTCTTTTTGTGTTTGATTATATCTCAGACCGATACGATTAGAACTTCACATCAAACTCGAGGTCAAACATATTGTAGTTCGGCTTGTTGAGACTGCGATCGTTTACACGCACGTATTCGGCAGCAATCATGATGGATTTGCCTATCCAGTAGTTGGCACCTATTTCGTAGTTGGTCTTCGCCTTGTTCCACTCGGCAGTAGGACGATACATGTCGTAGCGTGCCTTGGCATAAAGCTTCTTGCTGATTACCGGTGCAATCATGAGCGCATAGAAACCGTCAGCCTTGTCGCCGGCAGCATAGTTGATGTTGCAGTCGGTCTCCTTGCCTGTCTTGTACGTTGTCTTGAAGCCGTAGCCCTGGCTGTGTATGTACTCCGAACGGAAAGTCCAGTCGTTGGCAGCATACTCGGCGCTGAACGCATAGCGGTTCTTCGACAATGAACGCACGCCGCTCTCAACTACGTTATTGCCATCCTCGTCGAGCACAGGCTTATGGTTGGCATCGGTAGCGTTCCATGTTCCCTTGCGGGCATACGAACCTGTCCATCCGAAAGCGCCAATACGCAATCCCTTAACGGGCATAACCCAGAGACCGCCGATGATGTCCTTGCGCTGGTCGACATCCTTCTGACCCGTACCCTGACCGTTGAACACGCCAATCTGATAATGCACGAGGTTGCGACCAGCCTGATTATTGATGATATCGCCCTGAATCTGCACACCAATGTCACGTCCGTTGCTGGCATGCTCGCCCACACGGTCGCTGAATCCCGACAACTTGGTCACGTTCTGCGAGTAGCCCATGAATCCCTGAGTGATAGGGTGCATAGGGTTCTCGAATGTGAACGGACGCTTAAACTGTCCTGCCTTCACCTTGAACGCATCAAATTTCTGCCACTCGGCGAATGCGTCAACCATACGAGGCGACGATCCGAGGTCGCTTGTGTTGCCATTGGCTTGAAGCTGAACCTTCCAGTAGAAGTCCTGCATCAGTCGGCCCTCAAGTGCCATACGCACCATGCGGATATTGAAGGTGTTGATGTCCTTGGTGCCGTCATTGGCCTCCTTGTCGCTGTACTGATACTGCGACATTACATAGCCGCTGAACTTGATGTCGCTGACAACCGAGATCTTCGGCTTGTCCTGCTGAGCCAACGCGCCCGTAGTGGCAAGCGTAGCAAGAGCGAGAGATAAAAGCTTTTTCATTTTATAAGTATTTGTCCTTTTTTATTTTTATATATGAGCTACTTTCCATAGGAGGATATGGCAAGAGTAAAACAAAAGCGGGCTGAAAGCCCAATTTCCTCCATAGCCCAGGGCAACGCCCTGG
>URDM01000058.1 GCA_900546575.1 uncultured Prevotella sp.
ATATCAAGTTCAAGAGTTGCATTAACTGGATTGAACCGTTGCTTCAGCCAAGAATTGTTCCAATCGTCTCCAGCCGACGCCTTCTGCACTGAGAACGCCATCAGCATCATGAGACAAAGGAAGAACTGCATGAACCTTCCCGCAGACGTTCGCATGGAGCGCCGCGTAGAAACAGAATTGCTTGCAACCCACCCGTCCAAATATGGAGGAGGTTGCTGTTGTCTTCTTTTTTTCATTTTAAGATGTTTTGATTATTGTTTATGATTTGATTTGATCTTATCTTTATGCAATAGAGTTATAGGCAAGTTTTTTTCATAGGGCAAATTTAATGTTTTTCATTAAAATTAAGTGTCTGATTCGTGTGCGTAAATGTCCAATTCATATAAAAAAGGTGTCCACTTCCTACGAAGTAGACACCTTACAGAGGGTTTTTCAGTAGTTTTTTATGAGTTTTGGGCTCTCCATTCAACAGGAGTGCATCCCTCCTTTTCCTTAAAAATTCTATAAAGATATGACCTTGAAGAGAAACCGCATTCGGCAGAAATGATGTCGTTGTTGTAGTTGGGAAACTCCTTCATCATCTTTTTGGCAGCATTGAAGCGTATGTCGCCGAGCCATATGCGGAACGTTGTGTTCTGGCATTGGCTGAAGAATTGGCTCAGTTCGTTTTTGCTGATATCCAGCGAAAGCGACAATGTGAGCATATTGACCGAACTGTCCTTATAGCCTATGTCGGCACACCACTTGTCGAGTGCCGACTGAATGAAGTCGATGCGTTCGGCAGAGAGTGGCAGTGGGGCAGGCTCGCTGTCAGGTTCAGATTCCGGTTGCAGTACGTCGCTGTCTGTAGCCGATGCCTTGCTTTCCGAATTGTCCATATCTGCGGTAGCTTCATTGTCACGTTCCTTGTTCAACAGTTCTTCGGTAGGCACATAACTGTAGCCAAACGCCACAAAGTTGATGATGAAGAACAGCAATATGACCAGTCCTACGGGACCTACTATATACAACGATTTGGTGGAAAGTATGGCGAACGGCACAATCAATGCACTAAGAAACAGCAACGCAAGACTGGTATGTGCATATCTTATGAAGGGCTGCATGTCGTTGGCAGCCATTGTTTCCAGAATCTTCTTGCGCCTTATTATCTCTGTCGTTATCATGTATATGCAGTACACCATATTGCTAAAGAATATGGCAAGCATCACATAAATCCATACGCCCATGTCCAATGTGCCGGTAATACAGTAGCCCGTACCGAACGCTGCAAGCATGGCTGTATATACTACGGCGCAGATCAGGTTCATCTTCTTGCGATTGCTGTGTGTGGCTTCGATGTTGTATATGGCCATTGCAAGGAGCGTGAAGCATGGCAGATAGACCAGTATGTTGACTACAGCTCCTACATCTTCGTCCGAAGCCCTGAATCCATAGCACATTTGCAGGAAAAAATGGATTGCCATCAATAGCAGGGACGAGAATATCATCCACCTCGAACACTCATAACGCCTGTTGATCCATCTGACGTGAATGCGCGTAATGCCAATGAAGAATGCGCACACAAGCATCAGTATCATACAAGCGAACTGTAATAAATATAACATAAGAATTTGATGTATATCGTCTATATAACCATTGTACCTATTATTATATAACGGATACCTTGATTTTTGTAACATGCAAAGTTACTCAAAAAACGGATAAAGTATCGTCCGCATATGCTTTTTTCTTGCTTAAAAATAAATATTCTGACCCCGTATCAGCTTTCATATCAATATATTTTATATATTTGCATACGTCGATTTGTAACGCTGAACTACAGTATCTATTATCAAACTAAAATATACCGTTATGAACAACATCCCTTTAGTTTTTTGGCTGATTCCTATTGCCAGCGTTGTAGCATTGGGAATGGCATGGTTTTTCTTCCGCTCAATGATGAAAGAGGAAGAGGGTACTGACCGAATGAAAGAAATCGCCGAGCATGTCAGGAAGGGTGCCATGGCTTATCTGAAGCAGCAGTATAAGGTTGTGGCTATTGTCTTTGTGGTGCTTGCCATAGTGTTTGCCTTTATGGCTTATGTGCTGAAGGTGCAGAATCCGTGGGTGCCTTTCGCTTTTCTTACGGGCGGATTGTTCTCAGGACTGGCAGGCTTCTTTGGCATGAAAACCGCCACTTACGCTTCGGCACGTACTGCCAACGGAGCGCGTACGGGGCTTGACAAGGGACTGAAGATTGCCTTCCGAAGCGGAGCTGTAATGGGTCTGGTCGTTGTAGGTCTTGGTCTGCTCGACATTGCAATATGGTTTATAGTGCTGAATGCTGTCTATCAGGGCGAATCGACTGCCCTCGTCACCATCACCACTACTATGCTTACCTTCGGAATGGGTGCTTCCACACAGGCATTGTTTGCCCGTGTGGGTGGCGGTATTTACACCAAGGCTGCCGACGTTGGAGCCGACCTCGTGGGCAAGGTTGAGGCTAACATACCCGAGGACGACCCGCGCAATCCTGCTACTATTGCCGATAACGTTGGCGATAACGTGGGCGACGTAGCCGGAATGGGTGCCGACCTATACGAGAGCTATTGCGGTTCGATACTCTCTACTGCCGCTCTTGGAGCCACGGCATTTGCAATGAACGGCGACATGCAGCTGCGTGCCGTCATAGCGCCGATGATTATAGCAGCCATCGGCATATTCCTCTCGCTCATAGGCATATTCATGGTGCGCACCAAGGAGGGCGCTACGATGAAGGAACTGCTTCATTCGCTCGGCTTAGGCACCAATGTCAGCGCCTGCCTTATAGCAGTTGCCACGTTCGTAATACTTTATATGCTTGGCATCGAAAACTGGTTGGGACTCTCGTTCTCGGTCATTAGCGGACTGATAGCAGGTGTCGTGATAGGTCAAGCCACCGAATATTACACCTCGCACAGCTATGTGCCGACGCAGAAGATAGCCGAAGCGTCGCAGACAGGTCCTGCCACTGTAATAATAAAAGGTATAGGCACGGGTATGATTTCGACGATGGTGCCGGTTGTTACCATCTCGGTAGCCATCATGCTGAGCTATCTTTGCGCCAATGGATTTGACATGTCGCTATCGGCAAAGTCCATCAGTACCGGTCTTTACGGCATAGGTATAGCCGCTGTGGGCATGCTCTCAACGCTCGGCATAACCCTTGCCACCGACGCTTACGGTCCGATAGCCGACAATGCAGGCGGTAATGCAGAGATGAGCGGCTTAGGCAAGGAGGTGCGCGAGCGTACCGACGCTCTCGATGCACTCGGCAACACCACCGCAGCCACCGGTAAGGGATTTGCAATAGGTTCGGCTGCACTCACAGCCCTTGCCCTGCTGGCATCGTACATCGAAGAGATTAAGATAGCCATGATACGTGCCGTGGACAACGGCAAGCAATATATCGATGCAGCCGGCAACGTGTTCGACCCGACGAATGCCTCTACCGTCGACTTCATCGAGTTCTTCCAGGTGAACCTAATCAATCCTAAGGTGCTCGTAGGAGCATTCCTCGGAGCCATGGCAGCATTCCTCTTCTGCGGACTGACTATGGGAGCCGTGGGTCGTGCAGCCGAGTCGATGGTGCAGGAGGTGCGCCGTCAGTTCCGCGAGATAAAAGGAATACTCGAAGGCAAGGCTACGCCTGACTATGGCCGTTGCGTAGAGATAAGCACACGAAGCGCCCAGCGCGAGATGATACTGCCGTCGCTGCTTGCCATCATCATCCCGATTGTTGTGGGACTGGTGCTCGGTGTGGCAGGCGTATTGGGATTGCTCACGGGCGGATTGGCTGCGGGATTTACGCTCGCCGTGTTCATGTCAAACTCAGGTGGAGCCTGGGACAACGCCAAGAAGATGATAGAGGAGGGCAACTACGGAGGTAAGGGCAGCGAAAACCACAAGGCCACTATCGTAGGCGACACCGTAGGCGATCCGTTCAAGGACACCTCAGGTCCGTCGCTCAACATCCTCATCAAGCTGATGTCGATGGTTAGCATCGTAATGGCGGGCTTGACAATAGCCGGATTGTAACAGCCCCAAAACTCTAATTCTTACCCCTTTCCATCCTGCTGGATAGGGGTTGGAATTGGGACTTAAAACTATACATTTCAAAAAGGACTCCTTTTGCACTCCAAAAGGGGTCCTTTTGCTCTCCAAAACGAGTCCTTTTGCTCTTCAAAATGAGTCCTTTTGCAAGCCAAAAGGAGTCCTTTTGAAAAATAATGGTTTTTCACTTGCAAAACCATAGCGTTTCCCTTGTTTTATCCGACATTTCGAGTGAAAAGATTAGAAGTTCAATTTTCCGAAGACTTGGCAATGCAGATAGTAGGAGGCTATGGCGTCCCCGCCATAGCCTGAGCAGTCAGACGATACATTCTTATCATTCGTTTATTGCACCGTTGCTTGCTCAGGTTATGGCGAGGACGCCATAACCTCCTACAGTTAGACTTTCATTAATACTATTGCCTCGCTCCATATTTCGCACAAACCTTTTTCACTTGCAAACCATCGGATTCTTCACTTTTCACTTTTCACTTTTCACTTGCAAAACCGTTGTTTTGCTCTTGGTTTCAATTTTCGTTGCCGCTTGTGCCGTGCTATGCATAATTAATTGTATCTTTGCACATAATATCGGTAAAAAGGACGAAACTTACAACAATCATATAAATAAACGACAAATGAAAAGACTACTACTATTATCTGCTACGACAATCCTTTCAGCGGTTATGTCGGCACAGACCGTAGAGCGTATGGACAATTTGAAGCCCGAACAGAAGTCGATGGCTGTCAGCTTGAAGCTCACTGGCGAACTCTCTACCGACCGTAAGGGCGACTACCGACAGATGCGCGACCTCTGTTTTCAGGTACGCGACATCGACCTCAGTGACGCTAAGAGCACCGAAATACCAAAGAATGCGTTCCATTCGCGCCACCAACTCCTCAATATTGCGCTGCCAAAGGTGCTGAAGACCATCGGTACGCAGGCCTTTTTCGCTTGCGACAAGCTGCAGAACATCACCATCCCGGCTTCGGTCGAGAGTATAGGTGCTGCCGCTTTTTCGGGCTGTAAGGGCATGACCGAACTAACAATAGAGGGCGCTCCCGTAATAGGCGAATACGCTTTTGCACGCCTGTCGGCACTGAAGACCGTCAAGGTCAATTCGAAAGTGCCGCCCAAGGCAGACGTTTCTTCATTCTACGGCGTTGAGCCGGGCTGCGTGAAGCTCATTGTCCCGAAGGGTTCGGAGAAGGCTTACATGAAGGCTGCCGGATGGAGCCGATTCTATGCCAAGCCGAAGATGGCTAAGGAAGTGAGCGACCCGATGCTCTGTCTCACCCCAATGCCACAGACCCTGACCGTTCAGAAGGGTGCCAAGGTGCTCAATGTGCATACCGCCTGGAACATCGTTGTAGCACATATGGACGGTGACGGAACTGTGCTGAACAACGAAGTGGAGCGTGCCCGCGAGATGCTCACTGACCGTATTGGCAACATCGTGAACAGCCGTCAGCGCGGATTGCAGCTCGTTCTCGACATCGACCAGTCGCTCGACGACGACGAAGCATACACTCTTGCTGTAGATTCCAAGGGCGTGAACATCAAGGGTAAGACTCCGCGTGGCGTGTTCTGGGGACTGATGACTCTCGACCAGATTCTGCTCGGTTCGGGCAACAAGGAGTGTGTTGACGCTATTCCGCAACTCACCATCAAGGATACTCCCCGCACTCATGTGCGCGAATTGATGGTTGACCCTGCACGTACGTTCATTCCGCTCGACGAGCTGAAGGCTTTCATACCCGAAATGGCTCGCTACAAGCTCAACGCATTGCACCTGCACCTCGTAGACGACCAGGCTTGGCGCATCGAAATAAAGAAGTATCCGCAGCTTACGGCTCAGGCTTCATCGCGTTGGGGCCAGGACGACCTGCAGATGCCGTACAAGGGATATTACACTCAGCAGCAAATGCGCGAACTGGTGAGCTTCGCTGCACGCTATCATGTTGAGATTGTGCCCGAAATCGAGATGCCCGGACATGAGGTTGCAGCCATCAGCGTGTTCCCCGAACTTACTTGTCACCAGCGCCAGGTGCCCATCCGTACCACATGCGGCGTTTCAAACGAGCTGCTTTGCCCGGGTAATGACTTCACATATGAGTTCTTGGGCAATGTGTTCAAGGAGATTGCCGACATATTCCCGTCAAAATATATCCACCTCGGAGGCGATGAGGCTGGCAATCCGGCGCTCGACTGCTGGACCGACTGCCCCAAATGCCAGGCTCTGAAGAAGAAACTCGGCATCACAACTACCGACCGTTCGGAGAACTGGAAGCTGCAGGGATATATGTTCGACCGTGTTATCGAACTCCTGCGCGACACCTATCACAAGACTCCGATGTTCTGGTATGAGACCGACTTCAAGAAAATCCAGCCGGGATGCGTCACCTTCGCTTGGCGCAACGGACTCACCGACAAGGCTCTGCAGGCTGCCGTCGAGAACAACGCACGCATCATGCTCTGCCCAGGCGAGCACTGCTACTTCGACTATCCAATGGCTAAGGGCGATATGCCTGAGGTGAACTGGGGCATGCCCGTAACTTCGCTCAAGGCTACATACGCTCTCGACCCGGCTTGGGGACACGACAAGAAGTTTGAGGAGAACAACCTCTTCGGCGTAGCCGGAACGCTCTGGAGCGAGTGCATCACATCGCCCGAGCGCATATACTATCAGGCTTATCCGCGCTCTATAGCCTTGGCAGAGGCAGGATGGAGCCAGCAGCAGAACCGTTCGTGGGAGTCGTTCATCAAGCGCATGCGTCCGTTGGCTAAGGATATGATGCGCCGTGGTGTGACTTTCTCAATGGAATACTAATAAACTTAAACGTTAATAATCAGGATGAACATCAAGACTGTAATCATGTCATCGGCTGTCGTTATGGCTGCCATGACCACTAATGCCTTTGCCGCGAAGAAGAATGCGGCAAAGGCGAACAAGAATCTCACGGCTCAGATTGAAGCCGGAATGCAGACAATCACTGAGGATGCAGCACGTGCACACGTGTATTTCCTCGCCGACGACCTGCTTGAGGGCAGACGTGCAGGCGAACGTGGATCGCGTATAGCCAAGCAATACATCATCTCGCAGATACGTCAGGCTGGACTGAAACCACTGTTGGGCGATTCGTACGAGCAGCCTTTTGAGGCGTGCGCTGTGCAGAAGCTGAAGCGAGGTGGGCGCTACTATGTCAATGCCGACTCGATTGCTAATATAAAGAAAGGTGTATATCGGTCGATGGCGCTTAGCAATGTGCTCGCAGTGTTGCCTGGCAAGAAGACCGACGAGTATGTTGTGGTGGGCGCTCATCTTGATCATGAGGGCGTGTACAACGACTTGGCAGGCGACAAGATATACAATGGTGCCGACGACAATGCTTCGGGCGTGGCTGCCGTGTTGCAGATTATGAAAGCCTTTGTAGCGAGTGGAGTGCAGCCCGAACGTACTGTGGTGTTCGCTTTCTGGGATGGTGAGGAGTTTGGACTGCTCGGTTCGCAATACTTCACCGACCACTTCGCAGAAATGTCGAAGGTTAAGGGCTATCTCAACTTCGACATGGTGGGCAGCGGTACAAGCAGCAAGTATCTGATGTACTTCTTCACTGCGGCTCATCCCAAACTGGGCGAGTGGCTCAAGAGCGATATCAATAAATATCACTTCAGCACCTTCGAGCCCGACTATCGTGCTTGGGAGAATCCCGTTGGCGGCAGCGACCAGCAGTCGTTCCATCTTAAGGGAGTGCCAATCGTGTGGTTTCACACTGGCGGACAGCCTCATTACAACCAGCCGTCAGACGAAGCGTCGACCATAAACTATCCGAAGCTTACGGACATAACACGCGCTTCATATCTCACAACTTGGCATTTGGCAAACGAGAAAGAGTATTAGTTGAGAGTTGAAAGTTGAGAATTGAGAGAAATATAGTTGAGAATTGAGAGTTGAAAGTTGAGAGTTATGATTACCATTGATAATTATAGTTTTGAAATATAATCAACTATACATATCATAACTCTCAACTCTCAACTTTCAACTCTTAATTTTCAATTAGTAAAGCAGCATCAGTCCGGCAAACGCCGCCCAGCATATCATTCGTATAGGGTTGATTTTTAGCGCCATTGTACCAATGAGTGTAGCTGTGAAAATATAAAGGCTGATGCCGAAATACCAGGGGTTTATTGACGGTGCCGAGAAATTTTCGCTGTTCATTAACAGCAACGCGGCGGCGGCAATAAGCCCCACTACAGCCGGGCGCAGACCCGACATCACGTTTTGCACCACCATTGAGTTCATGTATTTCATGAACAGACGACAAATCAGAATCATCAGTATGAACGACGGCAATACCAGTGCCAGTGTGGCAGTGGCGCTTCCCAGCACAGCCATTGTTTCGCCCATGGCGGCATTATGTACAGCTGTGTAGCCGCAATAGGTAGCGGCGTTGATGCCGATGGGGCCTGGCGTCATCTGGCTTATTGCCACAATGTTGGCAAATTCGGCTGATGTCATCCACGCGTTGTGTGTCACCGTCTCGCTCTGAATGAGCGACAGCATTCCGTATCCGCCTCCAAATCCGAACAGACCGATCTTGAAGAAGGTGAAAAAGAGTTTCAGAAATATCATTCGGTTGGTTTTATTAATAGTCCATACAAATATCCGCACATTCCTGCTGCGGTAAGAACGAAGATAGGATTCACTTCAAGCAGCCATATCAGCAGCGCGCAGGCTATAGGAATCCAGCAGTTTATCCACGAGATATGGGCTGCACGGCCCATGCTGAACACCGGTGCGCATATCAAAGCCACTACAGCCGGACGTATGCCGTTGAATACGGAGCGTACCACTTCGTTGTCTTGAAACTGATGGAAGAACATGGCTATGAGCAATATTATCACAAACGAGGGTAGTGCAACGCCCAATGTGGCGCACACGGCACCTCCCATCTTGCGCAGCTTGTAGCCTATATACACGCTCATATTCACAGCCAAAGCTCCGGGACACGTCTGTGCCACGGCTATAAGGTCGAGAAAATCCTTGCGATCCATCCATTTATGACGGTCTACTATCTCCGATTCAATCTGTGGAATCATAGCATAACCGCCGCCAAGAGTGAAAAATCCTATTTTAAAAAAGATACGGAATAAATTGATGTACATATAAAAACCATTCCATAAACAATAAGCCCCACTCCCAATGAGGAAGTGTCAAAATGGGAGTTATAGGAATTTAAGAAGAAGTTAATCCATCTACGATGAATGGAAGTTAACAGACAAATGCTTTGTTTTCAGCAATCTATACATATGTCCGCTAACTTCTGTTAACTACGGGCAAAGCCCAAACTTCCGATAACTTCTATTTTGACACACCTCCTCTCCCTACTTGGGAGAGGTTGGGAGTGGGGCTTTATTAATTATTTATTGTTCTCAATCCACTTGCGTGCATTGACGAATGCCTCAATCCAAGGTGTAACGTCGTCCTGACGATGCTCGGCAGGATACCAAGCGTTCTGCCACGGGAAGATGGCGCGCTCCAAGTGGGGCATCATTGCCAAATGACGGCCGTCGGCTGAGCATATACCAGCTACGTTATAGTCTGATCCGTTGGGGTTGCCAGGATACTCTGCGTAGTTGTAACGAGCCACAACGTTGTACTTGTCCTCCGACTCTGGCAATGAGAACTTGCCCTCGCCGTGAGCTACCCAGATGCCGAGCTTGTCGCCACTGAGTGAAGAGAACATCACGCTGTTGTTCTGCGGAATCTCCAAACCGAGGAATGTGCTCTCAAACTTGTGCGAGTTGTTGTGCAGCATACGTGTGCGGTGCTCGTGCTCAGGATTGATAAGGTTGAGCTCAACCATAAGCTGGCAGCCGTTGCAGATACCCAATGACAGGGTGTCCTTGCGTGCATAGAACTTGTCAAGAGCCTCCTTAGCCTTCGGATTGAAGAGGAATGCACCTGCCCAACCCTTTGCCGAACCAAGCACGTCGGAGTTAGAGAAGCCACCACAGAATACTATCATGTTGACGTCTTCGAGTGTTTCGCGGCCGGTGATGAGGTGGGTCATCATTACGTCGTTTCGGTCGTAGCGTGCAAGTTAGAGTGAGTATGCCTTCTGGGGCTCGCCGTTTGTACCCTTCTCACGGATGATAGCGGCCTTGATACCCGACGCTGTGCGACGGTCGGCAGATATTCCGTAGCTTTCGAGTGAGCCCTTGAACGAGTCGTGGAACTTCATCTCAACAGGCTGCTTCTTGTAGTTGTCGCGGCGCTTTGCAGCACAACCGTTGAAGCTTTGGTCACGGTCGAGCAGGTAAGAGGTCTTGTACCATGTGTCGCGCAGAGCGTCGATGTCGAAGGTATGAGTGTATTCGTCCTTCTTGATGACGATGGTGCGCTCCGAAGGAGTGGGATAACCGATCTTGGCGTAGCCGATACCGTTCTCTTCCATGTAGTCCTTGAACTCCTCCTTGTACTTGTCTGAAACCTGGATAACAACACCCGGGTTCTCGGCAAGGAGCATCTTGATGATGTCGTTGCCTGCAAGGCTGTGCAGGTTGACGTGCATACCGCCCTCAGTATTGGCGAAGCACATTTCGAGCAATGTTGTAATCAGACCGCCGGCAGAGATGTCGTGACCAGCCATAATCCAACCCTTCTCGATCATTTCCTGAACTGCGTTGAAGCAGTCAGCGAAGTATTCGGGGTTCTTTACGGTAGGAACGTCGTCGCCAACGAATCCGAGGCTCTGTGCAAAGGCGCTGCCGCCAAGGCGCTGCTCGTCGAATGAGAAGTCGATATGATAGAGTGAAGAGTTCTTATCGTTTACCAATACGGGCGAAACAACCTTGCGGATGTCCGAAACCTCGCCACCTGCGCTTACGATAACGGTGCCCGGAGCGATAATCTTCTCGCCGTTGGGATACTGCTGTGTAAGCGACAGCGAGTCTTTACCGGTCGGAACGTTAATCTTCAAGTCGATACAGAACTCGCTCAGAGCCTTAACGGCGCTGTAAAGACGAGCGTCCTCGCCCTTCTGCGAGCGGCAAGGCCACATCCAGTTGGCTGAAAGCGAAAGGCTGTTCATGCCGTCGGCAAGAGGAGCCCAAACGATATTGGTGAGAGCCTCGGCTACAGAGAGAACCGAGCCGGCCTCAGGCGAAGCCAAACCAGCCTGCGGAGCATGACCGAGAGCGGTAGCGATACCCTTCTTGCCACGGTAGTCGAGAGCCACAACGCCGCAGTCTGACAGCGGCAGCTGAATCTGACCCTGGCACTGCTGACGTGCAATCTTACCCGTTACCGAACGGTCTACCTTGTTGGTCAACCAATCCTTACATGCCACAGCCTCAAGCTGCAGTACGCGGCTGACGTACTTGTCGAGTACATCGTCCTTACCGTTCTCTGATGTTTCTTCGTGAGTATACTCGGCATCCTTATAGTGACGCTCCACAGTTTCGTCGCGCATGATGGTCTTAGGTGAGTGACCGAACATCTGAGCAACGTCCAAGTCGAACGGCTTAACGCCGTCGCCCTGCTTGAATGAGAAGTGGGCGTCGCCCGTTGTTTCGCCTACTACATACAGCGGAGCACGCTCGCGCTCTGCAATACGGCGTACGTGGTCGATATGTTTTTCGTCGATGAGCAAGCCCATACGCTCCTGGCTCTCGTTGGCGATAATCTCCTTAGCCGAGAGAGTCTTGTCGCCGATAGGCAGTTTGGTCATGTCAATCTCGCCACCGCACTCCTCTACGAGCTCCGAGAGACAGTTGAGGTGACCAGCCGAACCGTGGTCGTGGATACTTACTACCGGGTTTACATCCTCCTCGCACAATGCGCGAACGAGGTTGTAGGCACGCTTCTGCATCTCAGGGTTGGCACGCTGAACGGCGTTCAGCTCGATACCGTTGCTGTAACGGCCGGTGTCTACTGACGAAACCGAACCGCCACCGAGACCGATGCGATAGTTGTCGCCACCAACAACGACAACCTTGTTGCCCTTCTGCGGCTCCTTCTTCAGGCAGTCGCGCTTTGTGCCGTAGCCTACACCGCCTGCAAGCATGATGACTTTGTCGTAAGCATACTTCTCAGCGCCCTCCTGATGCTCGAATGTGAGCACCGAACCGGTGATAAGCGGCTGTCCAAACTTGTTGCCGAAGTCGCTTGCTCCGTTCGAAGCCTTGATAAGAATCTGCTCCGGAGTCTGATAAAGCCACTTGCGGACGGGCATGATGTCCTCCCAGTCGCGTGTCTGGTTGTCGTCGTCATGAAGACGCGGATAGGCTGTCATGTACACAGCTGTACCGGCGATAGGCCATGAACCTACACCACCACCCATACGGTCGCGAATCTCACCGCCCGTACCTGTAGCGGCACCGTTGAACGGCTCAACGGTAGTAGGGAAGTTGTGAGTCTCAGCCTTGAGCGAGATGACGCTCTCGATGTCCTTCACCTGGAAGTAGTCGGATGTCGACTGGTCCTTCGGAGCGAACTGCTCTACGACCGGACCCTGTGCGAAAGCCACATTATCTTTATAAGCAGAGAGAATCTTGTTGGGGTTCTCCTTGGTGGTCTGCTTGATCATTGCAAACAGCGACGACTCCATTTCCTTGCCGTCGATGATGAATGTACCGCCGAATATCTTGTGGCGGCAGTGCTCAGAGTTGATCTGTGCGAAACCGAATATTTCAGAGTCGGTCAGCGGACGGCCCAATTCCTTCTCTATCTTATGGAGATATTCAATCTCTTCAGCCGACAGAGCCAGACCCTCCTGCTCGTTGTATTCCTCGATGTTCTCCACGCGCTTGATAGGCTCAGGCTGGTGGTTGACAGTGAAGATGTCCTGGTTCAGACCCTCGTACATGCGCTGAAGCATAGGGTCGTGGTCGGCATCTTTCGAGTCGACGGGGAAGTACTCCTCTATACGCGAAATGCCGTGGAGGCTCATATTCTGAGTTATCTCTACGGCATTCGTACTCCATGGAGTAATCATTTCGCGGCGTGGACCCACAAAGAATCCTTCGACAGTCTCACCCTCTATGAGAGTGGCACCGCCGTAAAGCCAACACAGTTCATTGATCTCGTCTTGAGAGAGCTTGTGATCCACTTCTGTGGCAATCACGCTCTTGCTTGGAGTCATGAAAAATAAAATCATACTGCTTGTATAGTGTTTTGGAAATTAATTTCTGATTTGTCTGCAAAGTTAATACTTTTTTTATATATAAATACGCTTTTGCGACAAAAGGATTAAATAATTTAGGGTTGAGCCTATTGCCATTATGCTTTAGGCAATGGCTCAAGTCCCATTTCTTTGGCTTTGGCTGTAAGCAACTCCATCAGTGGCTCATGTTCGTTGGCCACTCTATTGTCCAGTACAGCGTCCTTAAGATATTGTTTTAGCTGTCCTACCTCCCTACAAGGCTTCAGTCCAAACAGTTCCATTATCTCGTTGCCATCTACTACGGGTTGCAGCAGACGTTTATAGTCGCGCTCCTTAAGGTCGGCAAGTTTCTCGCGCACCATGCGGAAGTTTTCTCTAAATTGCTTCTTCCTCACCTCATTCTTCGATGTGATATCGGCCTCGCACAGAGTCATCAAGTCGTCGATATCATCGCCAGCATCGTTCATCAGTCGTCTTACAGCCGAGTCGGTCACCTCCTCGTCGGCTATTACTATTGGGCGCATGTGCAGGTCCACAAGTTTCTCCACATACTTCATCTTGGCATCCATAGGCAACTTCATGCGTCGGAATATCGACGGAATCATCTTTGCGCCAAGATAGTTGTGGTTATGGAATGTCCAACCAGCAGCTGGTTCCCATCGTTTCGACTTAGGCTTGCCTATATCGTGGAACAAAGCCGCCCAGCGCAACCATAGGTTGTCGCTGTTCTTTGCCACATTGTCCACCACCTCCAGCGTATGGTAGAAGTTGTTCTTATGTGCTCTTCCGTTGCGTGTCTCCACCACATCAAGGGCAGCAAGCTCAGGAATAATAAGTTGCAACAGTCCGCATCGCTGCAATTCCACAAATCCTCTACTGGGCTGAGGTGTCTTCATTATCTTGTTCAGCTCATCGGCTATGCGCTCGCCACTTACAATCTTTATGCGCTCGGCATTACGTCCAAGGGCGTCGAATGTTTCCTCGTCGATAAAGAAGCGCAACTGTGCCGAGAACCTTACACATCTCATCATGCGCAATGGGTCGTCAGAGAATGTAATGTCTGGGTCGAGTGGTGTGCGTATAATACCGTCTTCAAGGTCGTAGATACCGTCAAAAGGGTCTACCAATTCGCCAAAACGGTCCTTGTTCAAACATACAGCCATGGCGTTTATAGTAAAGTCGCGACGGTTCTGATCGTCTTCCAGTGTGCCATCCTCAACAACTGGCTTGCGCGAGTTGCGGTCGTAACTCTCGCGACGTGCTCCTACAAACTCTATCTCCGTGTCATAATACTTCACCTGGGCTGTGCCGAAGTTGCGGTATACAGCCAAATGTGCACGCGGCTTGCCATTCTTTGGATTCACGCCAAGTTTCTTTTGCAGAGCCTTTGCCACATCAATGCCACTGCCTACCACCACTACATCTATGTCGTTGGTGGGTCGTTCCAGGAATATATCGCGTACGTATCCGCCTACAAGATAACACTCTACATGCATCTCGTCGGCCACTTCGCCTATCTTATGAAAAATCTTCTTGTCGAGTATCTGTGCCAGTTCGGCATCACTATATAACTTCATGTCTTTATATTGCAATACTATAATCGAGCACAAAGGTACAAAAAAATACTGAATTTTTAGTGCAAAACCATAGCATCTATATCAACAAATAGCATCATTTATATCAACTAACAGCGTCGTCTATATCAACAATCGCCATCATTCTATCCTTTTTTCCAGGTCTGCAACAATTCTCTTATACTGTTCCGAAGCCGTAAACCCAATGTTGCGTCTCATCATAAGCTGCACATCCGCAACGCTCGACGAGTAGCACGACATCTCGTTGTTGTACTGTGTGGAGTGAACACTCTGGCTCGAGATTTCGCGCTCACGCTCACGCATAAGCTGGTTGCACACCTTCTTTAACAGTGGCAAAACAATCTTGTCGAACAGGAAATGACCCTGAATATACATGTATGTCTGCGCCGGAACCACCCCCAACTGCTTCAGCTCTTCCTTTATCTTGAGATAACTCTCCTTGGCATCCGGATGCTGACGCTGCAAGATGTTGATGCGGTGGCCAACTCTACGGCGCAATGTGGCAAGCTGTTCGGCTGCCGTATCGGGCGATATATTGCCCATCTCTATGGCACGAAGAAAGTCGGTTATCGAAAACTTCTGCATAGACGATGTGCGATACGACCATATATTCCATACAAACAGCGGGAATATAGCTGTAGAGAACTCGCTCAGAAATGTCTCGAAGTTGAATTTTGAGCTGTCGTTCAGCGTTACAGCCACACATATATCATGCAACGATGGGGCATAACATTGCATATTCTCTATGGCATAGGCATAAGTATGGAATATGTATGGACTCTCCAATATGGTTTTCGACGTAGGTGTAGCGCCCTGTTGCAGATAGTCGTAGTCGGCATCCACACACGCTATCATGTCCTTGCCAATGGCGCCACCAGATATCAGACTCATTATAGCCGCCTTCTTGCCGCGTTCAAGATGCTCCAACCTTGATGGCAACATCACCTCAAAGTAGCGCTCATCATTCTCAAAACGGTTCAATATTGCACGCCAAAAGAACACGTCATCATAGCTCTCCACATATGCCACGATGCGTCGGCGCGCCTTCTGCGAGTTAAGGCGGTTGGCGGCTTCTATATATTGCGACGTTATGCTGTCGCGGAGTCGTTTAGCCATAATCCTTAGATTTGGTCAGTAATATCGCTCACTTCTGTCACTCTATCGGCCCATCCGTTCATTATCACGGCTGGCGAGTGTGTGGTCAATATTATCTGCACGTTGGGGTTAAGTGTCAGAACAAGGTCTATCAGCCTCTGCTGCCAGTCCACATGCAGGCTCACCTCGGGCTCGTCCATAAAGAGCACGTATGGTTGCTGATCCTCCACAAGCACCGTAAGCATTATCACAAGCATCTGCTTCTCGCCGCTCGACAACTGATAAGGCGTTAGCGTCTCGCCTATTTGCGAGAATCTTATCTCGTTCTCGGTACGTACAATGTGCTTTCCTGTTTCTGCAAACAAGTCGTCTATAAGGTCCTGGAACGTCTTCTTCGGCTCTGATATCTTCTGTGCCTTTAGTGCCGCGTTGGCGTCTCCGCTTTGCAGACAGGCTATAATACGGTTGCCAATGTTCACCTGATAGTCAAGATACTTGCGCTGAAGAAAGAACAGTTGCAGGTCAAGCTCGGTTGTCAGGTCGCTCAAGGCTGTGTTAAGCTTGCCCACAGCGTCAAGATTCAATATAGGTCTGTCAAAAGAGCGTATCACATCATATCTTATCCATTTGGCATCCTCGGGCTCTACTATAAGGTGCACACCTTTTAGCATATGGCTTGGAAATTCGCCACCCGACGCAAGCCCCTTTACAACCTTGTTCAGTATGGTACTCTTGCCCACACCGTTTATACCACTTAGTATGTTCACCTGACGGTCCAAGTTCCACACCACATGGCGACGTCCGCTCCAAAGCGACTCAATCTCTATCTGTTTGATATATTCGGCATATTTCATAATGTGCAGTTGTTTTAGATTTCTACAAATTTATAAATTAATTTGATAAGGTGTATAATGGATTCCAATATTTTTTATACCTTTGTAGTTAATTAGACTATTTTTAGTGTAAAATGTAACCTACGATTATCAGAATCGTATAAAATACGAGCCAAAACGATAATAAGTCTTAAATTTAGCCATTATTTTTGTTAGTGTATACAGAAAGTTGTATCTTTGGCATAAATATCATCAATCTGTGTGCGAATGATATAAAAACTGAATATAAATAACAAAACTTTAGTATGTTGGGATTATAAACAATACGATAAAAACCTTTTAAAGGTAAACAAAATAAGATGATATAAATTTTTAATCGTATTTTTGCAAGAGATATGGAGCTATCCAAATATCTTTGCATAATAAACACTAATATTAAAAAAAGGAACAAAGAATTACTACAATATGGATTTGTATAAATTTGAATACAAGAGAATGAAACCATGTGAGCAACTTCCTCTACATCGTCAAGATTCTTGGGAGCTCACATATGTTGTTTTTGGACGTGGCAAATGTGTACTCGGCGATTCTGAGAAAGACTTCGCCGCAGGTAGCCTTGCATTTGTCCCTCCACACATTCCACATTGCTGGAAGTTCGACGAAGACTGTGTGGACGAGGATGGATTGATAGGTAACTATACGCTCACATTCAAGACAGAGTTCATAGACCGTTGCGTAAGCGCCTTCCCCGAGCTTACCGACCGACTGGAGCGCATCAAATCAATATCGTCTGTACTATCATTCGACGAGAACACAACAAATGTCTTGGCCGACTTCTTGTCTATGATGACAAAAGAGGAAGAAAGCGAGCAGCTGCCCTACTTCTTCCGTCTGTTGCTGCTATTGTCTAAGCGCGTGCAGCAGGCCACGGTGGTAGGACGATTCTCTGAGAACGACCGCACATCCGAGCGTATTAAGCGTATCAAGGAATTTACACAGTCGCACTACGCACGCACCATAACCATCGACATGATAGCCGAGTATGTAGGCATGAACCGCTCTTCATTCTGCACCTTCTTCAAGAAGGCTACCGGACAGACCTACATCACCTACCTCAACAAGTTGCGTGTAGACCGCGCTTGCTATCTGCTGCACCAGGGCTCATTCAATGTTACAGAGGTATGCTATATGGTAGGCTTCAACGACGTGCCCTATTTCAACCGCTGCTTTAAGAACAATCGTGGCATGTCGCCAAAGGAATATGCCGAAGGTGTCCTCACTAAGCGCCAGATGGTAACCGACCGTCAGTTTGTCAACAAATAAGCTCATCCCACAACTTACCACATAATTATTCCAATCGGTCAAGCAAAGAGCCACACCCATACCGGCCTTTGCTTGACCGATTGTTTTTTACAGACATCCCGAAAATACATCAAGCAACAGGTGTTGGGCTTAGCCCAACCCAAACCTCATGTTCTCGTTTACTTAAACCTTTATCCTCTCTCATGTCCTCCCATTCCCATGTCTTAACCCAAAACATGTCCTCATTTTCTCATGTCTTAACAAAAACCATGTTCTCCCGTTCCCATGTCTTAACCCAAAAACATGTTCTTATGTTCTCATGTCTTAAAAAAAACATGTCCCCCCCGTTCTCTTGTCTTAAAAAAACTTGCAAAACGACAATAAGAATTGTATCTTTGCATAATAAATCTCCGTTCCGTGACACCGAATGGCCGTTCCGTGTCACAGAATGGCCGTTCTGCGTCACCGAATGGCCGTTCCGTGTCACAGAACAGACATTTAAATACAGTTACAAATAGAAATAAACCTAATAAAAAGCAAGAATATGCCAAAGTACAAGCTACAAGAAATGTCAAGCCTCAACGGCGTTGGCAAAAACCGAGTGTTTCCAAAGATTGTAACCAACCGCCAGTTGGACACAAAGGAGTTTGTCGAGAATTTACACTCCTACAACCCTACAATTTCTGAAAGCATAATAGAAGCCGTGCTCACCGACATGGGCGACTGCCTTGTCAGGTTATTGTCCCAAGGCTACACCGTTAAACTCGACGACATAGGCACCTTCTCGCTATCGCTCGAATTTGACGACAAAAAGTCCGTGGAGATGACCGACAATGACGACAAAATGCTCTATCGCAATGTTACGGTGAAGGACGTCAACTATAAGTCGTCGCCCCAACTTATCAAACATCTTAAAAGCCAAACGGTTCTGGAGCGCGACATGGGAGGCGTGAGTCGTCTGTACAAGAACAAATACACGCTTAAAGAACGCATTAAGCGTGCCGCCAACTGGATTGACAAGCACGGAATTATTACCCTGCAAGAATATGCAACCCTTAACAACCTTAGCCGCACATCCGCCTCTGGCGAACTGA
>URDM01000059.1 GCA_900546575.1 uncultured Prevotella sp.
AACGACTGCCACAACCACTTGAAACTCAAAATAAAAGCATCATTCTGCTATTTCTTGCTTTTTTAGGCGTTATTTTCCTGTAAAAAACGCCTTGTATAATATATTTTTTGTATTTTTGCGTCAGTATTACATATAGTATCATACAATATACCCTAAACAACGAAACCTATGGACTACCAGCCTTTATTGCATAAAATCAGAAAAGAGATAGAAATATACGCTCACGACGGCAAGCAGGCCGACTATATTCCGGCATTGGCAAATGTCAATCCCGACCAGTTCGGACTGTGTCTTCATATGCTCGACGGCCGTACCTATCGCCTTGGTGATTCCGATGTGAAATTCTCCATACAGAGTATAGCTAAGGTGTTTTCGCTTGCCATAGCACTTAGCATTTTGGGCAAGGATCTGTGGAAGCGCATAGGCAAGGAACCTTCGGGCTCGGCTTTTAACTCGCTCGTACAGCTCGAATATGAACACGGCAAACCTCGCAACCCCTTCATCAATGCAGGAGCATTGGTCACAGCTGATGTGCTGCTGTCGCACCTTGAGAATCCTAAGAAGTTCTTTATCGAATTTGTGCGTACCATAGCCGGCAATCCCGACATTCACTATTCGGAAGCGACGATGCAGTCGGAACTGAGCTGCTGCTATCTCAACGCTTCGATAGCCTATCTGCTGAAGCATCATGGCAATTTGCACAATGATGTAGACGATGTGCTGCGCCTGTACTGCACCATGTGCTCGGTTGAGATGAGTTGCGAAGACCTTGCCCACGCCTTTATGGCTTTTGCCAAGAGCAACGAACCCTTCTCGCATGCTGGCGTGAACCTCACAGTGTCGAGGGTGAAGCGCATCAATGCTATAATGCAGACGTGCGGATTCTATGATGAGGCTGGCGAGTTTGCCTTCCTTGTCGGACTGCCCGGCAAGAGTGGAGTGGGAGGCGGAATAGTCGCCCTATATCCCTCGCGATACTCCATAGCCGTATGGAGTCCGAGACTAAACTCAAAGGGTAATTCCATTATGGGTATGAAGGCTTTGGAGTTGTTTACGTCGGAGACGGAGGAGTCTATATTTTAAGAATACACACATATATTATAATGAATAGCAAACTTAAAACATATATACTATTATGAATTGGAAGAAACTACAGAACGGTTCGGACATAAGGGGTGTTGCCCTTGAAGGAATTGAGGGTGAGCACGTCAATCTTACCCCCGAAGTGATTGAGACTATAGCCAAGTCGTTTGTGCGCTGGATACGAAACACCATCGGTTGCCAAACGCCCAAGATAGCCATAGGTACCGACAGCCGACTCTCGGGCACCGCTATCAAGAACGCATTCATCAAGGGTGCCGTGGAAGCAGGAGCCGACATCATAGACTGCTCGTTGGCTTCTACTCCTGCCATGTTCATGACTACCGTGAACGATGATGTGCAGGCTACAGCCTCGGTAATGGTGACAGCAAGCCACCTGCCATACAATCGCAATGGACTGAAATTCTTCACTCCTAAGGGTGGACTCGACAACCGTGATATTGCCGATATTCTTGACATAGCCGAGCGAGGCGACTATGCCTACGACGGAGCTGCTGGGCACTTAGCCACACTTGACTTCATGACAATATACTCGAGCCACATTGCTGACTATATCTGTCAGGGCGTGCATGCCGACGACTATGAACATCCGCTTAAGGGAATGCACATAGTGGTGGATGCAGGCAACGGCGGCGGAGGATTCTTCGAACGTATATTGAGCCAGCTGGGAGCCGACACCAAAGGTAGTCAGTTCCTCGATCCCGACGGACGATTCCCCAATCATATACCCAATCCTGAGAATGCCGAGGCAATGGGTTCGGTTTGCCGTGCCGTAGCTGATAGCGATGCCGACCTCGGAGTGATATTCGACACCGACGTTGACCGCTCTGCCATAATAGGCCGCAATGGCGAGCCTATAAACCGCAATGCGCTCATAGCGCTTATAGCTTCAGTCATACTTGAGGAGCATCCGCATAGTACCATTGTTACCGACTCAGTCACGTCCGACGGACTTGCCGACTTTATCAGCCGTAAGGGAGGACGCCACCATCGCTATCGTCGTGGCTATAAGAACGTAATCAACGAGGGTATACGCCTCAACGAGGCTGGTGAGGAGTGCTGGCTTGCAATAGAGACTTCGGGGCATGCTGCCTTGCGCGAGAACTACTTCCTCGACGATGGTGCCTATCTGGCTGCCAAGCTGATAGTGTATGCTGCCAAACTCTTCCGTGAGGGCCGTCAGGTGCATGAGGCAATAGCCTCACTTAAGCAACCACTGGAGAGTAAAGAGATAAGAATAAAGCTTACTGACCCCGACTTCAAGGCTTATGGTGCTGCCAAGCTCGAGGAAGCGAAGTCAAAGGCTGCTACTATGCCAGGATGGAATATAGTAGAACCTAACTACGAGGGTTTGCGTGTAAGCTGTACCAATGCCGACGAAGACGGATGGTGGCTGCTGCGTATGTCGCTACACGACCCTGTCATGCCTCTCAACATAGAGAGTAATGTGGAGGGTGGTGTGGCTGCCATAGAGCGAAAACTTCGTGAATTAGGAGTTTTGTTGAATTAGGAATATTGAGTCTTGAGTTTTGATTTTTGTATTGTTCTCGGTCTCAGCTGAGAACAGTACAAAAATCAAAAAAAATATCATTCATCATTCTGCATTTGGCGCATGCAGAATGATGCTTGTTGCACCTATGGTGAAGAGGGTTCCATCCTCAATGCGTCTTTGTTCGCGGTCACCGAGTATAACGTTGTCTACGAATGTGCCGGTGTAGCTTGGACCGTCCTTGAGGATATATTTCAGACTGCCGTTCTTGTCGCGGCTGACGGTTATGGTGCAATGGTTGATGTCGATGCTCGGGTCGTTGGTCTCGATAGCGCAGTTCACTCCGCTGTTCTTCATGTAGCGTCCGATGGTGTTGACACCCATTTGCAGGGGAATTACCTGCTTGTAGTGGAACACGTTCTCGATGACCGTGATATAGCCGTATTCGTTGCCATCGGCGTTCTCTTCGGGCGTGTCCTCCTTCTGTGTCTTGCGCAGTTTGGAAACGCCTATGCGTATGCCGAACTGCTTGCCGCATTGTGGGCATTGGAACACAAGCGACTGTCCGTCGGTATATTTCTTCTCGTCGAATGTGATGTAGTTGTCACATTTCGGGCATCTTACTCTTTTCATTTATTGTTTGTCGTTCTGTTTTATTTCTGTTATCCAGCTGTCGGCAAATGAGCTGTCGGCCTTGAGTTGGCTTAAGGCGCTGTTGGCTTCGGCACGGCTGGCGAATTTCTTGTATATCACTTTGGTAAATCCGTTGTGGCGGCATACGCTTGCCTCGGTCATGCCCTGCTGGTGGAGCTTGCTTACGTACTGCTGGGCGTTCTTTATCGACACGCGGCTTGCGAGTACTATAGTATAATAGGGTAGGGCGTCTGACTCGTCGGCTTGCTCATTGGCTTTGGCTTGGGCTGCATCGTCAGAGGCCACGAGACTTTCGGGCTTGCCACTTGTCATTTCTTTGGGCATTATCTCATAGAGCCATTTGGCGTCGATGGCGCTTTGGCTGGTTGTTCCGGTGCTTGCATCGCCCAGTCGTGAGGGGATGGAGAGCATTACGAACAGCACTATGCATGCGGCTGCCATGTGGCGTAGCATCTTGACTGGGATGTTTAGCGATAAGGTCTGCTGTTCTGTCTCTTCCTCCTCGTTATGCATGGGTGAAGGGGCTGCTTTGGCAATATGGCTGTAGGCAGCGAATGGTGATGGCTCTGTCTTGCGGATGTCGTCAGCTGAGGCGACAGAAGTGCTTTCAGATGCCGATTCTGTGGCAGGTAGGGTGTCGAACTCGAATGCCTGGAATCCGTAAGTGGCAGGTGTTGTTATGCCCGTGTCGTTGGGTATGAAGTCGTATTCACCATTCTCTAATGCATAGAGCCGTCCGATGCCGCACAGCTCGTAGCCACCATCCTCGCTCAATATCATCTGGCGGAATTCGTCCACTTCGCTTTCTATGCGTTTAAGGGCTTCAGGATAGCTCAAGTCATAGCAGCTGACATAGTCCTGCGCCAGAACTGAGTCGTTCATCGTGAGTCGGGGATTGAACCCTACAGTCCTTGTTGGAGGCAGGAAAATATGGTTCTTCTCGTCGTATGACGCGGCTATATGGTGTGCCATAAAGCCTCCGAATCCAGGGACGATGACGCAGTCGTTGTCCAACAGCAATTTAGCTATATGTCTTTCCAATTCTGTCATAATACGTTGGCTGATTTTATTTCAAAGTACAAAAATACAAAGAATTAATCGTAAAGCAAAAAATAAAGCCATAAAGTTGACCGGATTGTATTAATTATGTGGGTTAGTGTGTCTTTGTGTATCGTTTATTGCTAATTTTTATTAACTGTTCGATAGGTTAATACGTTGTGGCAAAAAAATAGTATCTTTGCATCTTAAAATACGATTGTAGTGATAATACACGTTTAATTTTTATATTTCTCATTATTAAATGAAACAGTACAAATTAGTGAACAATGTATTGGGGTGGCTTACCTTTCTGGTGGCTGCTTTCGTATATTGCTCGACGATTGAACCGACAGCCAGCTTCTGGGACTGTCCCGAGTTCATTACAACCGGCTACAAGCTGGAAGTAGGTCATCCGCCTGGAGCTCCTTTCTTTATGCTCACGGCAAATCTCCTCTCGCAGTTTGCAAGCGACCCCACGCAGGTGGCAAAGATGGTGAATACGATGAGTGCGTTGCTAAGTGCGACGACCATATTGTTCCTGTTCTGGAGTATTACGCATCTGGCACGCAAGCTGATATTGAAGGACTGGAGCGAGATGACAATGGGCAAACTTATTGCCATTGAGGCTTCGGGACTTGTGGGCGCTCTTATCTATACCTTCTCCGACACGTTCTGGTTTTCGGCTGTGGAGGGTGAGGTTTACGCCTATTCTTCGGCTTTTACCGCCATCGTGTTCTGGCTTATTCTCAAATGGGAAGACCATGCCGACGAACCTCATAGCGACCGTTGGCTTGTGCTCATAGCCTACATGACGGGTTTGTCAATTGGCGTTCACCTCCTGAACCTGCTATGCATTCCTGCCATCGTGCTGGTGTATTGCTACCGTCGCTATCCGCACATCGAGCTGAAAGGTTCGTTGCTGGCTCTGCTCGCATCGTTTGTCATCGTGGCAGGCGTGCTGTATGGTGTAGTGCCTGGTATCATTACTGTAGCCGGATGGTTTGAGCTGCTGTTTGTCAATCAGTTAGGCTGTCCGTTTAATACAGGCGAGATTGTCTATATCATCCTGCTTGTAGCCATCGTTATATGGGCTATATATGAGTCATATACCGACCGCAACTTCAAGCGTCAGAACCTCTCGTTTGTACTTTCTGTAGGTATGTTGGGTGTGCCGTTCCGCGGAATGGGATGGGGCGCTGCCATCGTTGGCATCATCATCCTTGCTGCCATCTACTTCGGACTGAACTATCGCAAGAAGACAGACAAGCAGCTCGTGCCCGTAGTGTCGGCTCGCTTCAAGAATACAGCCCTACTGTGCATGCTTATGCTTATGATCGGTTATTCAAGCTATGCTGTTATCGTGATTCGTTCGGCTGCCAATCCGCCTATGGACCAGAACTCGCCCGAAGATGTGTTCACGCTCGGTTCGTATCTGAGTCGTGACCAGTATGGCGACTCTCCGTTGCTTTATGGTCAGGCATACACCTCGCAGGTGGCTTTTGACGTTGACGGCAACATGTGCATTCCCAAGCGTAAGGAAGGTGCTGCCATATGGCAACGCAAGGAGAAGGCTTCTGACACAGAGAAGGACTCTTACTTCGTAGTATCACACAAGGACAAGCTCGTTTACGCTCAGAACATGCTGTTCCCACGTATGCATTCGTCGGCTCACGCTCAGGCTTATGAGAGCTGGCTGGGTGGCGTTACGGGTACTAACGTGCCCTACGACCGCTGTGGCGAGCAGGTGACCGTGAAGATGCCTACACAATGGGACAACATACGATTCTTCCTCTCTTACCAATGCAACTTCATGTACTGGCGCTACTTCATGTGGAACTTTGCCGGACGACAGAACGACTTGCAGGGTAGTGGAGAACCCGAGCACGGCAACTGGATAACGGGCATCTCGTTTATCGACAACTGGATGCTTGGCGACCAGAGCAAGCTGCCGCAGGAGCTGAAGGACAACAAGGGACACAACGTGTTCTACTGTCTGCCGTTGCTGCTGGGTCTTATAGGACTGTTTTGGCAGGCTTGGCGCGGACAACGTGGCATACGCCAGTTCTGGGTGGTATTCTTCCTCTTCTTCATGACTGGTCTTGCCATCGTGCTCTATCTTAACCAGACTCCGCAGCAGCCTCGTGAGCGCGACTATGCCTATGCCGGTTCGTTCTATGCATACGCTATATGGTGTGGTCTTGGTGTGCTGGCTCTCTACGATATGCTCAAGAAGAAGCTCAAGACCAATGATGTGGCTCTTGCCAGCGTGCTTGGTGTAGCCTGTCTGCTCGTGCCGATACAGATGGCTTCGCAGACTTGGGACGATCACGACCGCAGCGGACGCTACACATGCCGCGACTTCGGACAGAACTATCTGATGACGCTCCAGGACAAGGGCAACCCGATTATCTTCACCAATGGCGACAACGACACGTTCCCATTGTGGTATAATCAGGAGACCGAAGGATTCCGTACCGACGCACGTGTGTGCAACCTCTCTTATCTGCAGACCGACTGGTATATCGACCAGATGAAGCGCCCGGCTTACGATTCGCCTTCTGTGCCTATCACATGGCCGCGTCTCGATTTCTGCTCGGGCACCAACGACTATATTCAGGTAGACCCGTCGCTCAAGCAGCAGATAATGGATTTCTACAAGGAACATCCAGCTGAGGCTCGCGCTCAGTTTGGCGACCAGCCGTTTGAGGTGAAGAACGTCATGAAGTACTGGGTGCGCACCAAGAACAGCGACATGCACGTAATACCGACCGACACTCTCTATCTGACCATCGATAAAGAGGCTGTGAAGAAGAGTGGAATGATGATGGCAAGCGACACCATACCCGACCGTATGGTCATCTCGCTCGCAGGCAAGCGCGCTCTGTACAAGAACGACCTCATGATGCTTGAGATGCTCGCACAATGCAACTGGACACGTCCGTTGTATGTTGCCGCAACTGTTGGTTCGGACAACTATATGAATCTTGGCGACAACTTCGTACAGGAGGGTCTGGCTTACCGCATCACTCCGTTCACAACCAACAAGCCAGGTGCAAAGAACTTCGATACCGAGAAGACATATAATAATGTGATGAACCGATTTAAGTTCGGAGGACTGGACAAGAAGGGACTCTATATTGACGAGACCATAATGCGTATGTGCTACACCCATCGCAATCTCTTTGCACAGCTGGCTCTCGCACTCATTCGGGAGGGCAAGAACGACAAGGCTCTGAAGGTGCTGCGCAAGGCGGAGAAGTCAATACCCGAATACAATGTGCCCAACACATTCGTTTCAGGTTCGGCTGACCTGGCACGTGCCTACGCCATTATAGGATGCAAGGCTGATGCAGCCCGTATCCTGCGCCAGGTATGGAACAACGCCAGGCAGTATGCCGACTACTATGTATCGCAGGAAGGCTCGCGCTTCGACATGTGTCAGACAGATGTGATGCGCCAGCTCTATTACATGCAGGGTATTTCAGACATTGCCCAGCTCGTGGACACCAAGATGGCAAACGAATGGCTCAAGGCAGCCAATGCCATCTATGCCGTCTATCAGGCCAAGGGCGGACAACCTTTTGAATCGCGATGATAATTGAACAGCCTTCAATATGGTTGCGTTGGTTGTTTCCAGGTGCAACCTGGAGAATGAACCGCAGCGAGCGTTCGGTATATCTCACGTTTGATGACGGGCCTATACCGGAATCGACTCCGTTCATTCTGCAAACATTGAAAGAGTTTGGGATACACGCCACATTCTTCATGGTAGGAGACAATGTGCGCAAGTATCCCGACCTCTACAGAAGTATTGTTGCGGCAGGCCATCAAGTGGGCAATCATACCTATCATCATCTTGGAGGCTTCAAGCACATTGCCAAGACATATATTGACGACGTGGAGCGTGCCAACGACCTTATAGGCGCCCACCTCTTCCGTCCGCCTCATGGCGCTATGAGCCATAGCCAATACATCTGGTTGCGTCGAAAGTATCGCATCGTGATGTGGGACCTCGTGACCCGCGACTATTCAAAATGGCTGAGTGCCGACGATGTGTTCAATAATGTAAGGCGATATGCCCGTAATGGTTCGATCATTACTTTCCATGATTCGGTCAAGAGCATCGACAAGCTTCGTACCGCTCTGCCTAAGTCGCTCAAGTGGCTTAAGGAGCAGGGCTATGAGTTCAAGACTTTTGAATGAGAATCTAACGGAAACATAACGTAATAAAGATAATGGACAAACGACAATTATCTCTTAATATAAAAGCCGAGGCAAAGAACCTCGGCTTTTTTGCTTGTGGCATTGCCCGTGCTGCAGCTGTGGACAAGGTGGTGGTGGATTCCTACCGCAAATGGATTCATAATGGCGAGCATGCCACGATGAACTATCTGGAAAATTATCCTGACAAGCGTTTCGACCCACGCCTGCTGATGGACGGCCTCAGGAGCATCGTGTCTGTGGCGTTGAACTATGCTCCGTCGCACACTCTGCCCGAAGGCCAGCCGCAGTTTGCTGCCTATGCGCTTGGCAAGGACTACCACGATGTGGTGAAGGGAAAACTTCGGCAACTTGCCGAACGCTTAGGATTTGAGGAGTACAGAGCGTTTTGCGATTCGGCTCCCGTGCTCGAGCGCTATTGGGCTGTGAAGGCAGGACTTGGATGGACTGGACGAAACCATCAGCTTATAATCCCACGTGCCGGCAGCATGTTCTTCTTGGGCGAGCTGTTCCTTCCAGTAGAATTGGAGTATGACGAGGAGATGGAGCCGCGTTGTGGCAATTGTCACGCATGTATTGATGCTTGTCCGTCGCACGCTCTTACGATGGGCGAAGGAAAATCGGATTTTGATGCGCGCTTGTGTTTGAGTTATCAGACAATAGAAAACCGTGGCGACATTCCATCCGAATTGTCCGATAAGATGGGCGATACGATTTACGGTTGCGACTGCTGTCAGAAGGCTTGCCCATGGAATCGCTTTGCTCAACCTAACACTACTCCAGAACTCCAGCCCTCGCAAGAACTGCTTGAGATGAAGCGCGAGGACTGGCTTTCATTAACCGAGGACGATTATCGCCATCTGTTTAAGGGGAGTGCTGTGAAACGAGCCAAATATTCGGGGCTAATGCGAAATATCCACACGGCTCTTGAGAAGGAGTAGAGAGATAGCCATATTCTTATCTTTTCGACTTATGCACACTCTCTACTATATAAAATCTATTTCGTCTTGACTCTCACAATTCTTATTCCGGTCTGCGACGGATGCTTCTGCATGTATTGGTAGAGCGTCATAGGTTCTTCAACAACCTTCTTGTGTATTTGTGAGGCGTTGAGCATATGCAGTCCGTCTTGGTGCCACACGGCAATGCCTATGTGCGACGTGTCGAGTCCTGCCTTGGATGTCGTGATGGCAATAATGTCGCCATTGTGGATGGTAGAGCGCAGCAGTTTTGTGTTGTGGATGGCAGATTTGGGAATGTAGCTGAACTTCTTTCCGGAGAGGAGCTGCTCGGTCTTGGCTATCCGTTCTATCATTTGCGGATTGGCCTTCAGCATAGGATAAAGCGAAGCATGAGTGCTCATGAAGTCAATGCGCAAGGTCTGTATTGCTGTGAAGGGCGGGTTGGGCGACTGAATCTCTTCGACAAATCCCTTTTGAGTGTTCTCGTAAATCCAGTCGGTGAAATAGTGCTGTCGGGCAGGATAGCTCACCTCTCCGTTCTGGTATCTCACCATTCGCAAGTAGTGCGCATAATCGTCGAACGAAGTCTTGCCGTTTTTGATGCAAAGATAAATGGCAAGAACGTTCTCCACATAAGTGGTGCAGTCGAGCTGGCTAAGGTTTACTACGAGCTTCTCCTGCTTGTTCACCTCAAGCGTCTTTGCCACGTAAGGAATGCCACGTAGTTCGCGTGCTATTACTATTATAAGGGCAGGGTCGGCAGTGTGTTTAGCGTATTTATTTATGATTTGTTCTATCCTTGCCTGGTCTTTCACCTTATTATAATAGGTAATAGAGACAGTACTCCTGTCGTAAGCAGAAGAGTCGGAGGCTGACTTGTCGGCAGTTTTTGACTTTAGCTGTAATGAGCTATGCTGTAGCGAGTCCTGCTGTGTGTTGGCGTTATGTTGCGATTGTGGTTTTATGCTATTTGCCGAAGGGATGCCGCATTGTGTGAGCAACACCACGGCAAGCGATAGAAATGTTGTTGTCATAATATTCTTGTTTTTCATTTCATTCTTCCAAAGTTTACTCCTACATAAATGTTAAGACTACCGAATATATTGTTGGTAGAGAACTCCGACTTATGGTAGTTGTACGTGTGGATTATGGCGTTGGCACCATAATACCACCGCATATTGTTCCATACGATTCCGAAGCGTCCCACTCCGTCGATATTGAAGTTGTGAAAGGAGAAGTCCTTGAACGTGAATGTAGAGTGGTTGGTGTCGCTCGACGATCTCTTGTAGCCCAGGGCCAACGACAGCGAGGCTGCCGCCAGCCAGTTGTGGGAGAACACCCAGTTATAGCCGTAGCCTCCAGAAAGCGAGATGTCGGTATATTTAATTTTCTTGAATTTCAGTTCGGGGTCCATGTAGCGCTTGGCAGTCTCCTCGCCAAGGTTATCGGCAACGATGTTGTACAGCTTCTCCCAATCTACGCTTAGCGAATGGCGTGTGTAGCCAATGCCGCACAATGCCGATCCGCATGATTTGCGTTGTATGGTAGACTGGCTGAAGGCGGCAGGATAGGAGAACCGCTTGTGATTGAAGATGTAATACATGTTGAATCCCTTGATACTCACGCTGATGCCGTCATAGTTCATTCCGTTTAGCTGATGTGTGTTAATCTTGCTCTCTGTGTCGAGTTGGGCTTTCGAAATCTTGTAGTCGTTGCCCGTCTTGCGATAGAAAAGGTCGACACCAAGTTGTGAACTGTAGATGGAGAGGTCGAATTCGGTTCGCTTGTCGCCACTATTGATGTTCTTCAAGTCGAAAGTGTAGCCCAGGAAAATCCAACGCCAGCCTAAATACGGTCCAAGCTTGAAGGTGGGGAGTGGGGAAAAGGTGAAGTCGTTGCCCATGGTAGTCGCTATGCGGTAAATCTCGTAAGTATTGGTGTTTTGAACCATAGCTGTGTAGTTGAACTTCTGCGGTTCGATGTAGTTCGTGTCCACTTCGCTGAAATTCCTCATAAATCTGCCCAGAGTCCTGCCGACAACCCGGAAGAATGTCTTGTGACGGTATTTTGTGGGCGTACTTATGGTGTCTGCCGTAGTTTGAGCCATGGCAGACATTCCCGAAATTATCAAGGACAACAATATGGTTATGGTTCTTTTCAAATACATGTGGTTTAGAGCTTTCCGAGAATACGGTCCATCACCCAGTTGACGGGCGTGGCGCTAACGCTTGTGCATTGGCACACACCTATGCCCTGAAGATGCTCTATTACGGAGCGGATTATAGGCAGCTGGACGTAAGAAGGGTTAGGCACAACGATGTTTGTTCGTCCGGCACTTGTCACCAGTTGTATGGGGTCGTAATTGTAGACCGAGAACGACAGCATACCCTTGTCGCCAATCACCTCAATGCAGTCTTCCTTGGCACTCTGATGACCCACGAAGCACCATGAGCCGCTGCCAGGCAGACCGTTCTCGAAGAAGAAGCTGGCGCTTATCGAATCTTCAGCCTTGTACAGATGCACTCTGTTGGAGCAATAGCCGTGAGCACGTGTTATTACTCCGAAGATGTCCTGCAATAGGTCGAGCTGATGCGGAGCCAAGTCGTAGAAGTAGCCACCTCCGGCAATATCCGGCTGCAAGCGCCATGGCAGGTTGTGGGAGTCCTGATAGTCAAGGTCTCTTGGAGGAACCGAGAATCGTATCTGAACATTTACGATTGTGCCGATAGTTCCCGAATTGATGATGCTCTTGACCTTCTGGAAATAGGGCAGATAGCGTCTGTAATAAGCCACGAAGCAAGGCACGCCCGTAATCTCGCTGATACGGTTGATGCGTGCGCAGTCTTCGTAGCTTGCTGCCAATGGTTTCTCAATGTACACGGGTTTGCCAGCCTTCATAGCCATTATAGCGAATGTGGCATGGCTTGAAGGTGGAGTGGCTATGTAGACAGCATTGACGTTAGGGTCGTCAATAAGCTCCTGAGGGTCGGTGTACCACCTCTTTATATTATGGCGTTTGGCGTACGACTTTGCCTTTGCCTCATTTCTGCTCATCACAGCCACAACGCTTGACCCCGGCACCTCGTTGAATGCCGGACCGGATTTCTTCTCGGTCACCTCACCGCATCCGATAAATCCCCAACCTATTTGTTTCATATCTTAATCACTAAATCAAAAATTCATTATCGTCAACTGCTCAGGCTACGGCGAGGACGCCATAGCTACCTACAATTCAACATTGAATAATTCTTCATCGCAGGCGTCAGCCGAGAACAATTCAACATTCAACACTCAACATTCAAAATTCACTCGTGTTCCTCCAGCCACTTGTCAATCAGCATTCTTGCAAGGCTGAGCTTTTCGGGAATTGTAGGCAGATTGTTCTTGTTAAACCAGTTGCCTCGCGACAGTTCTGATTCTTGCAGCTTCAGGTCGCCACCGTCGTATTCGGCAAAGAATCCGACCATGAGTCCGCAAGGGTAGGGCCAAGGCTGCGACTTGAAGTATCTCAGGTTCTTAATCGAGATGGAAGTCTCCTCCCACACCTCTCGTCTTACTGCCTCTTCTAGCGATTCTCCCGTTTCCACAAATCCTGCAATACATCCGTAGAAGTCGGTCTTGAAGTTCTTGGCGTGTACCAGCAGCAGGTCGTCGCCACGGTTTATAAGCACGATAATGGCAGTAGCCAGCTGTGGCCAAACGGTCTTACCGCAATTGGAACATTTCTTTGAGATGTCCGTGTCCATTTCCATTGGCGACCCACATACGCCACAATATTGTGTGTTGCGGTCCCAGTAGAGCAGCTCGTGGCATTTGCCCGCCTTAAGATAAAGAGGACGCGAAAGCTTGTAGTACGATTGTCGTAGACCGCACCCTTCGAAAGTGCCGTCAGCGCATATGTGCACATCGTCTACTTGCAAGGCTTTCACTTGCTCGCCGCTGTCCATAGGCGAAATGTTCATAATATGTGTTTTGGGGGTGGTAGCGACGGGCACTCGCTCGCAATAAGGGATGGTGAAAGTACCATCCTCGCATTTTTGGAGTAGAAGCTCCCCTTTATTGTTGAATACAAACCAGTAGTACATAGTAATGTTTTAAAAAGGTTATATTTTAAATACAAAGGTACTTATTTTTTTATATTAAGAATAAAAACATAACCTATATTTTATTAAAAGATAGAGACCTATTGCATTTGAATTAAATCTCTGTTAACTATTTTTATTTTTTAGATTTAAAACTTGCGCAGTTCAGATATTTTTGTACCTTTGCAATCGTTAATCTAAATACAGCTATGACTCTTGTCATCATAACAATAATACTAATTGGCTATTTCTTGATAGCGACAGAGAAATTCACCAATGTAAACAAAGCTGCGGTTGCCATCTTTGTAGGAACGCTTGGCTGGATACTTTACATTTGTTATGGTTCAGACTTTGTAATGGGTCAGCACGCCAAGGAATACACTTCGTTTCTTGACGGAGCGTCTGCCTCTTCGGCAGCGGTAAAGCAATATATTTTCCAGAACCTTTTCTTGAAATACGTCGGTAGAGCTTCTGAGATTGTTCTCTTCCTGCTCTCTACAATGACAATAGTAGAGATATTGCAGAATAACGGATGCTTCGACTTCATCTCGCAGATGCTCCGTACACGTAGCGGCAAGAGGATGCTTTGGACCTTGTCGGTAATCACTTTCTTGATTTCGGCAAATCTCGACAACCTTACGGCCACCGTTATGATGCTTACCATAATGCACGCCATTGTGAGCAGACAGAGGCAGCGTGTCATCTTCGGATGTGCCATTGTGCTTTCGGCAAATTGCGGTGGCGCACTTACGGTTATCGGCGACCCTACAGGACTCGTGCTTTGGAATATAGGTGCTGTTACGGCTACCGACTATTCCTTGACTATGGCTCTTCCTTGCCTTATTGCATGGTTCTTCCCGATTCTTTGGCTGCAACGTAGCTTGCCGCGACGCATTGAGACCGAATGGATTACGATGCCTTATCGTGGCGACGACACCAACCTTAATCTGTGGCAGCGAGCCTTGATGCTGTTCGTGGGAATTGGCGGATTGTGGTTTATTCCTACATTCCATAACATCACGAAGCTTAGCCCGTTCCTTGGCGCAATGTGCGTGCTGTCGGTATTGTGGATTGTCAACGAACTTATGAACCGCAAGTTGATGAACGCCGACCAGATGATACAGCGTCGTGTGCCACGAGTGTTGCAATATGGCGTAATACAGATGATTCTGTTTGTACTGGGCATAATGCTTGCCCTGGGAGTGGTGCGTGAGACTGGTGTGTTGACTAAAGTGGATGACTTTATGGGCAGCATAGCCGACAATATGCTTGTAGTGGGACTTGCCACTCAGCTTGTAGGTAGCGTGCTTGACAATTTCGCCACACTTATGTCGATGGTATCGATGCACGATGTGGCAGAATCGGGCAGCAATATTGCGCTTTACGGCCTTAACGGAGCCTACTGGAAGATAGCAGCTTACGCTGCGGCAATGGGAGGCAACATTCTGTGCATTGGCTCTATGAGCGGACTCGCCTTGATGAAGATGGAGCGCATAAAGCTCAATTGGTACTTCGTCAATGTGGGTTGGGTCTCGCTCGTGGCATCCTTGGCAGGCCTGGTGTGCTTGTGGCTGCTGGTTTAATACCCCAAACACTTAATCGGAAAATTTTAATAATCAAAAAAATACAAAAAATAGTATGGCTAAAATTCAGACAATTGGAATCTTGACTTCTGGTGGCGACGCCCCGGGAATGAATGCTGCAATTCGTGCCGTGACTCGTGCAGGTATTTGCAATGGATTTAATATAAAAGGTATCTATCGTGGTTACGATGGACTTATTAATGGCGAGATTGAGGACTTCACAACAGAGAATGTCAGCGGCATTATTATGTCGGGCGGTACTATCCTCAAGACAGCACGCTCCAAGGAGTTCATGACCGATGAGGGCAAGGAGAAGGCTTACGAGCAGATCAAGGCCCATGGCATTGACGCTTTGGTTATTATCGGCGGTAACGGTTCGTTGACAGGTGCTATGGAATTCGCCAAGAAATATGATATTTGCTGCATCGGCTTGCCGGGTACTATCGACAACGACCTTTATGGCACAGATTCTACCATCGGCTACGACACAACAATGAACACCATCGTAGAGTGTGTCGACCGCATCCGCGACACAGCCCAGAGCCATGAGCGCATCTTCTTTATTGAAGTGATGGGACGCGACGCAGGTTTCCTCGCACAGAATTCTGCCATTGCCAGTGGTGCCGAGGCTGCCATCATTCCTGAAGACTCTACAGATGTCGACCAGTTGGCACGCTTCATGGAGCGTGGTATCCGTAAGTCGAAGAAGAGCTGCATCGTCATCGTTTCGGAGAGTCCGAAGTGCGGTGCCATGTATTATGCCGAGCGTGTGAAGAACGAGTTCCCGCAGTACGACGTACGTGTGTCAATACTCGGACACTTGCAGCGTGGCGGACGTCCGAGCGCCCACGACCGTATCCTCGCTTCACGTACTGGTGTAGGTGCAATCGAGGCAATTCTTCAGGGTCAGCGCAACGTGATGATTGGCGTTCGCAACAACGAGATTGTGTACGTGCCGCTGAGCGAGGCCATCCGTAGCGACAAGCCGTTCGACCGCAAGCTTATCAAGGTTCTCGACGAGCTGAGCATCTAAAAGTGGTCGGATTACACTACAAATATGGCATATTTGGAACGAAAAAGTACAATAAAGATTAAATATTTTTTCGTATAAGAATATAGTTGTTATATTTGCATCAGAATTTAAAAACAAAATCAAAAATACTATGTCACAAATCAACGGGCGCATCTCGCAGATTATCGGTCCGGTTATCGACGTTTACTTCGATACAGCCGGAAAGAACCCTGAAGAGGTGTTGCCTAAAATCCACGAAGCTCTGAAGCTGAAGCGTCCTAACGGACAGGAGCTTATCATTGAGGTGCAGCAGCATATTGGTGAAGACACCGTTCGCTGCGTCGCAATGGACAATACTGACGGATTGCAACGTGGCCTGGAGGTTGTTCCTACCGGCAACGCTATCATGATGCCAGCAGGTGAACAAATCAAGGGCCGTATGATGAACGTCATCGGTCAGCCTATCGATGGTATGAGCACGCTCAATATGGAGGGCGCTTATCCTATCCATCGCGAGGCTCCTAAGTTTGAGGACCTTTCCACTCATAAGGAAATGCTCGCAACAGGTATCAAGGTTATTGACCTTTTGGAGCCTTACATGAAGGGTGGTAAGATCGGTTTGTTCGGTGGTGCCGGTGTAGGCAAGACCGTGCTTATCATGGAGCTTATCAACAACATTGCCAAGGGACACAACGGCTACTCGGTATTTGCCGGAGTAGGCGAGCGTACCCGTGAGGGCAACGACCTTATCCGTGACATGCTTGAGTCGGGCGTTATCCGCTACGGCGAGAAGTTCAAGAAGGCAATGGAGGAAGGCAAGTGGGACCTCTCGCTTGTTGACCCTGAGGAACTCAAGAAGAGTCAGGCAACACTTGTGTATGGCCAGATGAACGAGCCGCCTGGAGCACGTGCTTCAGTAGCATTGTCAGGTCTGACTGTGGCCGAGGAGTTCCGCGACCACGGAGGCAAGGACGGTGAGGCTGCCGACATCATGTTCTTCATTGACAATATCTTCCGTTTCACCCAGGCAGGTTCTGAGGTATCGGCTCTTCTAGGCCGTATGCCTTCAGCCGTAGGTTATCAGCCTACACTTGCAAGTGAGATGGGACAGATGCAGGAGCGTATTACATCTACCAAGAAGGGTTCTATCACATCTGTACAGGCCGTTTACGTGCCTGCCGACGACTTGACCGACCCTGCTCCAGCAACAACCTTTACACACCTCGACGCTACTACCGAGCTTTCGCGTAAGATTACCGAGCTTGGTATTTATCCTGCTGTTGACCCGCTGGGTTCTACCTCGCGTATTCTCGACCCGCTGATTGTGGGTAAGGAGCACTATGAGTGTGCACAGCGCGTTAAGCAGATTCTCCAGCGCTACAAGGAGCTTCAGGATATTATTGCTATCCTTGGTATGGACGAGCTCTCTGACGATGACAAGCTGACTGTGAACCGTGCACGTCGTGTGCAGCGCTTCCTCTCTCAGCCGTTCGCCGTTGCCGAGCAGTTCACCGGTGTAAAGGGCGTAATGGTTTCTATCGAGGACACCATCAAGGGCTTCAACATGATTCTCGACGGCGAGGTAGACGACCTGCCAGAGCAGGCATTCCTCAACGTAGGTACCATTGAGGACGCCATTGCCAAGGGTAAGAAACTTCTTGAGGCAGCTAAGGGATAATCCGTTTACACACTAAATACTTGTAGACTATGAGTTTGAATTTAAGAATCGTCTCTCCTGAGAAAGTGGAGTTCGTAGGAACGGTCGACCGTGTAGTCGTGCCGGGCACAAGCGGCGAGTTTGAAATACTCACCGGCCATGCTCCTATCATCTCTACGCTCAACAGCGGACGCATTGCTTTTTTTGACTCTGAAGGCGAGCATGAGGTGAAGACAACGGGCGGTTTCGTTGAAGTGCAGAAGAACAACGTCAACGTTTGTGTTGAACTTTAATGAGACCCGGTTAACATGCTGAAAAATACAGAGATAGCTAATTTAAGCCGACGCTATGCCGTGCAGACCGTTGCAGCCGTAGCGGTATTGTCGTTGGCGGTTCTTTCCCTGCAGACGTTCGCTCATGTTGACGGACTTGTCCCGCCTCTTGTAATGAGTGCTGTGTTCGCCCTTATGGTGGAGCTGGCCGACATATTTCTATGGAAAAGAATAGCCGAGGCAAACCAAGCGATGCTTCCTACATTCTTCTCAGCCGTGTCAGGCTTCCGTATGTTGCTGGCCCTCTTCACTCTCGTAGGGTGCTACATTGCCGTAGGTCGCGATGCGATGCTCGAATACTGCCTGGTGTTCATGGCATTCTATTTATGGATGATTGCCCACCATTCTGTATTCTTCTCGCGCGTCACCAATTCGCATACTGAGTGTGACAAAGAAAATAAATAAACGATAATGAAACAGATAAAGTCATTATTACTTCTCTTGGTATTGGCACTCATGCCAGCCTTCGCCTCGGCGGGAGAAGCAGGCCACGACGGCAAGTCGCTTGACATTCCTACAACGGTACTTGAGCACTTGTCCGACTCTTACGAGTGGCACATAGCTTCTTACGAAGGCAAGAGTCTGAGCATTCCGTTGCCGATAATCGTCAGAAGCTCCAATACCGGTGAGTGGACGTTCTGTACAGAGAGCAGTCTGCCGCAGAACTATTACTTCGATGCAGAACATCACGGCAAGATCTACGAGAAAATGCCTGATGGTTCGAAGGTGCGCCCGCTCGACCTCAGCATCACCAAGACCGTGGCTCAGATATGGATAGTAGTGCTCATTCTGATAGCCGTGTTCCTTTCATGTGCTCGCTGGTACAAGGGCAAGGACGAGAGAAGTGAGGCTCCTGGCGGATTTGTCGGAATGATGGAGATGTTCGTCATGACCATCTATGACGACGTGATCAAGGCGTCGATAGGCGAGAAGCACTTCAAGCCGTT
>URDM01000060.1 GCA_900546575.1 uncultured Prevotella sp.
ATCGATACCTTGGGCGATCGCTTGCCAAAGAACAAGCAGGCTGTCATCGTTTCCTATATGAAGAAACTCGTGGACAACCGTCAGAGCAAGGCGCAGGTGAACCGCATCCTCGACCAGTATGCCCAATTTGTAGAGAAGGATCTTTCTCTTCCATCTACACTTCTGAAGATGGGTCCGATGCTCGGTTTGATGGGTACCTTGATTCCGATGGGTCCTGCCCTGGTAGGTCTTTCTACCGGCGATATTGCTTCGATGGCTTACAATATGCAGGTGGCTTTCGCTACCACCGTAGTGGGATTGTTTTCTGCAGCCATCGGTTTTGTAACCAAGCAGACCAAGAACCGCTGGTACACTGAGGATATGAGCAACCTTGAGTTTATGGCAGACCTTGTAAGTGAAGAGTGAAAAATGAAGAGTGAAGAATTCAATAGTAATAACTTATGAGACAAAGACGTAGAAGTCGTCTCTCGCATGATGGCGAGGATGATGATCCGATGAGCGTTGTGAGCAACCTCTTTGATGTGGCGATGGTGTTTGCCTTAGCCTTGATGGTGGCACTTGTTTCGCGCTATAATATGACTGAAATGTTCAGTAAGGACGATTTCACGATGGTAAAGAATCCGGGCAAGGAGAATATGGAAATCATTACCAAGGATGGTCAGAAAATCAATCGCTATACACCCTCAGAAGACCAAAGCAAGAAGTCGGGCAATAAGGGTAAGAAGGTTGGCATAGCTTACCAGCTTGAGAATGGTGAAATAATTTATGTTCCGGAAGATAAATAAATTACTGAACTTCTGCAATTTCAGGAGTCCTTTTCAAAAGGACTCCATTTGCCTCTAAAAAGGACTCCATTTGCCACTCAAAAGGACTCCTTTTGGAGTGCAAAAGGACTACATTTGGAATGCAAAAGGACTACATTTCTGACCCCTCCGAATTTAGGAGTGATAATGTCAACTGAGCATTGGCAAGTTCATAGAATTCAGAAGTTAAAGAAGTTAGCGCTCCCTACAGTCGCTAGAATTTATAGCCATTACTCTTTTTGCTGAATATTCAGCTATAAGACATACGGCTTTAAATTCTATAACTTCTTTAAATTCTATAACTTCTGAACTTGCGAAAGTTCAATAAATTATATTTTAATCAAAAAAAATAAGAACGAAGAAAAATGAAAAAGTTTAAGACAATGATGGCCATGATGTTGGCTTTGGTTTCTATGTGTGTAGCATTCAGCTCTTGCAGCAGTGATGATGGCAATTCTACTCCTGCAGCAAAGGAGATAGCTGGTACGTATACAGGTAGTCTGGATATGACCGTACAGGGAAATACTACTACTACCGAAGCGCAGACATTGAAGATAGAGGCAGTTGATGATGCTACGGTTAAGGTTACTTTGCCTGAATGTGGCAGTGGGCATATGGCTATTCCTGCTTTGGAGGTTCCTGCTGTTAAGGTAACAGGTTCTGACGGAGCATACGCATTTGCACAAGAGAGTTATAGCATCAATATCAACGGAAAAGCATATACTGGCGCTTTGCAGGGTACATTCAAGGACAATACGCTGACTGTGAACTATACTGTGAAGCCAGGCGCTATGCCGATGTCGATAATCTTTAAGTTTGTTTCTAATAGATAAAGCAACTTAATATAACTACTTTCGCTTGCGAAATTTAAATATAGTTATTGTTTTCGGTGTTAGTTTTTTTGACATAATCAGATGAAACAAAAGAAATTCGCACTATTCCTGATCCTTTGCGGACTGTGCCTGAATCTGAAAGCCGAAACCCTGGGCGATGTCAAGGGTAGAGTGCTCGACGATTCGGGCGCACCTCTGGTGGGCGCTACAGTGCTGCTGGAGAATGCCAAGGGAGGAGTAACGACCGATGGTGATGGATATTTCCGCTTCACATACAGCAAGGAGGGAGCTGTGAGGGTACGGGTGAGTTATGTGGGTTTTCAGACTCAGACCTTCGTATTGAAGAGCGACGACAAGAAGAACGAACAGTATGTGTTGCGTCTTCAGCCCGATGCCACAGCTCTCGACCAGGTGGTGGTGACAGCCACCCGAACCCCCAAGGCTCTGAAGGATGCGCCAGTGGTGACACGTCTCATTACAGCCAATGATATAAAGATAGCCGATGCCACCAACATCCAGGACTTGCTAACAGAACAAATACCCGGCTTGGAGTTTAGCTATGCCATGACTCAAGAAACATCTTTGAGTATGAATGGGTTTGGCGGTAATGCGGTGCTATTCCTTGTCGACGGCGAACGGCTGGCTGGCGAAACCATGGATAATGTAGATTACAGCCGGTTGAATCTGGACAATGTGGGGCGTATAGAGATAGTGAAGGGTGCAGCTTCGGCACTCTATGGTGCCAATGCTGTGGCTGGAGTCGTCAACATTATCTCGCGTGAAAACAGCGAACCTTGGACTGCCAATGTCAACTCTCGCTACAACAACTTTAACAAGGAATGGCGTCATGGCGGAAGCTTCAGCTTCAATGCGGGCAAATGGAATTCGCAGACTTGCATCCAGCGTACCACTTCGGACGAAGTGCAGCTGACAAGTCCTTTTGATACGGAATCCAATGTTCTGCATATATATGGTGGCGAAACATTCAATGCGAAGGAGCGTCTCACCTATAAACTCTCCGACCGCGTGAAGCTGATAGGTCGTGGAGGATATTTCGCCCGCATCAGCAATCGCGGCAACTATGACGACCACTACAAGGACTATTCAGCCGGACTGAAGGCGGTGATGAGGCTATCTGATAACGATAACCTGGAGGTTTCGTATGGCTTCGACCAATACGACAAAGTGCGCTACGTCAACGATGTGCGCACCCACGACCACGACTACACCAATCGTCAGAACACTCTGCGTGCGCTCTATTCCCACGTGTTTGGCAACAACACCCTTACTCTTGGTGCTGATTTTCTCAATGACTATCTCACCACATATCAGTTTGCCGACAACGCTTCGCATAGCCAAAACTCTTGCGACGCCTTTGCGCAGTTCGATTATAATCCTTTGAAGTGGTTGAACATTGTGGCAAGCCTTCGTCATGACTACTTCTCGGCATCCAGCCAACATGCCACAACGGGACGTCTGGCTTTGATGGCAAAGTGGAATGGATTCTCCGTGCGTGCCAATTATGCAGGAGGATTCCGGGCTCCAACCCTCAAGGAGATGTATATGAACTTTGATATGGCAGGCATGCAGATGATTTACGGCAATCCGGATTTGAAGCCAGAGAAGAGCAACAACTTCAATCTGGCATTGGAGCATATCGGAAAAGTAAAGAATGCAGGTTTCTTGACGGGACAGTATAGCTTCACGCTGATGGGCTATTATAATAAGTATGACAAGCGCATCACTACCGGCGATTATGCCGATTATACCCCTGGAACGGGTCAGCCTGATGTGGCTTCACGTTATTGCAACGAGGATGGAGTGGAAGTGAGCGGTGCCGACTTCAGCGCACAGTACCGTTCGGATATGGGTCTTGGTGTGAAGTTCGACTACAGCTATCTGCATGTAGGAGGCAGAAGCGTAGATTCGCAGTTTTCGCAGCCGCGTCCCCATTCAGCCACTTGGCGAATAGACTATGACCGTCAGCTCTGCTCGTTCTATCGCATCAATACAGCCCTTTCTGGTCGTTATCTTTCAGAACCGGACACGAAAATCGAGAAGCATGACAAGGCTTATCAGTTGTGGAAGTTCACACTTCAGCAGCGTTTCTTTGATGCTGTCAATCTGAATTTTACGGTAGACAACCTTTTCGGATATAAGCCTAAGGCATATTATTGGAGTTCGGCAATGACTACAGGACGCACATTCTCGGTAGGTCTTTCTGTTGATATCGACCGATTTGTAAGGGTGTTCTAATATTTTGTAAAAAATACGAAGAAAAATTTGGAGGTTTCGAATTTTATATCTACCTTTGCACTCGCTAAATCGGAACGGGGTGTAGCGCAGTCCGGTAGCGCGCCTGGTTTGGGACCAGGTGGTCGCAGGTTCGAATCCTGTCGCCCCGACAAAGAAGAGAGGTTTTCCAATAAAACGGAAAACCTCTTTTTTGTTATATATTGTTGTTATTTTGTTGTGAACTACATAAAACCGAATTATTTTGTGTAAATTTGCATACACTTTATTTTACTACGCATCAACCATTGATATTACTAAAACAATAAATAAACAACAATGATCAGAAACAAAATCTTACTGACCGCACTGCTCGCTGCGGCTTTCGGCGGCGTGCAGGCGCAGGACGACGGCTTCGACCTCAGTTCGCAGCGTGGCGAGAAACAGGATGTCAACGTTGTACCGGGCAAGAAGCTCGACCATCATGGCATCGTAATCAATCCTACACCGCACAATTTCAGTGTGCAGACCGATGTACTTCTCAATCTCGCAAATGGCGTTAACATCGTCGACAAGCAGAAGAAGTTTGCCAACGACCTTGGTTTCCTCAAAGCCAATAAGAAAGGTGTGCGCCTTACAATCGACTTCGGCAAGAAGCAGGCACAGAAGGCTGGATTGAAGAAGATGGTGTCGGGTGCCTATCTGCTTACAGCCGACAAGAAGGGCATCAATATCGTAGGCTACGACGAGCGCGGTGCATTCTACGGCATACAGACAATGAAGCAGGTGTTGGCTTCGCCCGTACTGAATGGCAATATGCCTTATCTCACTTGCAACGACTATCCCGACCTGCCATTGCGTGGTGTTGTTGAGGGATTCTACGGCGAACCGTGGTCGCATCAGGTGCGCCTCTCGCTCATCGACTACTACGGACGCAACAAGCTCAATGAGTATGTATACGGTCCGAAGGACGACCCTTATCACAGCTCACCCAACTGGCGCCTGCCTTATCCCGACGACCAGGCTCGCAACATACACGAACTCGTTGAGGCTTGCCGACGCAACCGTGTCGACTTCGTTTGGGCTATCCATCCGGGCAAGGACATCAAGTGGAACGAGGAAGACTACAAGAACCTCGTCAACAAGTTCAATCATATGTACGACCTTGGTGTGCGTTCGTTTGCCATACACTTTGATGATATCGAGGGCGAAGGAACCGACTCGAACAAACAGGTAGACCTGCTCAACCGCCTCACCAAGGAGTTTGTGAAGACCAAGGGCGACGTTGCGCCACTCGTGGTTTGTCCTACCGACTACTCACAGTTGTGGGCAAGCCCCAAGGAGAACGGACAGCTCGCTATCTATGGCAAGCGTCTTGATCCGTCAATCAACGTGTTCTGGACTGGTGCCGTGGTTTGCTCTGACCTCACAAAGGAGACACTCGATTTCGTTGACTCGCGCATTAAGCGCCCGGCTTACTATTGGTGGAACTTCCCCGTTACAGACTATGCCCGCCATATCATCATGCAGGGTCCGGTATACGGACTCGAAACCGACCTTACTGCCGAACAGACATGCGGTGTGCTGAGCAATCCGATGGAGCACGGCGAGGCTTCGAAGCTCGCTCTCTACGGTGTCGCCGACTATAACTGGAATGTTTCGGCATACAACGCCATTGACAACTGGGAGCGTTCGCTTGTTGACGTGACTCCCGAAGCGCATGATGCTTACCGCACATTCGCCATACACTCGTGCGACACCGAGACAGGCTATCGCCGCATAGAGTCGTGGGAGACCAAGACTTTCCGTCTCGCCGACTATAACAAGAAGGATTACGACAATCTGTATGCTGAGTTCGACCGTGTGGAGAAGGTGCCTGCCATCATGGAGCGCGACTGCAAGAATGCGCTGCTCATGAAGGAACTGCGCCCGTGGCTGGCTGAGTTTAAGAAGCTCGGCACACGTGGCAAGAACACGCTTACGCTGATGCGCGATTTCAAGGACGGCAAGTATGAGGCTTTCTGGAACGGATATATCAACAACCGCATGTCTACTGCCGACATGGCTGCTTATCAGGCACATAAGTCGGGAACAATGAAGCTGCAGCCGTTCTACGAGAATGGTATGGACGATATGGCTATCGAATTCTTCAAGAAGGTGGCTGGCAAGACTCCTGCGTTCTATAAGGGTATGGGTACATACAATTCGCTCAGCACCACACAGAACAAGCTGATGCTCGACAACGACTCTACTACATTCTATCATTCGGGTGCAAGCCAGAATACCGGTGACTGGATTGGTCTGGACCTTGGAGCCGTTCGCCCCGTGCGCGAGGTGCGCATTCTGCAGGGACGCAACTCGGTTGACGATGTCGACTACTTCGACAACGTGATTGTTGAGGCTTCGGCTGACGGAAAGACATGGACACCGCTCACCGGCGAATTGCAGAAGACATATATCATCAACTGGAAGGGCAATCCCGTAGAAGCTCGTTATGTACGCATGCGCAAGTTGCAGTCGGACAAGAAGAGCTGGTGTGCAGTTCGTGAGTTTGTAGTAAATCCTGTCAATCCCGAAAATCTTTCATTCAAGGTGGAGTCGGCTGACATGCTCGGTGCTATGAATTGCTTCGACGAGAATCCTTGCTCTTCGTTCAAGAGCGAAGGCAGTCTGGCGTTCGGCGTAGAGAAGGGAACAAAGAGCTACACCATGCTCGTCAACCTGCCAAAGGCTGGTGGAGTAGTGCTCAAGCAGTACAACAAGAAGGGCAAGCTCGTTGCAAGCACACCGGTTGAGGGCAATATGGCTAAGGTGAATGTCGATGCCAACGCAGTGAAGTGCCAGCTTGAGGGAAGTGTAGAAGTGTTTGAGATTGTCCCTAACAAGTAATCGGGATAATTCAGAATAATAAATCGAGATGATCCAGAAAGGCAAATTGAAATGATTTATAGCCTTGTATCGGTTCTCTCGAATTATAGACAATAAAAAAACGAGGATGTTCCGTTTGCTTAGGAAATATCCTCGTTTTTTTGTTTTATATAGCCTCAAGTGTTTGCTTGAGCATTATACATGCTTCATGATGTCGAGCAAGTGGTCCCAAACCATCTGTACGGTCGGGATGTGCAGACGTTCCTCTGGAGTATGAACATCGCGCAGGGTAGGACCGAACGAAACCATGTCGAGGTTAGGATAGCGCTCTGAGAACAGACCGCACTCCAAACCGGCGTGTATGCCGCGTACGATAGGCTCCTTGCCGAACAGCTTCTTGTACGACTCAACAGCCACCTTTGTCAGCTTGCTGTTGGGGTTCATCTTCCATGCTGGATAGCCGTCGCTCTGCTTTACCTCAGCACCTGCCAGCTCGAATACAGCCTTAATGGTGTTCGACTCGTTCTCAAGGTTGCTCATAACGTTAGAGCGCTGTGAGGTGATAATGTTAATTTCGTTCTCTGAAGAGACAACGCTTGCAATGTTGTTAGAAGTCTCAACCATGTCTGCCAAAGCCTCGTCCTGGCACATGGCAAATACGCCGTTGTCGGCAGCCTGCAATGCGAGGATTACGCTGCGACTTGCGTCCTTTGCGATAACCGGCTCGGAGTCAGTGCTCTCAAGGTGGAACTCCATAGCAGTGTCAGTAACGTGATACTCGTCCTCAACGTTAGCTGTGAATACGTTCCAGTCGACACGTACAGTCTCCTTTTCGGCTGCTGGTACGGCAAATACGATAACACCGTCGCGAGGAATGGCGTTGTGCAGCTTGCCCGAGTTGAACTGAGCCAGACGCACGTCCATCTTGTCCTGCTCGAGGTAGAGGAAGCGGTCGAGAATCTTGATAGCGTTGGCGCGCTTCTTGTTGATGTCGTCGCCCGAGTGTCCACCCTTCAATCCCTTGATAGAAGCCTTCATGAAGAAGTAACCCTCAGGAGCCTGCTCGCGCTCGAATGTGAACTTCACCGAAGTTGTCTTGCCGCCAGCACATGAGATGAAAATCTGACCCTCGTCCTCAGAGTCGAGGTTGATGAGCATATCGCCCTTCATGAATCCCGGCTTCATGCCCAAAGCACCGCTAAGGCTTGTCTCCTCGTCGCGTGTGAAGACGCATTCGATAGGACCGTGCTCAATGTCGTCGCTGTCGAGAACAGCCAGCTCGATGGCGCAGCCGATACCGTCGTCAGCACCAAGAGTAGTGCCCTTGGCTCTGAGCCATTCGCCGTCGATGTAGGTCTGGATAGGGTCGTTGAAGAAGTCGATGTCAACATCTACGAGCTTGTCGCATACCATATCCATATGGCTTTGCAAACTAATCATCGGAGCGTTCTCGTGTCCCTTGGTAGCGGGCTTGCGGATGATAACGTTGCCGGTCTCGTCAATCTCGGTTTCGAGATTGCGCTTACGGCCAAACTCTTTCAGATACTCAATCATCTGCTCCTCATGCTTTGAGGGGCGGGGAATTTTGTTGATTTCTGCAAACTGCTCGAATACGCGAGCCGGTTTCAATTCGCAATTACTCATTTTTTCTTAATTTCTTTATGTTGTTACAATAATAATCTGAATTTTCAATAATTTATTTTGTCATGCGACCGATTTGCATTACCTTTGCACGTAAATAAATCTGTCGCTATGGGTTTCCCATTTCGATACAAAGTTAGTAAAAATGATTAAACTTCTGCTTTTAAGCCTGTTAATTATTGCTATAGCGTTTGCTTTGCTATCCATTAAGCTTCTGCTGAAACGCAACGGCAAGTTCTCGTCGCAACATGTTCACGACAATCCCGGTCTGCGCAAGCTCGGAATCCACTGCGTAATGGATCAGGACCGCGAAGCACGCAAGCGCAACGGAGCCTACTAAGCGGATGCGTAAGGTGTGAAATAATTAAAATAATAAATACAATGAACAAGAAAAACATTTTCCGCACACTTGCTATTGCTGCTTTTGCTGCTGTGGCAATGACATCTTGCGACAAGTCAAAGTCGCAGGTAGACGACAAGGAACCGGCAGCACAGACTGCTTCTACAGCAACCAAGATTGCTTACGTTGAGGTTGACAGCATCATGTCGCAGTACAAGTTCTGCAAGGACTACTCGCTCATCCTTCAGAAGAAGGGTCAGAATATCCAGAACACTCTCGCACAGAAGCAGCAGGCTCTTGAGGCTGCCGCAGCCAACTTCCAGCAGAAGGTGCAGCAGAATGCCTACACACGCGAGCAGGCACAGTCTATTCAGATGTCGCTTCAGAAGCAGAGCAACGATCTGCAGGCCCTCAACCAGCGCTTGAGCGGTGAGTTCCAGACTGAGACCGAGAAGTACAACAACGCTCTCCGCGACTCTATACAGCACTATCTCGCCCTTTACAACAAGGACAAAAAGTACACTCTCATCCTCAGCAAGGCTGGCGACAACATCCTCTATGCCGATAAGGCTCACGATATAACCAACGAGGTTATCGCCGGACTCAACAAGGCATATAAGCAGGTTCCAGCAGAGAAGGCTGCCACAGAGAAAAAGAAGTAATAAAGCCACAAACGCTTTATGAATAAATAAAAACGACCGCCCATAGAGATAAAACTCTATAGGGCGGTCGTTTGTTTTTTACACCTTATTATATATACAGTGCCAATGATATTATATGGAAAAAGACAATGATGCCGTGGCTGCTTGCACTTGTCTGATAGTCTGCGTTGTTTCCTGCTTTGGCGTATGGCGCTGCTTCACGAGATAGCTGCCGTCATGCGTCTTGCGCAACACCCTTAGAATACCCAAAACGTTGTATTTGTTTCTTATTTCTGAGGTTTTTTATTCAATAAATAAATTACGCCATCGTGTCTTATCATCATACAAACTTTATATGAGTCATCAAAAATTATTATGTCATCAACTGATGGATACCATATATCACTAAAATATTTAACGATATCATTAAAGTCAAAACGGTCTATTGCATAAAAACAATCCCAACATACATAAAGATGTGTGGGCAACTGCCTCTTGCAATTTTCGGATATTAGACAAGACAAATCAAAATTTTTCTCTTCTGCGTTTGTGAAGTTTACCGGGATGCCCTTATCTTGAATAATGTCAAAGACTTTGTTTCGCTCTTGTTTCTCCATATTATATGCCGAACAAAACGAGGCAAAAACCTTATCACATTCTGCTTTGGAGAGTGTGACAACATTCATGGTCTGACCGCTGTGCTCCTTTTTGAAAAAATCGAATTTGAATTGTTCCATATATTTTGTTTTGCTTTCGCAAAAATACAATTATTTTGCGAAAGCGCATCTGATTTTTCAGAAGAAATACCCTCCACTCTCCTTTTTTTATATCCATGGTCTTCAAAGAGTTTGGCGGTGTCTGACTGTTTCCATTCAGCAAATACGTTGCCCTTGGCTAAACGTATGCTGTTCACTATGTCGATGATGCTTGGTATCGGGTATTCACCGATACAGAGGATAGAGAACTCGATGGCAGAGATACGCTGATACATCCGCTTGTATTGTTTTCGCGATGCAAAGCAGCATACCGGCCTTGCGCATTGCCAAGCAAGACACAAGAACCAGTTGGACTTTTCCTACAATGCATCATTCGCATTACAGAATGTGGCAAAGGTGATGATGAATGAAAATGAATTGTTTGCTGAAACTAAATCGTTTTATAGATTAGCGTCGGACGGGAGTCCGCCGTTCCATTTGCCTTGTTACCACTGATCTTGAACAAAAACATAGCTTTGTTGCCACTGATATTCAAACAAAAATTGTTATCTTTGCATTGATTGTATTTGGTAGCTCTTGCAATCAAACATTATTCATTAATAATCAAAAATTAAACAAGCGTGTCAGAAGTTCCCACTCTAATAAACGACCTTGCCCTTATACTTATTGTGGCGGGTGCGGTCACACTCATATTCAAGAAACTCAAGCAGCCGCTCGTGTTGGGCTACATCATGGCTGGATTCATTGTCAGTCCGCACATGCCGTATACCATGTCCGTAATCGACCGCAGCGACATCAAGACGTGGGCTGACATAGGTGTGATGTTCCTTCTGTTTTCTTTGGGGCTTGACTTCTCGTTCAAGAAGATCATCAAGATGGGCATAACGCCCGTCATCACCACCCTAACCATCATCTTCGCTATGATGATGCTGGGCATAGTGGTGGGGCATGGGTTCGGTTGGAACCGTATGGACTGCATCTTCCTTGGCGGTATGCTTGCCATGAGCTCCACCACCATTATATATAAGGCATTCACCGATATGGGACTGCGACAGCAGAAGTTTGCAGGTCCTGTAATGAGCGTGCTCATACTTGAAGATGTGCTTGCCATTGTGATGATGGTGATGTTGTCGGCACTGGCAAGCGGAGCTAATCCCGACGGAGGCGAGATGATAGGCTCGGTTATGAAGATAGGCTTCTTCCTTGTGCTGTGGTTTGTTGTGGGCATATTTGCCGTGCCCCTATTCCTGCGCCTAACGCGCAAGCTCATCAACAACGAGACCCTGCTCATTGTGTCGCTCGGACTGTGCTGCCTTATGGCAGTGGTGTCTACCAAGGTGGGTTTCAGTTCGGCTTTCGGAGCATTCGTTATGGGCAGCATCCTTGCCGAAACCATTGAGGCAGGCAAGATAGAGAAGCTTGTTGCCCCCGTGAAGGACCTCTTCGGAGCCATATTCTTCGTGTCGGTGGGTATGCTTGTCGACCCCAAAATCATAGTCAGCTACGCTTTGCCTATCGGTGCTTTGGTATTGACGATACTTGTAGGTCAGGCAGTGTTCGGTACGTTCGGCTTCCTCATAGGCGGACAGTCGCTCAAGTCGGCCATGCGATGCGGCTTCTCGATGGCGCAGATAGGTGAGTTCTCGTTCATCATTGCCTCGTTGGGTGTTTCGCTTAAAGTGACTGGCGAATTCCTTTATCCCGTAGTAGTGGCAGTGTCGGTCATTACCACCTTCCTCACACCTTATATGATACGCTTTTCGGTGCCCTGCTACGGAGTGCTCGAACGCCGCCTGCCCAAGACCTGGATACGTGCGCTCAACAACATTACGCTCTCGCATCCGTCTACAGCACCTAAGAGCAACTGGCACTGCCTTATAGCGCAGATGGCACGCATCACGCTCATCTACTCCATATTGTCCATTGCCGCCATAGCCCTTATGTTCACGTTCTTCCTGCCTTTCGTGCGTCATCTTATGCCAGGCATGCACTGGTGGGCAAACGGAATATGCGGTGTGCTCACCATCATGATTATAGCCCCCTTCCTGCGTGCCATTGTCATGAAGAAGAACCACTCCGAGGAGTTCCGTGCATTGTGGGGCGAGAGTCGCAGCAATCGTTTGCCGCTGCTTGTCACCATCTTTGTGCGTCTGGTCATAGCCTCGGCGTTCGTGTTCTACATCTGCAATTATCTCACACGCTTCACCAATGCGCTTCTGCTCACTATTGCAGTGGCTATAGTACTCGTAATGATTCTGTCCAGACGACTCAAGAAGCAGAGCATACTGATGGAACGTCTGTTTGTGCAGAACCTTCGTTCGCGCGACATAGAGCAGCAGGTGCTCGGACTCAAGAAACCGCTGTATGAGGGTCATCTGCTCGACCGCGATATACATATATCCGACATTGACGTGCCCGAAAACTCCACTTGGGCAGGACATAATCTTGCCGACCTGCGCTTGAGCAACCGCTTTGGCGTACATGTCAGCAGCATTCTGCGCGGACATCAGCGCATCAATATTCCCGGTGCCGATGACATCATCTTCCCTGGCGACCGTCTGCAGGTGATTGGTAGCGATGCCCAACTTGCTTCGTTACATGCTGCCATCGATGGCGACATAGTGCCCGACGACCCTGACATAGAGAAGCGTGAGATGCAACTCTCGCAGATTGTCATCGACCGACACTCGCCTTTTGTGGGCAAGACGCTTCGCGAGACCTGCATACGCGACCGCTACAACTGTATGGTCGTAGGCCGTGAGGAAGGCAAGGAGAACCTCTCAATGGTCAGCTCTACCTATCGCTTGCGCCTTGGCGACATCGTGTGGATAGTAGGCGAGGAGGCTTCGCTTCAGAGCCTGAAGCTTGCCAATAGTGGCAGCGAGGAGGCTGTGAAACGCTGATATGAGCGGTTTGCCTAATAAAAAAGGTCGTTTGTTGAATTAATTTGTATGTTGACGTATTAGTTTATAACTTTGCAAGCGTAAAAAGAAAGATTGACTAGAGAGTTATAACAAGACATACATCAGATTACGTTTCATACACATTAAGCAATGTTATTTTACAAAGACTACAATTATTAAATTTATTAGGTACGTCTGCAGTGGCAGACAATCGTAAATGAATGAATTTTGTTGTTGATTAATAATTCTTTTCGTGAGAAAAGGTATTATACAACGGGACCTGCGTAAGGCCCCGTTTTTTTTGTTGGTGCAATCCTATTGTGGCATCGGCAAAAATGAGTAACTTTGCATTTCAGAAACAAATATAACAGAACAATAGCAATGAGAATAGGAATAATAGTGGCTATGGACAAGGAGTTTGCACAGTTGCAGACTCTCGCCACAGACAAGGTCGTCGAGACACACGACGGTCGCACGTTTGTCAAGGGCCGTATCGGCGACAATGAGGTGGTGATGCAGCAGTGCGGCATTGGCAAGGTAAATTCTGCCATTGGCGCAGTTGAGATGATAAACCGCTACAGTCCCGATCTTGTCATTTCGACAGGCGTGGCTGGCGGAGCCGACACTTCGCTCAATGTCACCGATGTTGTGGTTAGTACCGAGTGCTGCTATCACGATGTTTACTGTGGCGACGAGTGCCAGATGGGTCAGGTAATGGGTCAGCCGGCACGCTTTGGCTGTCCTGCCGAACTGGTCAATAAGGCTACTTCGCTCAGTTGTGGCACTCATGTGCGCAGCGGTCTTATAGTAAGCGGTGACTGGTTTGTCAATACTCGTGAGAAGATGCAGTCGATACTCGACAACTTCCCCGATGCCGAGGCTGTCGACATGGAGAGCTGCTCTATCGCCCAGACTTGCAACCTTTACAATACTCCCTTCATAAGTTTCCGCATAATCAGCGACATTCCGCTCAAAGACCATAAGGCACAGATGTATTTCGACTTCTGGGAGCGTATGGCTGAAGGCTCGTTTGAGGTGACAAAGGCGTTCCTCGAAAGCATTTAAGGGTAAAAGAGTAAAAGGGTAAAAAGTAAAAAGGTAAAAAAGTAAAAAGGTAAAAAAGTAAAATAGGCTAAATCATATAAATAATATGGAGAAGATACCAAGCTTTACAATCGATCACAACCGCCTGTTGCGCGGCATATACGTTTCGCGTAAGGACAATGTAGGAGGCGATGTAGTCACTACTTTCGACATTCGCATGAAGGAACCCAACCGTGAACCAGCGCTGCATCCGGGCGCTCTGCACACCATTGAGCATCTGGCTGCCACCTATCTGCGCAACGATGCACAGTGGAAAGACCGCATCGTGTATTGGGGACCGATGGGATGTCTTACGGGCAACTATCTGCTCATGCGTGGCGACTTACAGCCCGAAGACATAGTAGAACTCATGCAGCGCACATTCCGATTCGTTGCTGAATTTGAAGGCGACATTCCGGGTGCAGCACCGCAAGATTGTGGCAACTGGCTTCTGCACGATCTGCCTATGGCACGTTGGGAGTCGCGCAAGTATTGCGAAGAGGTGCTCGACTGCATCAAACCAGAGAATATGCATTATCCGGTACGCTGACAATCCGATACGTATCCCGTAAGGTAATAAAAAAAGGGGATGCACCAAGGCTTCAACGTCTTGATGCATCCCCCATTTTTGTGTTTTTCAAAAACAATCAATATTAACCTATAACCTAACTAAAACCTACTATGTGTAACCTAATAATCAATTCATTCTTAAAGTGTTCTTACATTATGTATACTGCAATATGTGTACCAATAAAAAATGCTGACATCCTGTCGTTGTCAATGACAGAATGTCAGCACTATATATAGGAGGCTATCGCGTCCCCGCCGTAGCCTGCGCAATTACATTAGTGTGAGTGTGTACAGATATATTACTGCAGCCGGGATTGCCATAAGCGAAGAGTCGAAGCGGTCGAGCATTCCACCGTGTCCGGGCAGAATGTTGCCCGAGTCCTTAATGCCTATGGTGCGCTTGAAGAGCGACTCTACGAGGTCGCCCCATGTTCCGAAGAACACTACGACAACGCCCATACCAATCCACTGTACTATATTGAGCGACACTTCAGCATTGCCTGCGTGCATGTCAGAATTCTCGTACATGCCTATCAAGGCTGCCACTACTATCACCAGAATACCGCCGCCTATGCTTCCTTCCCAGCTCTTGCCTGGCGACACACGTGGAAACAGCTTGTGCTTGCCGAAGAGCGAACCACTCAGATAGGCACCCGTGTCGTTGGTCCAGAGGAATATGAACACGCTCAGCGGTAGCAGCGATGAGTATACCACTCCGTCGGCTGTGCCTCTGAATGCCAGTACGTTGAGCATCGAGAGGGGTAGGGCGATGTACATCTGCGACAACATTGTGTATGCCCAGTTGTTAATCGGGTTGGGCGCTTTGGTGTACAGCTCCGATATGAACATATACACCACTGTCAGCAGATAAGGAATGAACACTGCCGAAGGCACTATGCCTGAGCAGAAACCCGCAATGCCGAAGAACAGATAAACGCCTGCCACGGTGGCGAGAAAGCGGTTTACCGTCACGTTCTCTATATTGTTCACTATGCCTGTATACTCCCACACGGTCAGTCCGGTGACAAGTGCAAACAACAGTATCATTGCCTCGGGGCGCAGAAAGCATGTCACTACAGCTGCCACGAATATCACGCCGGTAATCGAGCGTACGATGAGATTTTTCATTTTATCACTCATAGTCTGAAAGAAGTTTGTTTTATTAGTATTTTCTTATTGGTTGAGGGTGTCAAAGCTCAAACAATGCGGGCTGAAAGCCCAATTTCTTCCACAGCCCATGGCAACGCCCTGGGTAAAAAGGTTTGTTGAATCTATCGCCCTGTAAGGGCAACTCTATTGAGCCACAGATAGTTGCCCTTACAGGGCGCATTGTTTATTGAATGCTATATACCCAGGGCGTTGCCCTGGGCTATGTACTTCTGCCCCTTCAGGGCGTACTGTTTAGGAGTTTTGACACACCCTCTATTCTTCTTTGTGTTTTGCTGCCTCATGCTCTTCCTGTGCCTTGCGTACTTCTTCGGGCATATCCTCAAGCTTTGGCAGGTTGTCCTCGATTATCTCTTCCGAGCGGCTCACCCATGGGCGTTTGCCGAATATGCGCTCCACGTCTTCAGCGAATATCACCTCGCGTGTCATAAGCAGTTCGGCAAGCTGGTTGTGTCCCTCGCTGTGCTCCTTGAGTATCTGCTTGGCGCGTGCATACTCGTCGTTGATCATCTTGAGTACCTCGTCGTCCATAATCTTTGCCGTTGTCTCCGAGTAGGGACGCTGGAACTGATACTCCTGCTGGTTGTAATAGCAGATATTGGGCAGTCGGTCGCTCATGCCGGCATAGGCTATCATGCCGTAAGCCGACTTGGTAGCGCGCTCCAGGTCGTTCATAGCTCCTGTAGATATATGTCCGGTGAAGAGTTCCTCGGCAGCACGTCCACCCAGCAATGAGCACATCTCGTCGAGCATCTGCTCCTTGGTTGTAATCTGACGCTCCTCAGGCAGATACCATGCTGCACCCAGTGCACGTCCGCGTGGCACAATGCTTACCTTTACGAGCGGATTGGCATGCTCGCAGAACCATGACACTGTGGCGTGTCCGGCTTCATGAAGTGCAATGGTGCGCTTCTCGTCGTTGGTCATCACCTTTGTCTTCTTCTCCAGTCCGCCGATGATGCGGTCTACGGCATCGAGGAAGTCCTTCTTGCCTACTGTCTTCTTGTTGTGACGCGCAGCAATAAGGGCAGCCTCATTGCATACATTAGCTATGTCGGCACCCGAGAATCCCGGTGTCTGGCGTGAGAGGAAGTCTATGTCGACAGTATGGTCAATCTTCACCTTGCGCAGATGCACGTTGAATATCTCCTTGCGCTCGGTAAGGTCTGGCAGGTCAACGCTAATCTGACGGTCGAAACGTCCTGCTCGCAGCAAGGCTTTATCGAGCATGTCTACACGGTTGGTAGCTGCAAGTATTATTACACCGCTATTGGTGCCGAATCCGTCCATTTCGGTAAGCAAGGCGTTGAGCGTATTCTCGCGCTCGTCATTGCCTCCCATTGCCGGGTTCTTGCTACGTGCACGACCTACGGCATCAATCTCGTCGATGAAGATGATACATGGAGCCTTCTCCTTGGCCTGACGGAACAGGTCGCGAACACGACTTGCACCTACACCTACAAACATTTCGACAAAGTCAGAACCGCTCATTGAGAAGAAAGGCACGCCAGCCTCGCCTGCTACGGCTTTTGCAAGCAATGTCTTACCGGTTCCCGGAGGACCTACGAGCAATGCACCCTTAGGTATCTTACCGCCAAGGTCGGTGTATTTCTGAGGCTCCTTAAGGAAGTCGACAATCTCTTGCACCTCCTGCTTGGCACCTGCCTGACCAGCCACATCCTTGAATGTAATGCCCAGGTCGTTGCCCTTTTCGTACATCTGCGCCTTCGATTTGCCTACGTTGAAGATGCCGCCTCCGACACCTCCGCCTCCGCCGCTCATGCGACGCATTATAAACATCCATAGCAGTACGAAGAATACTATCGGACCGAAGGTGTAGAACAGTGACATCAGTCCGGAGTTGCTGTCCTTCTCATAGCTGTAGTCGGCTATCTTGCCGGCCTGCTGTGCTGCTGACATATAGGTGTCGAGAGCATCGGCTGATCCATATGTTACACTCACGAAGGGGTCGCGTCCTACCTGCTGGCCCGACTGTCCGAACACGTCGCGTATCTTCTCAGGCTTTACGTACATGCGCAGAGTGCCCTTGTCCTTGTTTATAACTACACTCTTGGCATAGCCCTTCTGCACATAAATCTTGAATTTTGTGTATGTGGCTTCTTGACTTGCCGAAGGCCCGCCCATCAAGGCATTGCCTCCGTCGGAGAAGAACAGCACAGCCAGAACCACGAGTATAATCGTGTAGACCCACGTCATATTGAATCGTGGCATCTTCGGCTGGTTGTCGCCCATGGGATTCTTTTTGTTGTCCATAATTGTTTGCTCTTAATCAAGGTTTGGCACGTTGGTGATGGCAGCATCCTGCCATAGATTTTCGAGATTATAGAAATCGCGTGCTTCAGGAATGAATATGTGTACGAGTACGTCGCCGTAGTCCATGGCTACCCAATAAGCCTGGGGCAGACCCTGTACGTGTATTGGCTTGTCGCCTGCTTCAATGCGTACTGTCTCCTCTACGGAGTCGGCAATGGCTTCTACCTGCGACGGCGAATTGCCCTGGCAGATTACGAAGTAGTTGGCTATCGAGCCGTCCAATTCGCGCAAGTCGGCTATCGTTATGTCCTGTCCTTTTTTCTCTTGAATACCTTTGACAATGGCTTCTACAAGTTTGTTCTTAGTTTCCATTCAGATTTCTTTATTGTTTCTTTATTATATATAATAATGTGTATATACAGCTTTGTTTGTATATTTTTTAGCTATGCAAAGGTACAGTGAATAATCTGAAAAACGGCTGAAAACCCTCAAAAACGCCTTTTTATTAGATTTTATTAAAAAAAAACTCGAAAAATGCTTGCATTTCAATTTTTATTCGTACCTTTGCACTTGCAATAAGGAAACGAGTTGCGCTGATATTGGGATATGGTGTAATGGTAACACTACAGATTCTGGTCCTGTCATTCTTGGTTCGAGTCCGAGTATCCCAACATACGAAAAGGTGCAACAAATGATTGTTGCACCTTTTTGCGTGTACGCTCGGCATGAGCATTGTCTAACGGGTGGAAGTCCCGAGCAAGCCCTAATAGCGGGAATTGCATAGTCAAA
>URDM01000061.1 GCA_900546575.1 uncultured Prevotella sp.
TAAGTTACTAAAAATCAGCGATATATACAACCTTTTACTCATATTTATCAACTTAAATTAATTCCGCCAACGGGTTAAATCTATATGTATTGTTGGAAAAAACATATACCTTTGCATGAGCGCAGTTGCCAAGGTTGTTGGTGCTTTGGTCGTACTGCTCTGAACAAAAGTAATAAAACCATAAACAGATGGAATGGCTTAATATTTCGACATCTATCGAACTTGTCAGGGTACAGACAGACGATGTCGTTTTCGTTCAAGCAGACGAGAACTACTCAGATGTATACCTATTCAATGGCTAGCCTCACAAAATGACGTTCAAACTCAAATTCTTTTAGGACGCCTTCTTGCAATTAAAAAACAACTTTTTCATAAGAGTTGGCAAAAGCCTTATTGTAAATAAGAAATACATCTACGTTATAAATATTAGCACGCAGGAATTGCTTCTGTCCGGTTCACGGCTTAGTGTTGAATTCAAGCTCAGAGCCTCAAAAGATGCTCTGAAAGAATTGAAAGATCAAATAGAATTGGAGACGACGCTCGAGCAGGAAAAGAATGTCACTACTACCGGAGCTGACAGAGAGAAGAAGAAAAACAACAACGTATTTAAATAATAGCGCTATTAGTTATATAGAAGATAACTTTAACGAGAAGCCGGTTATTGTCATTGACGAAAAACCAGATGTTGTTCCTGGTCAGATGGAAGGTGAAGTGCCTGTGATGATCATTGAGAACGACAACGATAGCGAAGAAAACAATACCATAAACATAACCACTACTAAAAATATGAGATGGTTATGGATGCTAGGCTCTATACTAGTAGCAATAATTACTACTATAGTTTTAGCATTGGGATATAAGTATTATCGCACCTATATAAATATAGGAGTACCAGTGTCCGTGAAATCAGCGGAGAACATAAAGAAGCTACAGAGCCCCGCAAGTCATGTTACACCAGATGTTATAATGACAAGCGACTCTATACTTGGCGTAGGTATGAACATTTACGAGCTGCGCTGACTGAAAGCCGAGATTTCATTCTCACAGCCAGATTCTACTGATACCGAAGTCTATCTCTACAGTCGCAGCGTGATTTTACAAGCTACGACCCACACGAAAACCGATACCTCGGCAGCCTTGTTGTTAATGGTAAGGAACTGGCTACAAACATAAGCCGATTGGGATACTGTGCCATGGCAAACAACAATGTAGTGATAGGTGTAGCAAGAGACGAAAAGGTGAAAGATTATTGTATAGAGAATAGAGGTTGCTTCTTCAGCCAGTTTATTCTTGTTTCAAACGGTGTGCTGCCATCCAGATTCTATCTACACGGTAAGGTGGAGCGTAGGGCTATTGGTCGAATCGGCAACAAACTCTACCATATTGAGAGCCATAACAAAGAGGCGCTTTGGGCTTTTGCCGATGCTTTACGCGAATATGGCTTCATTGATGCCATCTACATCACCGGCGGAACGGACTACTGTTATTACCGCTCCGCAGATGGTAGATTGCATGATATTGGTGATGCAAACCAAAAGGGCAAGAAGCATAAGGGACAAGGAACCATACCTTGGCTGGTATTCAAAAAAAGATAAACATTTGTTGCCATTTACTCATGCTCAAGTTACGACGACAACTTCCCTATCAAATCTCCAGCTGCGGCAGATGGTCGACAAGTATCTCGGTATGGCCTGCATCCCGAATGAATGTTCCCCTATCGCTCAGTGTAACTTCTGTTCCTGTCTTGCTGTTAGTTGCACTAAAGAAGCTGCGCCCATCGGCTTTTAAGTTAAGTCGTATAGTCCAATCCGCCACGTGAATAGTGCCGTCTTTAGTCAGACGAGGCTTGCGCACTTTACTATCGGCAGAATGTGTGTCGATGATAGTAGCAAAATGGCAGCAGCGGGTCTTGGCTGTGGAAGCGGTGAAGTGCCAATGATTGGGATTAGAAGCATAACGTCCGTCTGCATCACCCTTAAGCCAATTGTCAGCAGGTACGAAGAATTGCGATGTTGTGTCGGCAGTAAGAGCTGTAGAGGCGTAAAGCCAAGCATCGGAAACACCACGAGCATAGTTTATGGCACGTACGTGTAGTGCTTGCGACTCATGACCAATAGTCATCGGATGCAACACTGTGTGCAACATATAACTCCACACTACGGGACGGTCGGCCTCCAGTTCGTCGTATACAAAGACAAGTCCTGAGGTTCCAAGTTCTACAATATGGCGGCGGTAAGTGGCGAGATGATTCACATCCCATCCAGTACGTGGCGAAGTCTCTACTCCTGCCTTGCGCAGACGTTCGGTCCATAATGGAGACACCACCTCGCCATAAGCGTTCGAAGCATCGCCGAGCACGTAATTCACATTACTACCAGTATAATAGCGTGGTATCCACCCGTAACCCTCAGTACCAATACGCTGGCCCATACCGTCAACAAGGATGGTATTATGGGCACGTGTGGCACGATGGCATAGTATGGAGTGGCGGTCGACAAATGAAGTATGATGACCACTGCTATAAAAGAGCGGCTGGCCACCGTAGAATGTATTGAAAGCATTCTGATTGGCAAGTGCATGCGATGTCGAACCATATGGACTTGAGCGGAATGTCAACATAGCATTCTGATGCCAATCAGTCCAGTCTGTATGGAAGGCTGCCAGTCCGCTCTCGGGGAACACGTATGCCGATGGTAGAGAATCAAGTCCGACACCTTCGGGTAATGGGCGTTGACACTGCAAGCGAAACCATGCCAAATCTCCCGACTTGCCAAGAAAAGACCTCTTCAGATAGTCGGGGCGCACAGCGAGCGTGCGGCGCACAAAGTCGGCAGCATAAGTGTCGCCAGTGAGTCGGGCCAACGCATCAAGATAACCTATGCGTGTAGCGCTAGGCTCGAGTACACGCTGATGAGAACTGCCATTGCCTCCAGACTTGCTGAATGGCGGTTGCTCGAAGATTGTATACATTATATTACGACGATACCATGGGTCGCAGAAGAAGTCGTAGCCCGTGAGACGGCTGTATAGCCAAGGCACCTCAATGAGGGTGCGACAGTTGACCATAAAGTATGAGTCGCCATTGTGCCATGCCCCGTCGGTGTTTAGACCAGGCATACGCGCCACCCATACGTTGTAGCAATACTCAGCCCACATAGCAGCCCGTGGCAACTCGCCGTAGGTGGAAAGCGCAGCCATAGTCAGAATGCGAAGCGTCATCTGCCAAACATGGTTGTCTGCAATGTAGTTTTCCAGATGATTGTTGTATAGAGCGTACATCTTTCCTGCCTTTCGGTCGATGGCTTGCAGCAGAGCGGTGCGTTGTTCCGTGGTGAGCACGTCATAGAACGAGTCGTATGCCATAGTACATAGCGACAGAAGCGAAGCGTCGTTGAAGTCGCCCTTGACATTGACATCCTTGTCCCAATCAACCATTGTAATTATGCGTCGTGTTGCCTCATGAGCATAGCTTACATCACGTGTGAGCAAATAGGCATAAACCAAAGCATTGCATCCCGACTCCTCACCGTCAATAATTCGTCGACTCTCGCGCGTAAGATATGCCTTACGCTGCACGGCATTGGTGAGTTTGGACAGTTTCGAAGTTGCAATATCGGCAGTTGACTTCATCGGTTTACGCATCACTTTCTGTGCCTTGTCGATATACCACTTGCGTTCGGGACGTCCCTTAGTATTAAGAGCGAACGAATTCCATGTATCGCGAGTGGTAAGAATGCGCGGATGCGAATCTGGCAAACCCTCCACCACACTACTGAAGGGCGGTGGACAGAAATGGGTTGGTGACAATTGGACTACTTTAAAACTATTTATGTCCGACCACTTGACGCTACCATCTTCGGATACATATCCATACCGCCAATACCACATACCCGGGGCAAGGTCGGTATCAGGATTGTACATAGGCCAGAAAGTTTCACGCTCAGTACATGCGGTGGCAAGATGTGAGTCTTGCGAATAGCGCAAACGATAGCGGAATGGAGCGTTATCGGCGGTAGGCCACTGAAACGACACCTTACGCTCACTGACGGTGCTGCCATCAGCCGGTAAAGGTGTTATGCGCTCCTCGTGCATGAGCATAGGTTCGGTAATCCGTATGCGACTCTGTGCAGTAGCTTGCTCCACACTTGCCATTGCAAGCGTAGCAGAGAGAGCTATATGCAAGAATGAATATATTATATATATATGCTTAAATATTTTCATAGCTACAAAAGTAGTCTATTTAATATAAAAAAGAGTACTTTTGCAGAAGAATATCGAAATTCGAACTAAAAACTAAAAGCAATTATCACAAAATGAAGAAATAAATCTTATTGTTCATTGTCTTTGCGTGCATGTCGGTGCAGGGCGTATTTGCCCAAGCACAGAAGGAAGAAATCAACAAACAAGCCTTCGAACTGAGATGGCAGCTACACCGTTACAAGTGGTTTACACTGATGGGCAAGGTTTACCGACTCACTAAAAAATGAAAAGTATGCCACGGAATGGAAGGCAGAATAACTACCTCCTCACCGACGTGCCGACATCTATCATCGAAACTTCCGCCCCTACAATACGTACAAAATACAACGATGACAACAACGTGCTTATCCATTGCACAGCCGACCACAATGTACAACTGAAGCAGGAAGAGGGAATCTACTCACTATCGATACCCCAATCAACTACGCAAACTACTACTTCCTTGACTCACTATGCCGATACAAGAAGATTTCTAACAATAAATATGGTGCTTAATTAATGCTTTTATCAAAATAAACTCGTAACTTTGCACCGTTTAAACAAAATTTACGCATGACACAGACACATGCCGTGCGTTTTCATTTGAAATCATAGAAATATAGAGAATGAGATTTGCAGTAATAGCAGCGGGCGAAGGCAGCCGTCTGGCGCAGGAAGGCGTCGAACAGCCAAAACCGCTGGTACCCGTGTGCGGCGAGCCCATGATTGAACGCTTGCTGCGCATATTCGTCGACTGCGGTGCGACGGAGATAGTGGTAATCGTCAATGAATGGAGCACAGCAGTGCGCGAACATATTGAGAGCCTCGCCCTGCCCGTGCCTTTGCGTCTTGTGGTGAAGACCACACCAAGTTCAATGCACAGCTTGCATGCGCTTTCGCCATATCTGCGTGGCGAACGTTTTTGTCTTACAACGGTAGATACTATCTTCCGCGAAGCAGAATTCAAGAAATACATACGCCACTTTGCTGCCACTACCGATATAGACGGATGTATGGCTGTCACACCTTTTGTTGATGACGAGAAGCCATTGTGGGTAGGCGTTGAGCAGCAGGTGGATGCCGACGGTGCAAGCATTCTCGACAAGCAAGGCTCTCACCGCATGCCTCGCGTCACCGGTTTCCACGACAGCCAGGAGCAGGGCGACTATCTTATATCAGGCGGTATTTACTGTCTGGGCGATCGTGCTCTCGACGTACTCGACCACTGTATGGAGAAGGGCATGAGCCGTATGCGCAACTTCCAGCGTCAGCTCGTAACCGAAGGCTTGAAGCTCGAAGCTTACCCCATCAACAAGATTCTCGATGTCGACCATCGTGACGACATAGCCAAGGCAGAAGCTTTCCTTCGTCCGCTCGAAGGCAAGAAACTCGTAGGCGTATGCCGCGGCAATGAGTATTCGCCCAACTGTGTCGACAACGACGCAGCTATCATGCACGCCGTTAAGGACAATCTGGAATTGCTCGGTGCTGAGGTTGAAATGTACAACGAGAAGGACTTCTACACCAAGGCAGAGACTATAGACGCAGCCCTGCAACGTGCTGCCGACAATGGCATTATCGACAGCAATGAAGCCATAGCCAATGAGCATGCTGATGCTTTCTTCAGCATGGCACGCAGCAAGCGAGCACTCAACGCACTCGACCGTATTGAGAAGAACGGCACTCCCGTGGTTAACAGTAGCGACGGCATTGACCGTTGCATACGCCGTACAATGACAGAGATGTTCATCGAAGGCGGCGTGGCTTATCCCGAAAGCCGTATCATCGAAAAGGGCAATTCAATGTCTGACGGCATTGATTATCCTCTGTGGCTGAAGCGTGGCGACGGATGCGCCCAGCAGAAAGAGGATACATGCTACGTACAGTCGAAAGATGAGGCAGAAAAACTCCTTAACGACTTCTGGCAGCGTGGCGTGGAGTCGGTAGTGGTAAACAAACACCTCAAGGGCGACCTTATCAAGTTCTACGGTGTTGAGGGCACCGACTTCTTCTACTGGTTCTATCCTTCCAAATGCGGTCACCGCTCTAAGTTCGGCCTTGAAGTAATCAACGGCGATGCACGCGGCATTCTCTTCGACACCGACGCTCTGAAGCAGGAGGCCGATAAGGCTGCGCTGATGCTCGGCGTACCAGTTTATGGTGGCGACTGCGTTATTGGCGACGACGGTTCGATAAAGATTATCGACTTCAACGACTGGCCAAGTTTCGCTCCATGCCGCGACGAGGCTGCATTCAATATAGCCATGGCTATACTCAACAAGATGTAAAACAGCAGAACAGGCAACACCCCAAACATTACATCAAGGATTTTAATTAAACATTATCATACAGAAATGTCAAATTCAGAATTCAAGTCAACCCTCAAGTCTTCAGACACAGAGGAACACATCGACATTTATTTCTATCGCCCGATAGGCTATCAGTGGGCACGCTTCTTCCGCATGCTGCACGTCACCCCCAACGTGGTGACTATTCTTTCAATATTCCTTGGCGTAGGAGCCGGCATCTGCTTCGGCTTCAACGACATTTGCATCAACATCGTAGGTATTCTGCTGCTCATTTGGGCGAATATGTACGACAGCTGCGACGGTCAGCTGGCACGTCTCACCAATCAGAAGAGTGCACTCGGACGTATTCTCGATGGTGCTGCAGGCGACTTCTGGTTCATCGCCATCTATGTAGCCATCTGCATCCGACTCATGCCCGAATGGGGCATGTGGATATGGGTACTGTGCGTTGTTAGCGGTTTCGGCTGTCACTCACGCCAGTGTCGTCTTGCTGACTACTATCGTCAGATTCACCTCTTCTTCCTCAAGGGCAAGGAGGGTAGCGAGATGGACGACGCCTCAAAGCAGGTAGAACTGTATCGCGAGATGAAGTGGGGCAAGCAACCGCTGCAGAAACTCTTCCAGTTCTTCTATGTCAACTATACAGCTGCTCAAGAGAAGGAGACCCCATGGTTTCAGAAACTCAAGGCTGCCATACGTGCCAAATATCCCGACCAATTGCCCGAAAGCCTGCGCAATGACTTCCGCCATGGCAGTCTGCCACTGATGAAGTACGCCAACTTCCTCACCTTCAACTGGCGCAGTATCACTCTCTTTGTCAGCATTCTCATTGGTAAGCCGTGGGTTTATCCGGCTGTAGAGATTGTGGTGTTCACCGCCGTATACTTCTATATGCACTATCGTCACGAGCGTCTGTGCCGCGAGGTACTTGCCAAGCTCGACAGCTACAAATAATAAAAACGTATGAACAATAAGTTTCGCAATATATTCATGGTGTTCGGTATAATAGCCATTGTCATCATGCTCTGCACGATGAACATGGACTATACCGACATCTGGCGCTATCTGCTCAAGGTGGGCATATACTTCCCGCTCATCTTGGCCTTATGGCTGGTGGTGTATTTGGTCAACACACTGTCGTGGTATCTTATCATCAATGACGAGGGACGCTGTGAGGGCCTCTCGTTTTGGCGTGTCTACAAACTCACCGTCAGTGGATTTGCCCTCAACTACACAACTCCATGCGGACTGATGGGCGGCGAACCTTACCGCATCATGGAACTGAAACCCTACACCGGCGTGAGCAAGGCAACATCATCGGTTATATTGTATGTGATGATGCACATCTTCTCGCACTTCTGGTTCTGGTTTCTCTCCATCTTCCTCTTCATCGCCTTCAATCCCGTAGGACTGTCAATGGGCATACTGCTTGCCGTAATAGGCGGATTCTGCCTTCTTGGCATATATTTCTTCTCACGTGGATACAAGACAGGCATGGCACAGAAAGGCATACGCCTGCTCACACACATACCGTTTGTAAAGGGATGGGCAAAACGCTTTGCCGAGTCGAAGAAGGATACTCTCGAACAGATTGACTCGCAGATTGCCCTACTCCACCAGCAGCACAAGCGTACATTCTACTCGTCTCTCTTGTTCGAATTGTCAGCTCGCATTCTGCAGAGTCTTGAAATCTACCTCATCCTCAAGGCTTTCAATGCTGAGGTGGGCATTATAGACTCCATTCTCATACTCGCCTTCTCATCGCTGTTCAGCAATCTTATATTCTTCACACCTATGCAGCTCGGATCGCGCGAAGGCGGACTGGCACTGGCTGTCGACGGACTTCATCTAACGGGTGCACTCGGCGTGTACACGGGTCTTATCACCCGACTGCGCGAACTTGTATGGATAGCTATAGGCATCATGCTGATAAAGATTGGCAACAAAAACCAATTGCCAAAGGACACATCCGACAACAAAGAATCGTAACGACACACATATTATATATAACGGATATACATATGAAATCAAATAAAATACGAGGCATTATATTCGACTACGGTGGCACGCTCGACACACGAGGCGACCACTGGTCGGAAGTGATATGGGACGGCTACCAGCAATGTGGTATCGCTGTAGACAAGACCTCCTATCGCGACGCTTATGTATACGGCGAGCGGGCTTTGGCTGTCAACCCTATCGTCACTCCCGACTTCCACTTCATCGACATTCTGCGCGAAAAGCTTCAGTTACAATTACAGTTTCTGTGCGGTTGTCCTTTGCTGCCTACTGGCAAGGACGACGACCAACGCCAGACACAGCTTGCATCACATCTGCAGATGACAGCCGATGAAATCAGCGACACAGCCATGCGCATTGCAACATGCATCAACGATGCCACCAACGCTCTGCTACACGAAAACCGCAAGGTGCTCGAATGCCTGCGCCAGGCAGGTCTGCCTATGGTGCTCGTATCCAACTTCTACGGCAACATCCGTACTGTGCTGCGCGACGCTCTTCTCGACGGTTTCTTCAAGGAGATTGTTGAGTCGGCAGTAGTGGGCGTACGCAAACCCAATCCTGCCATATTCGCTCTCGGAGTATGCGCTCTTGATTTGCCTGCCTCAGAAGTATTGGTAGTAGGCGACACCTACGGCAAGGATATTGTTCCCGCCCATCAGCTCGGATGCCACACCATTTGGATTAAGGGACGCCAATGGGAGGACAAGCCAGCAGACGAAAGCATTTGCGACGACGTAATAACCCGACTCGAAGACATGCTTAAGTTTGTAAGTCAAAATGCATAGTTTGCATTTTGACTTACTCCATTAATTTTGATATTCCTTTTTTCCTATATTTTAGTTGCTATGGGAAAAATATTCAGAAAAATATTTAAATGCAAAAAGTTTTCATGTCCTATTTCACTTATTATTCTTAACTTTGCATTGCATTATAGACAATTAGGATACACATTTAATATTAAAGGTAAAGGGTGAAAAGGTTTTTAAGCATTACATTGATGTTCTTTGTCTTGGTTATTGCAGCTAAGGCACAGATTACCGGTGAAATTTATGACAGCGACGGATACCCTATTCCGTTGGCAAGCGCAATATATAAGGGTCACCATGTAGCTGCAGCAAGCGACATGGACGGCAAGTTTACCATTGCACGACACAATGGTTGGGAGCTTACATTCAGTAGCGTGGGCTTTATTCCGCAAACTATCAAGGTTGGACCAAACACTCCTTCGCACATGAAGATTGTGCTCAAAGAAGACTCTAAGACTCTCGGTGAGGTGGTTATCAAGCAGAAACGCGAACGCTACTCGCGCAAGAACAATCCTGCCGTAGAACTTATGAAGCGCGTAATAGCTGCCAAGAAGCTGTCACACCTTGAGAACAACGACTACTATCAGTACAATAAATATCAGAAGATAACGCTCGCTCTGAACGATATCAAGCCCGAAGACCTTGTCACAGGCAAGTACAAGAACAAGTCGTATGTGAAGGATCAGATTGAGACATCGCCTTACAATAACAAGCTCATCCTGCCCGTCAGCGTGGAGGAGACCGTCACACAGCACATCTATCGCAAGAATCCTAAGGAGGAGAAAGACATTATCAAGGGGCAGCGACAGGAGGGTGTCAACAACCTGCTGCAGACGGGCGAGATTCTGAACACGCTGCTTAAAGAGGTGTTCACTGATATTAATATCTACGACGACCACATGCGTCTGCTTCAGTATCAGTTTACGTCGCCCATCGGTGAGACTGCCATCTCGTTCTACCGTTTCTATATACAGGACACGGTATATGTCGACCGCGACCTGTGCTACCATCTGGAGTTTATCCCCAACAACCAGCAGGACTTCGGATTCCGTGGCGAACTGTACGTATTGGCAGATTCATCATTGCATGTAAAGAAATGCTCGTTCACTCTGCCTAAGCGTACTGACGTAAACTTCGTGAGAGACATGAAGATTACGCAGGAATATACAAAATTGCCCAATGGCGAATGGGCGCTTTCGGTTGACGACCTCACCACCGAGATACACGTCAACAAGATGATAGGCGACTTGCTTGTCACCAAGACTACGCGCTACGACGACTATGCCTTCGACGATTTGCCCAACAAGCTGTTCAAGGGCAAGGCTAAGGTAAAGCATGAAGTGGACGCCATGATACGAGATGAAGCGTTCTGGAACCAGTATCGTGCTGTAGAGCTTACCAAGGGCGAGTCGTCAATGAATGCCTTCATACATCGTATGGAACAGTCGAAGAACTTCAAGTGGATTATCTTCGGACTGCGGGCTTTCCTCGAGAATTTTGTCGAGACTGGTTCTACACGCACCAAGTCGATGTTCGACTTCGGTCCGGTCAACACCATCATCTCAAACAACTTCGTCGACAACTATCGCTTCCGTATCAGCGGACGTACCACAGCCAATCTCAATAAGCACCTCTTCTGGAAGGGTTACTACGCTTATGGTACCAAGTCGCAGAACCATTATTATGGCACAGAGATAACATACAGTCTGAACAAGAAGAAGAATGCTCCGTTCGAATTCCCTCAGCGCAACATCATCTTCGAGACTGGCTACGATGTTATGTCGCCTGCCGACAAATTCCTTATGCACAATAAGGATAATGTGTTCATGTCGTTGCGTACGCAGAAGGTTGAACAGATGTACTTCTACAACCGTCAGAAACTCTCGTTCGACTACGAGACCGACTGGGGATTGTCGTTCAACGCATCTATCAAGGCTGAGAGCAACGAGCCTACAGGCGACCTCACATTCATGAAGATGCCTGGTGCCGTGACCAATCCTGATGCCAACGGCAACGAATTCGTACACAAGATTCGCACTACTGAGGCTAAGCTTGGCGTGCGCTACTGCCCCGGACAGACCTTTATCAACACCAAGCAGCAGCGTTGGCCTGTCAATCTCGACGCTCCTGAGTTCACTCTGAGCCACACTATGGGCATCAAGAACTTCCTTGGTGGCGAGTACAAGCTCAATATGACTGAGGCAAGCATATACAAGCGCTTCTGGCTCGGATCGTGGGGCTACGTCAACACTCACCTTATCGGTGGCGCACAATGGAGCAAGGTACCGTTCCCGCTCCTCATCATGCCCCCTGCCAACCTCACCTACTTCGAGATGGAGAATACCATGTCGATGCTTAAGAACATGGAGTTCCTCAGCGACCGATACGCCTTTGCGTCGGTATCGTGGGACCTCAACGGCAAGCTGTTCAACCGTCTGCCACTCATACGCAAGCTCAAATGGCGTGAATGGGTATCGGTAAAGGGAATGTGGAGCACACTGACCGACAAGAACAACCCGCTGCTTGAGCAGAACCAGAACTCTACTATGCTCTTCCAGATGCCTGAAGGAGCGTCTGTAATGGACAAGAAGAAGCCATACTGGGAAGTTGTAGTAGGCGTACACAACATCTTCAAGTTCTTCGCCGTTGACTATGTTCGCCGTATGAACTACAATGGTCCTGGCATCAAGAAGAACGGTATACGCTTCATGTTTATGGCAAGTTTCTAAAAGCATCAAGCTTATGATTTTATTTGCAGACAGACAGGATATAACACGCATCGGACTGATGCACGTCGCCAGCACTATGGAATGTGCTGGCGAGTGCAAATATGTCGAAGACAAGGCCTCGCTCATTGAAGCCTTGACTGCCGTGCCCGATGCTATAGTAGTGCTCGACTATACAATGTTCGACATCAACGACCTATCTGAATTGCTCATTATTACACAACGGTTCGGTAGCTCGCATTGGGTGCTGTTCAGCGACACACTGAGCTACGAATTCATGTCACGAGCCGTGGCTACAAGCCGACAATTAAGTATTGTAATGAAAGACTCACCAATTGGCGAGATACGATCGGCATTACAATACGCCCTACAACACCAACGATACATCTGCCAACGAATAGCCGAGATGCTGCTCAATCCGCCAACCAACGACGAGCAGCAACCCGAATTGGCTAGTCTTACAAAGACAGAGACTGAGATTCTGAAGCTTATCGCTCTCGGACTTACAACGAAGGAGATTGCCGAACGACGCTTCTCGTCGTTCCACACAATCAATACACATCGCAAAAACATATTCCGCAAACTTAGTGTCAACAACGCTCACGAGGCTACAAAACTGGCGCTCAGAGCTGGTCTGGTAGACAGTGCGGAGTATTATATATAATGATATGAAAAGAGGCTACAGCATTCACGCTATAGCTTCTTTTTTATAATTCAATGCAAACGATTGTACTAATTTTTAGGTTGTTTTTCATTTATTAAGTTGTTGCATATAATTTTATATATCTATTTTTGCAACAGAATAAATAACTTAATAACTGTTTTCAAAAAACCTTTTATGATTAAAACCAAACTCAAAATGTGGGCATTACTATTGCTTATGCTCATCGCCATGCCAGTTATGGCGGACGATTTCAACAGTCAGCGAACAGATTTTCGTGACGAGAGTATTTATTTCATGATGACCACTCGTTTCTACGATGGTGATACAGGAAACAATGTGCTCTGCTGGGATAACCAGGAAGAACAGGTCAAAACAAAAGACCCTTGCTGGCGAGGCGACTTCCAGGGTGTGATCGACAAGCTCGACTACATCAAGGCGCTTGGTTTCACAGCCATTTGGATTACTCCAGTTGTTCAGAACGCTTCAGGCTACGACTATCATGGTTATCATGCATCTGACTTCACACGCGTTGACTGCCGTTATCAGAGCAGTGACGGTAAAAAGACTGGTGACGCGATGTTCCAGGAACTCATCGACAAAGCGCACGCAAAGGGTATCAAAATTATCCTCGATATCGTGCTCAACCACACAGGTAACTTCGGTGAGGAGACACTCTGCAAGTTATTTGATCGTGACACACAGCTTCGCAATCAGGCTTACATAGATGCTTGTATGATTCCAAATGAAGAAAAGTTGGGTAGCGACTACTTGAATGTTGCAGGAGGTTTCCAGTATCAGCGTCGTCTGGCGCAGATGAAGAATACCGATGGTGTGAATCATGATATTCACAATTACTGGCACCATTTCGGTAACTTCAATTGGGATGATCCTACCCGTTGGTGGGCTCAGATTGCAGGCGACTGTGTAGACCTCAATACCGAGAACGATGCAGTGGCAGATTATCTTGTCAACTGCTATGGCAGCTTTATCAAGATGGGCGTAGATGGTTTCCGTATCGATACCTCTGGTCACATCTCTCGTCTTACCTTCTGCAAGCAGTTTATCCCTCAATTTGCAAAACTTGGCGAGGAGTACAAGAGCAAGCGTCTTAACGGGGCTCCTTTCTTTATGTATGGTGAGGTATGTGCCCGTTTCGGTGGTGTAACGTACCGTGGTCAGGACAATCTTTCACCTTATTATTATACATGGAAGGCTCCACAGGACTTGATGGATCAGTTTGATGGTAGCCAGTCATATTGGGATACACAGGCCGTCTATGATAGAGGTTCTGGTATGGATGATAAGCTGATGCCTCTCTGTGAGAAAGATAATGCAGCATCTCCTGAAAGCGATAACACCTTTATGGTGAATGGCAAATGGCATGAACCAGACTATTCTCAGTCAAGTGGATTCAATGTTATCGATTTCCCATTGCACTACAACTTTAACACAGCTGGAGCCGCATACCGTTTAGCTAAAGAAGGTGATAAAAAATATAATGACGCTACTTACAATGTAGTATATGTAGATAGCCATGACTACTGTCCAGGTCCAAACGATGGTGTTCGTTTCCCTGGTACTGATGCTCAGTGGGCTGAGAATCTCTCTCTGATGTTTACCTTCCGTGGTATCCCATGTCTCTACTATGGTTCTGAGATTGGTTTCCGTCGTGGTTCTGCAATTGATCGTGGCCCTCATGGTCCTCTCTCTGATACAGGTCGTGCTTACTTCGGTGGTTATATCACTGGTGATGTGGAAGCATCTGACTTCGGTGATTATCAAGCTTCTGGTAATGTGGCTGCCACATTGAATCATGATGTAGCTCAACACCTCATTCGTTTGAACAAGATTCGTCAGGCAGTTCCTGCACTCCGTAAGGGTCAGTGGACCGATGACGGTTGTGAAGCCAATGGTGGTATCGCCTTCAAGCGTGCTTACAAGGATAGCTACGCTCTCGTAGCCCTCAATGGTGGTGCTACATTCACAGATTGCCCAGAAGGCACATATACTGATGTTGTTACTGGTCAGACATATACTGGTTCTACTATCACCGTAGACGCTCCTCAGACTCAAGGTCAGGTACGTGTACTTGTAAAGGATTGGACTGGTGGTGTAATAGGCGAGGATGGCCCATTTATCTACACAACTTCTCCTGTATCAAAGGGCGATCAGAAATACGACGGTCATGAAGAGGATGGCACAACATGGAACGAGCAGGCTCCTTCTGCTTCTGCAACTGTTGAGTTCTCACAAGCAGGTGGAACATTCCGCACAGAGACTATCGACCTGACAGTTACTCTCTCTGAAGACGCTCAGTCTGGTTGGTATCAGATACAAGGTCAGGATAAGGTGAACTTGACTCCTGGTGAGAGTGTGAATCTTACCATTGGCGCAGATATGGCCTTTGGCGACACCAAGACTATTGACTGGTACGCAATGAGCCAGGATGGTAAAGAGAATGGCGGTAAATTGACCTTCAGAAAGGTAGATCCAAATGCTTCTATCATAGTATACGTTAAGGCCAACAGCGCTCCTAACCTCTATGCATGGGCAGGGGACGGCACAACAGCCAAGACTCTCAATGGCGATTGGCCTGGCAAGAAGATGTCTACCAAGACAACTATCGAAGGTGTAGATTATTATATGTTCGTGGCAGATGGCGTAGAGAAATTCAACATTATTCTCAACAATGGTAGCGGCGCACAGACTGGCGACATTACTGACATCACAGCTACAACATTCCTCTCATATGATGGTGGCTCTGGCTACAAGATTCTTACCGATATTCCTGTTCCTGATCCGAACCCGAATCCAAATCCAAATCCAAATCCTGATCCAGAACCAGACCCAACACCTACCCCAAATCCGACTGGCAAGTTCTACGTTTACTTTGCAGCTCCTACATCATGGAACAATGTTAAGGCATGGGTATGGGACTCTAAATTGAGCGATAACAAAAACAACTACACTGGTGGCAATTGGCCAGGTGAGGATTGTGTCAAGACTTCTAAGACATACAAAGGCATGAGCATTTGGATGTGGGAGTATAAGGGAGACAAGACCGATATGCCTACACACATCATCTTTAACAATGGTAGTGGCGAGCAGACAGACGACCTCGAATATCAGAACGGCAAGTGCTACGACTTCAATGGCGTTAACAACTCTATCATCATCACAACTGGTATTAACGGCATAAACGCCAAGGCTGCCAAGAAAATGATAAAGGTATATACACTCAACGGTGAATGTGTCGGTGTAATGTCCAACCTCAACTCAGCAACCTACACTCTCCGTCCAGGCATCTATATTGCCAACGGCAGAAAGTTTGTAGTTCGTTAAAGTTAGTAGTTCATAAAAATAAAATGAGGCTATAGCGAAAGTACTATAGCCTCATTTTATTTTTATTCTAATATTGTGTCAATGTAATGGGATGAAGATTACTTAACAATCATCTTCTTGCCGTTCTCAATAACAACACCCTTGTATGACTCGTTAACACGCTGACCAGCGAGGTTGTAACGAACACCCTTCTTGGCGTTGTCAACTGTGATGTTGTTGACACCAGAAGCATCGTTCAAAACAGTAACGATAGCTCTTACATAACGAACCTGATTAGCTTTAGTATCTTTATCAGATCTACTGATAGTAAATGTAACATTAGATACACCAGTCTTAGCATCATCAGAACTCCATACAGGAGTCAATTTGCTATTTTTTTCATTGCCTTCAAATTTTACAGTTCCTGCAGAAGCAGAAAATTCACCCCAATCGGTAGAATTTGTACCAACTAATCGAATAGAAACAATCTTTTTTGTTTCTGACGAAAATGTCATTTTATTACCAGCGACATTATTTTTATCACCACCAAAAAGTTTTACATATGCCTTGTCTAAAACTTTTGGGTTATTTTTCTTGTCAGAAGGGTAGAAAGTAACATTAGGAGCAGCACTACCAGTAGATTTATCAAACACAATCTTAACACCACCTTGCTCTAATGGAGTACTCAAATAAACGACATCCTTATTAGTACCTTGTTTCTCGAAATCCTTGTAATAATCATAGAATTCGATAGTGATTTTCTCGGTCTTAGCAGCCTTAGCAGTCTGAGCATTAACTGCACCAGCAACCATCATAAGTGCGGCAACAAAAGCGTAGCGTAAAGTTTTAATCATAAGTTTTATTGTTTTAGTTGTTAAATATAATTTTACAGAGAATTGGCGGAGCTGAAACGACTTCCAGCAACCGCCAACAATTTAATAATGTAGAGAATTATGTTCTGAGTCAGTTATTACTTCTTAGCAGCAGGCATAGTAGTGTTTACAACGATTTCGCTGAAGCGGAGCACACCAGTCTTGCCCTCAGGACGGCTAACAGTGAAAGTAACCTCCTTGGCATCGCCAGTCCAAACATAGTTCTTAGTCTTGCGCTCGAACTTCAGAGTGCCACAAGAAGCGTTCAATTCGCCAGCCCCCTGCTCTACCGGAGTAGCAACGAAAACGATGTGCTTCATATTCTCCTTGCTGTTAGTCAACTTTATTGCCGATCCCTCAGCGTTCTCGTTGTCCACCTTGCTACCATAGAGACGGATGCAAGCGTTCGACTTAGCTGCGTCGCCAGTGAACATCTGGTAAGCAGGAGAAGAGCTATAGTTGCCCGGAATAATGGTCATTGTTACGTCGCCTACAGTTTGTACACCTGCACCAGCTTCCTTATTCATAAGATAAAGAACCGGTTTGTTAGGCTGAAGACAAGGCTCAAAAATGTTCTTGAAGTTGATAGTTGTCTGTGCAGATGCGCCACCGCATACAAGCATCATCAATGCTACTAATGTAAAACGCAAAGTTTTAATCATAATGTTTTCGGTTATTAAATATTAGTAAATTAGTATTACTTGAAAATTTTAGTATTCTCGTTACTTTTAGTATTATAGTCACTTTTAGTATTATAGTTACTTTTAGCACTGCAAAGTTAAGAAAATATATTGTTTTCCCAAATTTTCGAGCGAAAAAAAAGATACAATTTAATACAAACAATGTACAAGAACGTACAAACATGCATTTGAGCAAATTATTTATGTAAACAAGCCAAAGAACGCTTGCTATAAATGATCAGTAGACAAGATACTCACAACACGTCAGCTTGCCAACTTGTCAACTCATAATAATGTATAGCGTGCTGCAAAGGTAATACTTAGCGCAGGCGATGTCAAGAAAGAATGCTATATATTATTCAAGGTACTGAGCCCACTTTAAAAAGTAAGGCTCAGTAAGCTATATATATTATATAAGGTACGTATATAATAATGTATAAGTGCGTGGAGGATATATACAAACAAAAAAAGGTCTCCAAAGTCGTTAGACCTTGAAGACCCAAGTAAAGAAGGCAGCCACCTACTCTCCCGCATTGCATTGCAGTACCATCGGCGCAAGCGGGCTTAACTTCTCTGTTCGGAATGGGAAGAGGTGGGACACCGCCGCAATAACCGCCTAAAGTTTTTTGCGGAGCAAAAAACTCAATGTTGAATGTTGAGTGTGGAATGTCGAATTCCGATTTGCTCACGTATAAGATAGACAAATTGATTAGCAAAACCTGTCGTTAAACTTGTCAACAACTGAAAGCACGACTACTAAGAAGAAAGTCTCGGGCAATTAGTACTGCTCGGCTTTGACATCGCTGTCTTTACACCTGCAGCCTATCTACGTCGTCGTCTACAACGACCCTCAATGGAGTTCTCATCTTGCGGATGGCTTCG
>URDM01000062.1 GCA_900546575.1 uncultured Prevotella sp.
CAAATTTTATTAGTTATATTACGTTAATTAACTCCCTCATTTTCAAACGATTACGTTAGAATTAACAGAGTATTGAACATAATATAACATCGAATATTTAGTAAATAATCGGTGCAAAGGTAATAAAATGATTTCTATTATGTCATATTTGCGCATAAAGATTGCGATTGATCGACATATTTTTAACTTTGGTTCGCTAAACAGTCAAACTCTTGCGACAAATTGTCGTATACCTGACCTTGGAATGACTTTTGCAAGAACAAAAGTGTGGTATGGCATATATGTCAAAACTGAGCGCAGAAAGGAGGTGTAATAGATGGGCAAGAATCAACATGTAGTTCCAGTAGGAGATAAATGGGGAATCAAGGGCGAAGGCAATTCGAGATTAACTTCCACATTCGATAGGCAATCTGGCGCAATTGCCGCTGCTCGCCAAATTTCCAGGAATCAGCATTCCGAGCTGTTCATTCATGGTCGCAATGGTCAAATTCGAGAAAGAGATTCCCATGGAAACGATCCATTTCCTCCAAGAGGTTGAGAGCCTCAGCATTCTCTCCGCTTAGTGAAGAGTCCTAATACTACAGGGGCAGGTTGTAGTAGAGTAAATAACTTTCAAATACGATTATATGAGTATTTATAAAGTTCATAATCTAAGAGAAGGTAGCAGAAATGGCAATTGGCTGGCATACTGGGAAAACGCAACAGGAATAGAAGCAAATAGATGTCACAAGTTAGGCTGTACACAACATGCGACAGATGGCGCACATGTACAACTTGACAACTCAAATGACAAACGTTGGTATGTCGTGCCTCTTTGCCATAAATGCAATTGTCAATTTGGTGAGCTTTTTCTCGTAGAAGGACCGTTGGTATCTGTGATAGCCCCAACGTAATCCTTAAGTAAAAAAGGATGTGCCATAGTGGGTAATCTCGCTATGGCCTTTTCTTATTTCTAACAGTTTTACGGACAATCATCCTCTTATTGTATCGTTTCCCTCATTTTGCGACCCAAAACTCACATTTTTTCTGTAAAATTAAGTTAAATACGTTAAATCTTAGTTTTCTTCTATATGCAAGAAAAAAGCACATCCACTTTTCTATCGTATTAACCATAAATAACTGATATTCAATATTGTCTATATTCGCTGGTTGTTCCAAGCTTGAAAAAGCCACATTCCAGGGCAAGCTCCCCAAAAACACAATTAATTGTGAATTACCATCTACTTGTATTTTCTACGTTCCCAAGGCTTATTATCAGGACTACAAGGAAGCATTGGGTAGCAAGTATTCTTATATTTATGCTTTAAAGGATGAGGAGTCTGGCGAACAGAATCCTAACAAGCAATGCGCAGTACCTGCCATTTCTTATGCTGACGGCAAGCTGACATTTGCTAGCTCTACACCCAACGCCGAGTATCACTACACCATTACCGACACAGATATGGCATCGGATACGTATAGTAAGAACGGCATAGTAAAGCTTTCGGCAGCTTACAACATCTTGGCTTACGCTACAGCCGACGGTTACAAGGCTTCTGACAAGGCTACGGCAACCCTCTATTGGGTGGAAGCCAATCTGCAGAACACCCCCACCAATATCAATCAGACAGCCACTCGTGGCATCATCGTTACTTCAAATGATGGTATCGTAACGCTCTCAGGTCTCAACAATGACGAGACCGTACGCTTCTATACTGTTGACGGCAAGCAGCTGGGTGCTGCCAAGGCAATCAATGGCACAGCATCGCAAGCCGTATCAGAATCTATTGTTATCGCCAAAATGGGCAATCAGACCATCAAGATTGCTGTAAAGTAAAAAATAAAATATAACGAAATACCAATCCCGAAGATGTTCCATGTAGGAATGTCTTCTGGATTTTTTATATAAACACAATAAACACCCCTTCTTTGCGTTATAAAAGTTGTAATATTACATAATTATATAACGTTTAAACTGAAATGATTGAATATATAAAGGGTGAGCTTGCCGAGCTCACCCCAGCACAGGCTATTGTAGAAGCTTATGGCGTGGGTTATGCGCTCAATATATCGCTCAACACTTACGAGAACATACAGGGACATAAGGATGTGAAGCTGTATGTACACGAAAGTCTTGTGACGGGTGGTCGTGACGACTCCTATACGTTCTTCGGATTTGCCACTAAGCAGGAGCGCGACCTCTACCGTCTGCTCATTACCGTGTCGGGAGTGGGAGCCAATACGGCTCGTATGATTCTTTCGGCAGCTCCACCTGCCGAACTTGCTGGTGCAATATCGTCGGGCAACGAGCGTCTGCTTAAGGGTGTTAAGGGCATCGGACTGAAGACAGCTCAGCGAATCATCGTCGACCTTAAAGACAAGATACTGTCGCTTGGTATTGCACAGGAAGTGTCAGCGGGCTCGGCTGCCGACTCTACCATACCATCCGACGTGCGCGATGAGGCTGTTGCAGCACTCACTATGCTTGGATTCTCGCCCGCTCCTACAGCTAAGGTTGTCACGGCTATTCTTACCGACAACCCGTCGTTGCCCGTTGAGCAGGTGGTGAAGCTGGCTCTGAAACAGATAAAGTAAACCATTACGCCATTTATTTGAACTTACTTAACACCATATTGCAATTCTTGCGCAAAGGGCTGGCTATGGCATTGTCTGTCCGAACGTTTGTCGTCATACTCGTTATGGCGGCAATGGCTGCTTTTGCCATGTCGCAACGTCCGCAACGTCGCAATATACGTCAGGCGCATGCCGACACCATAGCCATCAAGGCGCAGCCGCTTATTGCCGACGACGACACCATACCCGACTCGCTTCTGCATCCACGCTGGCGCATACAACGAACGCTGCCCATTACGCTCGACGACCTCAATCAGGGCGCCGCCGACCTGCAACGCCCCGACAATATGAAGCAGCAAGTGGAGTATGACGACTCGCTTGGACAGTATGTGGTAGGCCAGAAAATAGGCGGAACATATATAGCTGCGCCCGTTGTGATGACCGCACAGGAGTATATGCAATGGAGTGAGCGACAGCTTATGCGCAACTTCTTCCGCAAGAAGAACGACGAGATATATCAGGCTAAGGGCAAGGAGAAGTTCGACTTCAGCGACATGCACTTCGACCTGGGTCCGGCTGAGAAGATATTCGGTCCCGGCGGTGTGCGCATACGTACACAAGGTACAGCCGAACTGAAGTTCGGAGCTACGATGAAGAACATCGACAATCCGTCACTTCCCATCCGCAACCGCAAGACCACAACCATGGACTTTGACGAGAAGATAAACGTTAACGTCAACGGACGTGTGGGCGACAAGGTGAACATGAACCTCAACTACAACACCGACGCTACGTTCGACTTCGACGCCCAAAACTTGAAACTGAAGTATGAGGGCAAGGAAGACGAGATAGTGAAGCTCGTTGAGGCTGGCAACGTGTCGTTTCCATCCAACTCGTCGTTGGTAAAGGGAGCCTCGTCGCTATTCGGATTGCGTACCGACTTGCAGTTCGGCCGACTGAAACTGCAACTTGTAGCTTCGCAGAAGAAGTCGTCTACTACGAGCGTGTCATCCAAGGGAGGCAAGCAGCTCACGCCGTTTGAGATAGGAGCGGCTAACTATGAGGAAAACCGCCACTTCTTCCTTGCGCAGTTCTTCCACGACAAGTATGACGACTGGATGCGCTCTCTGCCCAACATCACGTCGGGCATAAAGATTAACCGCATAGAAGTGTGGGCTACCAACAAGACCGCCACTACAGCCAACACCCGCAACATCATAGCCCTTGCCGACCTCGGCGAGAACACCCGTGTATCCAATACGTCGTGGACTGTGACCGGACAGCCCGTGCCGTCGAATGCAGCCAATACCGAGTATCAGAGTATGGTGAATCAGTATGCTGCCGCACGCGACATCGACCAGACATCGGCTACGCTCGACGCCATACCGGGATTTGAAGGCGGTGCCGACTACGAGAAACTGGAGAAGGCACGATTGCTCAATTCGTCGGAATATACCGTAAATACAGCTCTCGGATACATATCGCTCAAGACACAATTGCAGACCGACCAGGTGCTTGCCGTTGCCTATGAGTACACATACGGCGGCGTGACCTATCAGGTGGGCGAGTTTGCTGCCGACAATACCGATGCTTCGAAGGCGCTGTTCGTGAAGTCGCTCAAGAATACGAGCAACAATCCGCAGCAGGCCAACTGGGGCCTCATGATGAAGAATGTCTACTATCTGGCTTCATCGGTAGAGCGCGACAAGTTCCGCCTCGATGTCAAGTTCCAGAGCGATACGGCAGGCGTCTACCTTACTTATATACCCGAACCGCAGGTGAAGGGACAGACCATCATTAAGATGCTTGGTGCCGACCGCCTCGACAATAACAACAAGGCACACTCCAACGGATTCTTCGACTTCGTTGACGGCTATACCGTCACCAACGGTCGAGTGTTCTTCCCCGTTGCCGAACCCTTCGGCAAGTATATGTACAACTATCTCGTGCAGAAAGGAGTGGCTACAGACCAGGCTTCCAAATATGCCTTCACCGAACTCTACGACTCTACAAAGACCGTGGCGCGGCAGATAGCCGAGAAGGACAAGTATATGCTTACGGGACAGTTTCGCGGCACGTCAGCCAACGTGATACAGACCGGTGCCTACAACATTCCGCAAGGCTCGGTAGTGGTAACGGCTGGTGGCATAGTGCTGGCTGAGGGTACCGACTACTCGGTTGACTATAATGCGGGAGAGGTGACCATTCTCAATCAAAGCATTATCGATGCCGGCACGCAGGTGAATGTGTCGCTCGAGAGCAACACCGACTATGGTATGCAGCGCAAGACCATGTTCGGAATGAACTGGGAGTACGACTTCTCGAAGAATTTCCAGCTGTCGGGTACCATACAGCATCTCTCCGAACAGTCGCTCACTAATAAGGTGGCTATGGGAGCCGAACCGCTCAACAATACCCTTTGGGGCATAAACATCAACTGGAAGCGCGAGAGCCAGTGGCTCACCAATATGCTCGACAAGTTGCCTTTGCTTCATCTCACGCAGCCGTCGCACATATCATTCACGGGCGAGTTTGCCCAACTCATAGCCGGACAGAGCCGTGGCACACAGGACAATGCGTCGTATATCGACGACTTCGAGAACTCCAAGAATACTATCGACGTGTCTACACCTACGTCGTGGGTTATCTCGTCTGTACCGTCGATGTTTCCCGAACAGGCCGACATGACCACGTTGCGTTCGGGCTTCAACCGTTCGCGACTGGCGTGGTACACTATTGACCCATTGTTCACACGCCGCTCGTCGTCGCTCACGCCAAGTCACATCAAGAGCGACCTCGAACAGCTCAGCAACCATTACGTACGCGAGTTCTATGTCAACGAGCTTTTCCCCAACCGCGACCAGAGTTCGTACAACGGAGCTACGTCGACGCTGTCCATACTCAATCTTGCCTACTATCCCAACGAGCGTGGACCATACAACTTCAATCCCGATCTGGCTCAGGACGGAACGCTCAACAATCCGCAGCAGCATTGGGGCGGCATGATGCGCAAGCTCGACACCAACGACTTCGAGGCTGCCAATGTGGAGTATATAGAGTTCTGGATGCTCGACCCATTCATCTATACACGTCGCGAGGGTAAGGCTTCGGAATATGGAGGCGACTTCTACATCAATCTTGGCGAGGTGAGCGAGGACATCTTGCGCGACGGCAAGAAGTTCTACGAGAGCGGTATGCCTATTGACGGTTCGCAGTCTTTCACCACAACCCAGTGGGGCAAGGTGCCCAATCAGGCTACAACCACCTATGCCTTTGCTACATCGAAGGGCTCACGTGCCTTGCAGGATGTAGGAATGAACGGACTCAACGATGTCGAGGAGCAGAAGTGGGAACCGTATCAGCAGTTCTTGCGCGATATTCAAGGCAAGGTGAGCCCTGCCGTGTTCGACTCTATATGGGCAGACCCTGCCGGCGACAACTACCACTATTATCGTGGATCAGACCTCGACCGCATCCAGGCACCCATATTGCGCCGCTATAAGTACATCAACAACCCACAGGGCAACTCGCCCGACAACGATTCGCGCACCGAGAGTTACGATACGTCATACAAGTCTACGCCCGATGTTGAGGACATCAATCAGGACTACACGTTGGGCGAATACGAGAAGTACTTCCAATATAAGGTGTCGATACGTCCCGAAGACCTTGAAATAGGTCGCAACTATATTGTCGACAAGCGCACCACAACACGCAAGCTGCGCAACGACCAGAAGGAGTCGGTCGACTGGTATCAGTTCCGCATACCCCTACGTGAGTACGAGCGTAGGGTGGGGGGCATCACCGACCTCACATCGGTTCGTTTCATGCGTATGTTCCTCACCGGATTCAAGCACCCAATAGTGCTGCGCTTCGGTACGCTCGACCTCGTGCGAGGCGAGTGGCGTGTCTACGAGCAGAACCTCGACAATACATCTTCATCTACCGGAACTCTTCAGGTGAGTGCTGTCAATATCGAGGAGAACAACGACAAGACACCTGTCAACTACGTTTTGCCTCCTGGCATATCGCGCGAACAGGACCCCACGCAGCCGCAGCTTGTAGAGAACAACGAGCAGGCGCTGTCTATGACAGTCAACAATCTCGCTTCGGGCGAGTCGAAGGCTGTCTACAAGAACACGTCTATCGATATGCGTCAGTACAAGCGTCTGCAGATGTTTGTGCATGCCAACTCGTTCGAGCAGAACATGACAAATCTTGAAAACGGACAGCTTTCGGTATTCATACGCCTCGGTTCCGACTACAAGAACAACTTCTACGAGTATGAGATTCCGCTGAAGCTCACACCTCATCGCAACGACTACAACAAATACTCTACTGCTGACCGTCTGCAGGTGTGGCCCAAGGACAATATGCTCGACATTCCGCTGTCGCTCCTTACCGGACTGAAGCGTGAGCGTAACAAGGCGAAGGCCATTGGTCAGGCGTCGTACAATCGTCCGTACTCGGCTTACGATACCGATAATCCGCAGAACCGTATCACTATTGTCGGCAACCCGACGCTTGGTGATGTGAAGACTATGATTATAGGTGTGCGCAACAATTCGGCAAGCACAAAGAGTGGTGAGGTGTGGGTCAACGAGCTGCGCCTTAAGGACTACAACAGTTCGGGAGGTTGGGCTGCGCAGGGCAACCTCAATGTTCAGCTGTCCGACCTTGGCAATGTCAATGTGCAGGGACGCTATACATCGGCTGGCTTTGGCGGGCTGGAGGACGGTGTGGCACAACGCTCCACAGACGACTATTCCAACTACTCGGTTACGACAAACGTAGAGCTTGGCAAGTTCTTCCCCGACAAAGCCAAGGTTTCTGCCCCGCTCTACTACTCGATAACCAAGGAGAAGACGTCGCCCAAGTACAATCCGCTCGACAACGACATGCTGCTTGATGAGGCTCTCGATGCTGCTGCCAACAAGCATGAGCGCGATTCTATAGAGAGCATAGCCGTTACAAAGGTGACGCAGACCAATCTATCGCTATCGAACGTGAGAGTTGGCATACAGACCAAGCGCCATCCTATGCCTTACGATCCTGCCAACTTCTCGTTCTCCTACTCGCATAGCCACAGCTACACTACGGGCGAGACTACGGTTTATGAACGTGAGGACAACTGGCGCGGTGCCATGAACTATCAGTGGAGTCCGGTGTACAAGTCGCTCGAACCGTTCAAGAAGATCAAGTCGAAATCGAAGTGGCTCGACCTGCCTCGCCGATTCGGATTCAACTGGTTGCCGCAGAACGTGGGCTTCAACACCGAGATAACGCGCAACTACTACGAATTGCAGGAGCGCGACATGGAGGCTACTGAGAATCAGAACCTGCCGCTGACGTTTGCGTCGCAGTTCTTGTGGAACCGTGAGTTCAACCTGCGTTGGGACCTTACGAAGAATCTGCACATGAACTTCCAGAGCGCCACCAATGCCGAGATTGAAGAGCCCTATATGCCCGTCAACAAGGATTTGTATCCCGACCGCTACGAGGTGTGGAAAGACTCTGTCTGGACATCAATCAAGCACATGGGCACACCGCTCAACTACAATCAGCAGTTCCAGGCTTCGTACAAGTTGCCTATCAATCTGCTGCCCGTGTTCGACTGGATTACATCCGATGCCAGCTATACAGCATCGTACAATTGGGTGCGTGGTACCGACCTTGAAGACGGCACGTCGCTTGGCAATAACATAGCCAACAACCGTCAGGCCAACATCAACGCCCAGTTCAATATGGAGAAACTGTACAACCACATACCGTTCCTCAAGAAGACCAACGAGCGTTTCCGTCGCGACAGTTCACGTAGCAATAAATCATCGCAGAGTCGCAACAAGACATCGGGCAAGGATGCCAAGAACAATCGTAAGGCAGCACGCGATGAAAAACTGCGCCGACAGTTGCCTAAGAACAAGCGGGCTTACGAGAAGGAGATAACCCTCTTGCCCGACACTACTCTTAAGGTTACGCATAGCCGTAAGACGCGCCGCCTTATTGTAAGCGCCAAGACCGAAGACGGCAAGCCGTTCCACTTGCGTTATCGTCGCCTCGACGACAATAACATACGTATATTGAATAAGGTGGATTCGGCGCTGAAGCTTAAGATAGCTGTGTCGGCCAAAGAGCCGCTTGACGAGAAACGCTGGTATCGCACAGCACAGTCGGTGGCACGCGTGCTCATGATGGTGCGTAATGTCAGTCTGAGCTATCGCAACCAGTATGCCATGTCGCTGCCTGGATTCAAGCCTATGATAGGTGATGTGTTCGGACAGCGTTCGGGTATGGGTGCCATGTCGCCGGGTCTCGACTTCGCCTTCGGATTCATAGGCGACGGATATATCGAGAAGGCACGTCGCAACGGATGGCTATTGATGAACGATTCGCTCGCTACGCCAGCTACAACCAATCGTACCGAGGAGCTGCAGCTGCGTGCTACGCTTGAGCCTGTGCGCAATCTTAAGATCGACCTTACTGCCACACGCACCGTTACCACGGCTCGTTCGGTGCAGTATATGTACGAAGGCAATCCAACAACGCAGAGCGGTACGTTCACAATGACTACTACATCGCTTCGTAGTGCGTTTGAAGGTTCGGGCAATGCCAATAACGGCTATCGTTCAAAGTCGTTCGACAGGTTCTGCTCGTCGCTCGATAGGATACGCGATCGTGTTGAGGCTCGTTATGCAGGAGCCGTCTATCCTGCCGGAACAGCATTGGCAGGCAAGCCTTTCAGTGCCGAGAATGGTGGAGTGAGCCGTTATAGCGCCGATGTCATGGTGCCGGCATTCCTATCGGCTTATACCGAGATGGGTGACGGCGGACTGTCGATATTCCCTTCGCTCTCGCATCTGCTGCCCAACTGGACCTTAAGATACAGCGGACTGTCTAAGTTGCCATGGCTGCGCGACGTGTTCAAGAGCGTCAACATAAGCCATGCTTACAAGAGCGTCTACGCCGTTGGCTCGTATGCTTCGTACAGTACATATATGGAGTATATGAACGGATTGGGATTCATCAACGATGCCACAACCGGAATGCCCGTGCCCAACTCGATGTTCAACGTGTCGACCGTAAGCATCAACGAGGCTTTCTCGCCATTGCTCGGCATTGACGTCACGCTGCAGAACAACATGACCATCAAGGCTGAGTATCGCACCACACGTGTGATGAGCCTCAGCATGACGTCAGTACAGATCAATGAAGCGTCGTCGCACGACTGGGTTATAGGAGCAGCCTATACGCTCAACAACTTCAATCCCTTCGGTGGCAATCGCCATCGTCGTGTACGCCAGCGTGGTCGTTCGACGGCAGCTGGTGCGTCGCAGCAGAAAACAGGCTATAATAGTCGCAACACTTCGTCTACAGGAGTCAACAACGACCTCAAGCTACGTCTCGATCTCAGTCTGCGTAAGCAGGCATCCATTACTCGTGACATAGCCACACGAACGTCGGCAGCCAACAGCGGCAATACGGCATTCAAGCTGTCGTTCTCAGCCGACTACACCTTGTCACGTCTGCTCACTATGAGCTTCTATTATGATCGTCAGACCAACACCCCGTTGCTTTCGTCGAGCAGTTATCCTACTACGACGCAAGACTTTGGACTGAGTATGAAGTTCTCGCTTACGAGATAAACCAAACAATAAAGGCGGATGCCCAAGACCCATAGTCTTGCGCATCCGCCTTTGCTTATATGCAATAGAGGTTATAATCGTGATACTAATGTCCGTATCGTGATATATAGCTCTGACCAGTGCCTTGATATGGTCGTATCATGCCATGATATGACCGTTTCATGCCTTGAAATGATCGTATCATGCCTTGATACGAAGGTTTTTCATTCAACCTCCAATCCTCTTTATTATCCGCTTGTTTGCCTTGTTGATTCTTGATGTGTCGATAGAATTGAGGTACACTTGCGTGGTCTTTATGGAGTTGTGCCCCATGCCTTCACTTATGATGGAGATAGGAATGTTCATATCTCTGGCTACGCTTGCCCAGGTGTGGCGAGCTACATAGGTGGTGAGTGGCATTTTCAATCCAGCCATCTTTCCTAACCTCTTCAATGCACGGTTTATGTTGATTTGCATACGTTGGTATTGTTGGTATTCTGTACCGTCCTCCTTCAAGATGATGGGAAACAGATATGGACTGTCGGCTGTTTGACGGGAATAGCGGTCGATAATATTTTGTTGTGCCTTTTCCCATTCCACCTTCAGGCATTGGTTGGTCTTTCGGCGGCAATAGGTCCACATACCGTTCTTCAAGTCGGTCTTTCGCAGATAGGCTATATCCACGAAAGGCATACCACGCATATAGAAGCTGAACATGAAAATGTCGCGTGCGAGAGCTATTGACGAGTTTTCAGGCAGACGGATGTTTGCTATGAGTTTCAGTTCCTTCTCGCTGATGGCACGTTTGGTAGTCTTGACATACGACAGATGCACATGGCTGAACAGATTACGATTGTTCAACAGACCTTCTTCAGCCGCCTTGTACAGCAAGGTGTTGAGTGTGCGCAGATAGCAGCGGATGCTGTTCTGCTTCAATCGGCGGTTGATGAGCCATGCCTCATATTGCTCTATCATGTCGGGTGTGAGTTTCTTGAATGGCAAATCCATATCCTCACGAAAATCCTTGAAACGCCGATAGGCATTGTCGTATGTGCGGGCTGTGCCTTGTCGTTTCATCAGCGTCTTCTTGGTGACTTGTTCTTGCAGGAACATGAATACGGTCTTGTAGCGTTGCTTATGGTAGAAGGCTTTGCGTAAGTCTTCCGCTGTGTAATTCTTGTGGGTTTTCATAAATTGTTATTTTTATAAAACAAAAAAAAGAGGTAACTATCTAAACTTTAGATAATTACCTCTTTGTGGAGCTGGTGGGATTCGAACCCACGTCCAAACAGGGAAACCATATGCTTTCTACATGCTTATTCCAGCCTTCGGTTTTCGTGCTGCGACAAGACCTGGACCACCAATCGCAACCTTATCCTCTAAAACTTCATCCGTGCACCGAGGCATACACAGACTATTTCCGATTTACCTGCACCGCTTGACCCTCAGATTCGGAACAACATCCTTGGAGCGATGTCTCGTTCCGCCAACCTTGTGGCGGAATAAAGCTAATCTACTGTACTTCGATTAAGCAGCGAGAGCGTAGTTGTTTTCGCCAATTAAATTGTTGATCACTCAGATTAAGGAGCTAGCCATCGAGGCTCCGCATGCTTACATACCATTTCATCCCGCTGTCAAATCCAGTCAACCCCGAGATGTTGTATATTAACTTTGCAAAGTTAGTACAAATGACTGAAACTGCAAAATAAAATGGCAGGATTTTGCATGCTCTCTGGTTTTGTATTAAATATTATAGAGTCGGATATTATGACCGATTGGGCTGTTTTCGGTCGGAATACCGTTAAAAACGGTCGGATTTTTAATGGAGTCCGCTATAACCGGTCGCTTTCGCTATAAATTCCGTTGAATTATGACGAATTTGAACCTATTTCGACGGATTTTCGACGGAAGTATATGATTTTCGTCGATTATTCTCTCCGAACTTATTGTAGTTTTTTCTCCGAACCAATGTCCTTTCTGCATCGAACTTTCATGGGACGTTACCGAACTTGTTCCCGAACTTTCTGATTGAGTTTCCAAACTATCTGAATATCCTTCGTGTACCAGAATATTAACCAAGAATGTCAAATGGTTTTTCTACACCAACGATGATATATCCACCGCCAAGGTCGTCGAAATCATTAGCGAAGGCATAAATACTATGATATATGCTCCCCTGATTCCAACCTTTCTTAAACTCAATGCGGTTAGACTCAATCTTCTACTTGTTAAGCAGGTCGTTTATGTTTATTGCGAGTGCCATATTATTTATTTTATACAAATATTCAAAAGGCTATCTATAGTTTTGTCCAAGGTCTCCTTATACAAAAGACCATCTACATATTCTTTGGGAATAGCGTGAAATCCATACTTCGCACCAAGAATGGCACACGCCACTGCCGCATTAGTGTCTGCGTCGCCTCCTGCATTCACAACGGCAAGCAATCCTTCTTCGAATGAAGAGGCATGCCAATATGACCATAGAGCTACAGATAGCGTTACTAAGGTATAGCCACAATTGTCGTAGAACACAAGTGGTTTGACATGAGGTCCCTCCCATGCGTTGTCTATATAATCACATATTTCCATATCATATTGCTTGGCAATATCTTTCATTTTGTAGCGTGTAGGAGGTTCGATGCCATAGACCAACGCATGTATCAGCTCCGAAACAATGACACATGAGCCTACACATCTTGGATCGTAATGAGTGAGCTGACATATTTTCTCAGCACAGGCTGTTGTTTCCCTTGGGAAAAGTCCGACTACGGATGTACGCATCAGTCCTCCATTGGCGGCTGACTGGTAGCGGCTCATCTTCCAGGCCATATACGAAACCTCAAACGGCTTTTCGGCATAGTCGCCAATAGTAAGAACCTTATAGGTGTGTGACCCTATACCCATAGGCATGCCTTCAGCCCAAACTTTGAAATGTTTGGCGATATTTAAGAAATTAACACCTTTGTCCTCATTTACTGCATCAGCAATGCATAGCATCATGTCTGTGTCGTCAGTCCAATCGCCAATTTCCCATCGTTTCCTATGTCTGTCTTGGTATATCTGATTATAGTGTTGTAGTCCATTAGGATATTTCCAAGATATATCCTCATCAGTCATACACTCCGTTCCCAATCCGAGTGCATCGCCAATAGCTTGACCATAAAGGCAACCTCTAAATCTATCTATTATTTCGTGTTTCATAGCCGTATAAATCTAAAATATATATTGTTTTATCTAAATAAGAAGAAGTACTGCTGTTATCAGCAATGGTACCATAAAACAGATGATTACTGACCAAAGGTAGTAGTTGCCGAAGGATGCAATGAATATCTGTGAGAGTTTGAAATGGTATCACAAAACTGATTGAACTTCTTTCTCTGAAGAATTACAATGCTTATGCAGAGTAACAACCATAATGGTGACAATATCAGCTTGTGGGGCTTATAGTCAAGTATGCCAACCCATGCTAATGGTAATAGCATGTACCATACTATTATGTTCACTGCATTGTAGGTTAAGTGAAACACTCTGCCTATTGCCAATAGTATTTTTACTGTTAATGTAAAAGGGATATTTATAAAACTCCCCAAAGGTATATATTGGAAATTGGTATTTTTATTTTTTGTCATAGTTTTTTGCTATTATATTTTTGTCTTGCAATTGTGTTTTTGTATTATCTCCGAACTTTCATGGGACGTTACCGAACTTGTTCCCGAACTTTTAGATTGAGTTCCCGAACTTTCTGAGCATCTTTCATGAATGGGAATAGTACCCTAAAACATTAAATGGTTGTCTGTTTGTGCCAAATATTTCATATTTTCTGCATCAATTTTATGGTTTCTGCCAATGCATGTATGATATATAGATAATGTTTTATATCGTCAAATACCAACGTTCGGCCTTTCCTGTCTTTAAGCCACTTTTGTGCAGGTTGGTAACCTCCAATATAGAAGTCCCAAACCTCTTCTGGTACGTTGCCGAAGTATTGTTGTTTGTTAATCCATACTTGTTTGTCTTTCCATTTGAGCATATCAATTTGTTGTGAGCCGGATTCTGGGAATGTCGTGTCACATTTCCAGTTTTGTGTATTCCTCATCATGTGTAAGTCGATGAGTTGTTGGCCTATTTGTGCAAGTCGTACAAACTCTGACTCAGATGTTGGTAATGGAATGCGAGGAAAATCCATCTTAAGAAACTCTTTGTATCTTTCTCTATAAGATGGCGAATGAAGTACCGCATAGATATATGCCAACAGCTCTTCGGGGGAAGTAACTCGTCCTATAGCATTATTAAACTTCTGCCATTCTTCATCGTTCAGATTTGCAACCTTTGTCTCTTTGCCAAATTCATTGGTATAGAGATAGAGGGGGAATACATAGCCACGTTCTTTGGTCTTGTTCGATACACGACAGTCATCTATTATATGATTGTCTATAGAAACATGCGACCATTCGTTTCCTGCTATTTGTCGGCAAGTTAAAAGTGCTATATTATCATGACCAATAAAATTCTTCATCAAAATTTCTCGTGGTCTTTCAATCAATTTTGTGTCATAATACACAAAGCGTTTGTCAAATGGTCGATAAGCATATTCTTGTATGAAATCCTTTGAAGCTACACCATCATAATAAGTTGAAACTTTGTGTAGGAGGTCTTTAGGATTAAAATCAACAAGAATCTTATCCTTGGCTGTTACTACAGAAACATTTGTTTGGCAAAATATACTATCCAATGACACCCCTTTCTCATACTCCTCCATCAGTTCGAAATCCTTTGGTACGAAGAAGTACATTGGTGCAATGGGATTGAGTTCCTTATACTTCACTTCAGAGAATGGAGTATTTGTGAGGAAGTTATATTTTTCCTCACGTTTACCATAAAGGTCATAATAGTAAACTTTTCCAAGTTCCTTCGCTTTTTTCTCGCCTGTTTTTATAAACAGGTTTATGCTTACACCTTGCTGTATGTCGAATACATTCTCGTCGGGTGAACCGTCGGGACATATCTCCTTCTTCTTGTTGTTGCCATGCAAGTTGATTGTGTATATCTTATCAAAGGTTTTCAACAAGTTCCAACGCATGCCACGGAATGTCGGATTGTCCAAGAATCCATGTGGATTGATAAATCCTATGACACCACATTCGTTACGTTCAATATAATATTGTGCCAAACGGATAAACTTCACATAATCGTCGTTAATCCATTTGGGGTTACGTTCTTTCAAATGAGTCTCGCCGCCTGGTTCTTTCTTGTAATCTTCCATCAAGTGCATAATCCACTCTCCTTTGTTTTGGCTTTCTCCCGAGTATGGAGGATTTCCTATCATTACCATTACCGGACAGTCGCGCTTGATACGATTGGCTGCACTTGCTTCGTCGCTGAGCCATTGTGCCCACAAAGAACCAGTGTCGGGATGGCATTCTTCGAGTGAATTGGTAAGATATATCTTCAGACGCTTCTTGTTTTCAGCATGGTTGAAGCCAGTTTGCTCAAGCAGCATATCGAGTTTCAGATGAGCTACAGCATAGCTTGCCATAAGCAACTCAAAGCCATGAAGACGTGGCAATAGGTGGTCGTTGACATAACCTTGCCACATACCTTGCATATCATGAAATTTATCGTAGATTTGGTTTACAACTTCAGCCAAGAAAGTTCCGGTGCCTGTAGCCGGGTCGAGTATCTGCACTCGATGCATTTCTTTTCTGATAGTTGGTTTTGTCAGTTTTCCATTAATTCTCTCACCTTTTTTGTATTGTTCGTTTACTACTTCGTGTATGAATTTTGAATGGTCGGCAAGACCTTCTGCAAGGTTGAAGTCACGCTTTAGTATTTCGTCTACAGCACGCACTATGAATTGTACCACTGACAGTGGGGTATACCATACACCTTTGGTTTTTCGCAATGATGGATTGTATGCAGACAGGAAGTCCTCGTAGAAATGAATCATCGGGTCATGATGCAGTCCTTTCTTCTTGTAATTCTTCATGACTTTCTGTACATCTGTAGCAAGGAAAATGTTCACCAAATCATCCACCACCCATGCTATTCGTTCATCAAGGTCGTAGCCTGCTATTTGCTGGAAAATATTGCGTAGGAAAGGGTTGGTTTTCGGAATAAGATTGGCAGCTTCCTGTCGTGAAAAATTATCAGGAGTATTGTCGTGCAAGCGTGCTGCAAACATTCCATATGCAACAGTTTGAGCATATATGTCGGCAAATCCTTCTGTGGTAAGGTCGTTAATTAATACCAATCTGAAGGCTTTTAGCTGACCTTGCAATTGTCTGTTCGCATCCTCTTCTTCCCCTTCGCTTTCTGCAATACGAAATGCATTGTTGATAGTAGAAGCCAAAATGCGGGCCTTTGCTGCCATTTGTTCCGCAAGGCGTTTAGCTGTAGTTATAGGTGTAGGTTGAGTTGTGGCAATATGATTTATCAATTCTTTAAAATCCTCAACGCTATCTTTGCATAAGTCTATTTTGTCACCATGAACTTCTGCAAGGCGCACGTTTCTTACCCATTCTCCATTTTCATAGAGATGGAAATTAAGATAGTCGGTAAAGATGATATGATCAAGACTTTTTTTATAACGATTGAACTGTTCCTTGTTTTCTTTTCTGCCGTCAAGGTCTCTATCGTCAATGTCCTTAGCTTCTATATAAAAAACTGGAGTGTTGGTCTTTTTTGAAGAAATGATGAAGTCTGGAGCACCGCAGTCAATTCTTGCAGGCTCATTTGTAATAACAAGACCATCAAGCATTTCATTGAGCAATTGTTGAAGCATAGGTCGGTACGAATGCTCACGAGCTATGCCAGTACGGAACTGTTCGTTGATTGATTTTATATATATAGCTATATCCATATTAATATTTCTGTAGTATTATATTGCAAATATAGATATAATTTCCGAATTATAAGTCAGTTGGGAATTAAAAACAGAACACCTCTTTCGCTCTCCGTTGTTCTTTCGTTCATCCTCCGTAGTGAACTCAATCTACCTCCGTTAATGAAGCGGAAGCATAACGGAGGCATAACGAAGATAAATCGAAGAGTGAACGAGGATGGAACGATGGTACTATTGCCAATATATATTAATTATTATACATCATGTTATTGCGTAATGTAATTGTAATATATATAATACTGTCGTAAAGATAGGAAATGTTAAATATTGGTGGCATAATGTAATTTATTCGTAGTTTCTTTGCTTTTTTAATTCTTTTGAAATATATTTGCAAATTATAATTAGGGTCTACTAATTAAATGTAACCAACTGAAGTTCAATAAATTACCTCCCAATATATTTCCGTAGTTCACTGGAAATGATTACCTTTGGGTGTTAAAATCAACAAGAATCGACATGAAATACTACTCCCAATACCACAGTCACGAGCTGTTTGAGCTTC